>JAISUQ010000161.1 GCA_031272005.1 Coriobacteriales bacterium | reverse complement strand
CTACATCGCCGACATGATCGAACCGCTGCGCTCCCAGGGCAACCTGACACCGCTGCGGACCATCATCGGCAAGGTGCCGCTGGAGGCACTGTTCCTGAAGTCCTTTGAGATGACCATGGATCACCTGATCCGCCGCCATCGTTTCATCCATCCGGACTCCCTGGAGGTCTGGAACGCCTATATCGCCCGCGAACGCGGCACGGCTTAGAAAGGGAGAATGTGACCGAACTGACATCTAAGGAGAAGGCACTGGTGGCTGCCCGGGCAGCTGACGCCAAGAAGGCCACCGATATCGTCATCCAACAGGTCCGTGAGGCTTTGCTGATAACTGATTACTTCGTCATCGTCACCGGCGCCAACAACCGCCAGGTCGACGCGATTTGCGCTTTCGTTGAAGAATCCCTGCGTCTGGAGGGCAATGTCAAGCCGCAGGGCCGTGAAGGCACCACTGAGCTAAGTTGGGTCCTGCTGGATTATGGGGACATCGTGGTCCATGTCTTCCAGCCCGAGATCCGTGATTACTACCGCCTCGAGGGGTTGTGGAGTGACGTGCCGATCATCGACGTCAGCGAGGCCGGCATTGAGGCGCCCGTCTATTCCGAGCGCATCGCCAGGCTACTCAAAATCCCTCTCGACTCCGTCCAGTGATTCCGGCAATATCGGGTGGCGGTAATCGTCCTTCTTCTGGGCGATGGTGCCGGTATCGCGGTCTTTGAAACGCAGCTCCCGGCCAAAGCCTACTGCCCCCTCGCCAAAACGGTCCTTGACCCTGTCGGTGGCCGCCACCAAAGCCCGGGAGTTGGGGCCTGCCGCAGCAATATCCATGCTCAGCTGCTCCGGCAATGGCCCAAAGCCCGAGACGGCCACGCCAATCAGACGCAGGCCTTCACCCGGATGCCAGACCTGCTCGATCAAAGCCCAGAGCAGGGGAGTGAACTGATGCTCGTCATCCAGCTGATGGTTCAAGGTGGTCTGGGCGCTGTGGATGGTCAGATCAGCGTAACGGACCTTCAGGGCAAAGGTCTGGCCAGCCAGGCCTTTGCGGCGCAGTCGGCGAGCGACCTTGGCCGCCAGCATCGCTATCGCCTGACGAATCTCGCCGAGCTCCAGCAGGTCGGTGGAGAAGGTCAGTTCGTTGGAGACCGACTTCACACTGTCGTCAGCCACCACCGGTGAAACGTCCTGTCCCAGGCAGCGTTGGCGCATCATGGTGGCATTCTTGCCGAAGACCGCCTTCAGCACGGCCTCATCGGCCACAGCCAGCTCTCCCAGAGTCTGGATCCCAGACTCCCGCAGGGCCTGCTCAGCCGCCCGTCCGATGCCCGACATCCGCCGGCAGGGTAACGGCGCCAGAAAATCAACCTCCCGCCCGGGGTAGACGACAGTCAACCCGTTGGGCTTATCCATATCCGAGGCGATCTTGGCGATGGTCTTGGAGGTTCCCAGGCCGATGGAGCAGGTAATCCCCAGCTGCGCCACCCGCTGGCGGATCCCATCGGCTATCAGCAGCGGATGCTCGGCGACAAAACGCCCCGGCGAGATATCCAGAAAGGCCTCGTCGATGGAGACCTGCTGCAGATGCGGCGAGGCATCGCGCATGACCTGCATCACCTGGTTGGACAGCGCGATATAGCGGGGATAATTGCCCGGCGTCCAAATGGCCTGGGGGCAGAGACGAGCCGCCTGGGCCGAAGGCATGGCCGAACGCACCCCAAAGGCCCGGGCTTCGTAGGAACAGGTGGACACCACGCCCCGACGCTGACTGTCGCCGCCGACAATCACCGGCTGGCCCCGCCATTCGGGGTGGTCAAGCTGCTCTACGGAAGCAAAGAAGGCATCCAGGTCCAGCAACAGAATCGCCGGCCCCTGCCAGGGCTGCATGGCTTGGAGCGCCGATGTCGCAGAGCTTTTCATGGGCACAGTATACTACGAACAATTGTTTGGTAACAATCCCAAACGTGTCCCCATCAGCCGCCACACCCCATCCCCAAACAGGCCGCAGGTGGATCAGGTAAAGCGCAGTACCAGGTAGATGCCGCTGATGACGATGGACAGGGCCATCATCGGCGCCCCGACTTTCAGGAAGCGGATGAAGGTCAGTGGATAACCCTCGCGGTTGGAGATGCCCGAGAGCACGACGTTGGCCGAAGCACCTATCAGCGTGCCATTGCCACCCAAACAGGCGCCCAACGACAACGCCCACCACAGAGGCACTACGTCGATGCCACTGTCGCCCATGGTGATCAGCACCGGAATCATGGTGGCAACAAAGGGGATATTGTCCAGGATGGCTGAGATGATTGCCGAGGCTATCAGAATCAGCAGGATGGCCAGGACCTCCTGGCCGTGGGTCGCGTTGACCAGAAAGTCGGCGAACATGCCGATCAGCCCGGTTTGGACCATGCCGCCGACCACGATGAACAGCCCGCCGAAAAAGCCGATGGTCGTCCATTCCACGCCGAGGATGGTCTCCTCGATGTTCTGGCGGCCGATGAGCATCATCACCGCCGCTGCCGAAAGCGCGATCACTGAGGACTCCAGGCCCAGGGCGCCATGCAACCCAAAAGCCAGCGCCACCACGCAAATCATCACGATGCTCTTGATGAACAGCGATTTATCGATGATCGCCTCGTTCTCGTTGAGTTTCATGATGCCGTCCAGATGCTCGCCCTCCACCTGGAGCTTGCGGCCGTAGAGGAAGTAGAATACCGCGGCGGTGGCCGCCAGGATGACCACCACTATCGGAGCGTCAACCAACACGAAGTCGATGAAGGTCAAATGGGCCGCCGAGCCAATCATGATGTTCGGCGGATCGCCAATCAGGGTCGCCGTGCCACCGACGTTGGAAGCGATTATCTGGGTGATGAAGAAAGGTACCGGATCCAGCCGCAATTCCCGGCAGATCATGAAGGTCATCGGCCCGATCAGCAGTACGGTGGTGACGTTGTCCAGCAGTGCCGAGAGGATGGCGGTGATGATCATCAAGGACAGCATGATCAGCCAGGGATCGCCCTTGACCAGCTTGGCCGATTTGACCGCCAAGAACTCAAACAGTCCGCTTTTCTTGGCCACGGAGACAAACAGCATCATCCCCACCAGCACGCCTAAGGTGTTGAAGTCCACATGCTCGGCGAGGTTCTCTTCGGAGAAGGGCAGGATGCCCAGCGCCAGCACCAGGGCCGCGCCCATCAGGGCAGCCAGAGTGCGGTGGACCTTCTCCGAGACAATCAAGACCATGACGCCGATGAAGATGGTCAGGGCCGCCACCTGGGCGACAAACAGCGGGTCGGCGCCGAGCAGGGCGGCGATCTGGCCGATTCCGGTAATTGCTTCAGACTCTGACACTCATACCTCCACACCCATGATGGCCCTGGCAGCAGGGCCGCTCAGAAACGCTGACAGTGTGACCCCCCAGGCTGGCTGACTCCAACTGTCGCCACCTACAGCCATCTACGGCCATCTACCCGAACCAACTCCCAGTGCAGCTCCATCTGGCACTGATAAACGCCGAGCGCCTGCTTGTCGCAGGCGCTTTGAACTGCAGGTCAGGGTTTATAGCCAACCATGTCCGGCTATCCGTTCTCCCGGGAGGCCTGATACTCGGCGACCAGCTTTTTGGCGATGTCGGCCGGGACTTCCTCATAGCCTTCGATCTCCAGGGAGTAGGAGCCCACGCCACGGGTCATGGAGCGCAGGTCGCGGGCGTAGGTCACCACTTCCTTGTAGGGCACCCGGGCCTTGATAACCGTGCGGCCGTCGTCGTCGGTGCCGGTGCCGGTGACCCGTCCGCGGCGGGTGGAGAAGTCGGAGAGGATGGTGCCGTTGTACTCATCCGTCACCGTGACCTCGATATTGGCCATCGGCTCCAGCAGGTAAGGGTCGGCCTTCTCGCAGGCATTACGGAAGGCCAGACGGCCGGCCAGCTTGAAGGCCATTTCGTTGGAGTCCACGGGGTGCATGGAACCATCGTAGACGGCCACCTTGACGTCGACAAACGGGTCATCAGTCAGAAAACCCTCGACCATGGCGTCGCGGATGCCCTTGTCCACCGCCACGATCATCGGCTTGGAGATCTTGCCGCCCACAACCTCGTCGACGAACTCATAGCCGCCGCCGGGGTTGGGCTCCAGGCGGATCCAGCAGTCGCCGAACTGCCCGGCGCCGCCGGTTTGCTTCTTGTGCCGCCCCTGGGCCTCGGCTTTCTTGCGGATGGTCTCGCGGTAGGGTACCTTGACCTCCAGCAGCTTGGCCTCGATGCCGGCACGCTCCTTGATGCGGGCCAGAATCAGGTTGACCGCGCCTTCGCCCAGGGTGGTCAGGATGGTCTGATGGGTCTGCTCGTCACGATGCAGGGTGACACAGGGGTCGATCTCGGCGATTTTGGCCAGCTGGTCGCCCAGTTTGTCTTCGTCTTTGGTGTTGGCCGCCTCGATGGCTACCGGATACAGCGGCTTGGGGAAGGGCAGCGGCGCTATCTGGATGCTGCCGGAGGTGGAGAGGGTGTCGCCGGTGTGGGCATCGGTGAGCTTGGGGATGACGATGATGTCGCCGGCGCGGGCGCTCTTGACGTCCTCGGTCTCCTTGCCGGTCATCACATAGAGGTGGGCCAGGCGGTCCTTCTTCTTGGTCTTGGCGTTGATCAACTCCACCCCTGGCTCCAAGACTCCGGAGAGTACCTTGACAAAGCTCAGGCGACCGACGAAGGCGTCGGAGACGGTCTTGAAGACGTATCCCGCCGGCTCGCCGGACTCGTCGATATGCAGCTCGTCGCCGGTGGCGGTGGGAATCGGGCCATGGGCGTCCGGCGCCGGGAAATAGGTGACGATATCGTCCAGCAACCCTTCGATGCCCTGCTCAATCAGGGTCGAGCCGACAAACACCGGGATGAAGATCTCCTGGGAGATGGCGGCGCTGAGCAGGCTTTCCAGCTCGGATTGAGTCAGCTGCTCTTCTCCGTCCAGGTATTTCATCATCAGCTCATCGTCGGCTTCGGCCACCAGGTCGCAGAGTTTGTCCCGGGCTGTCTGGGCGGCATCGGCCAGCTCGGCTGGGATCTCCTCGATCTGCTCCTTGCCGTCGCGATGATAGCGGGCCTTCATGCGGATGACATCGATGACGCCCTTGAAGTCCGCGTCAACGCCGATGGGGATGGTCACGGCACCCACGCGCTGTCCGAACTGGCTGACCAGTGCGGCGAAGGCAGCGTCGAAATCGGCGTGCTCGCGATCGATGTGGTTGATGTAGACTGCCCGGCAGAGGCGCTCGCGTTCGGCCAGTTGCCAGAGTTTGGTGGTGTTGATCTGCGGGCCGGCGACAGCGTCGACCACGAACATCGCCATCTCGGTGGCTTCCATGGCGGCGATGGTCTCGCCCAGGAAGTCGTCTGAGCCGGAGGTGTCCAGGATGTTTATCTTGAAGCCCTTCCAGGGGATGGGAGCGATGGAAGTGGAGATGGTGAACTGGCGTTTGATCTCCTCCGGGTCATAATCCAGATTGGATTTGCCGTCATGGGTCGTGCCTAAACGGCTGGTCTTGCCGCTGACGTGGAGCATGGCTTCGGCCAGAGAAGTCTTTCCGGCTCCGTCCTGACCCACTAAAACGATGTTGCGGACCTGCTCGGTACTCGGTGCTGCCAAATCCCTCGACCTCCTAATTTTCCGGTTATGCAACCACTTGAAAATCGCGTGTATGACACTATAACAAATAAAGCTGGTTGAAAGCATGAAATACCGTATAATAAGACCTTATTGATTCCAACGACGGTCCCAAATGATGGAGGGCAATGTGGGGGAACGATACCAACAGATCAAGAAGATTGACGAGACGTACTGGCTCGAGGGTTCACCGGTAGCCATCGACATGTATGCCCTGGTCCTGGACACCCAGACCAGTGCACTCTATGCTCAGCTGCGCTTTCAGAACCTCAAGGAAAGCAGCCTGGATTATCTCAAGACCACCCTGCAGGCTGTCCGGGAGGATTCGCCGGCAGTTGTGGGCAGCGTGGACTGCGAATATGCCGACCTCAATGCGGCTCCGGCGCAGAAGTTCGGCGAGGAGCGGCTGTTCTTGCTGCCCAGTGCCGAAGTCCGGGATTTCACCGTTTTAGTGCGCAAGCTGAAGTTCGTCAGCGGTGAGACCTGGGATTACAAGGACGGCTTCGTGCTCAAGCCGGCTCCGGAGCC
Source organism: Coriobacteriales bacterium (assembly GCA_031272005.1). GTDB lineage: Bacteria > Actinomycetota > Coriobacteriia > Coriobacteriales > UBA8131 > JAISUQ01. The sequence continues at coordinate 18,144 of JAISUQ010000161.1, read as the reverse complement.
GGTGTTGACACCGGCGCCAGCGGCTGAGCCAGCAGCGGCGGCGCAACCGGCTGCTGCCCAACCGCAGCCGCCCTCCCAGCCTCAGGCTCAGCCTGTCGCCGCCCAACCGCAGCCAGTAGCCGTACAGGCGCCTGCCGTAGCGGCTGAGGTGCCTGTGGTTCAACCCACAGCCCAGCCTGTAGCCCCGGCCGCTCAAGCACCGTTGGCCGAACCAATCCAGGCCGTTGCCGCTCCGGTACAGCAGGCGGCAGCCGTTGCCGCCAGCGTACCGGTTGCCCAGCCAGCTCCCCAGGTCCCGACCGTAGAAGTCGCCCAACCTGTCGCTCAGGCGCCGGTCATTGATGCTGATATAGTTAGCGCAGAACCGTCTGTGGCAACCACAATCAGCGCCGCAGCTCCAGCTTCAGCGGTTGCCGTGCCCACAGCTGAGGCTGTATCAGTAACCACCGCACAGCCTCTGCAGGTTGGCGCTGAGCCAGCCGCCTCAACCTGGGCCGAAGCCCAGCCGGTGGCTGTCGCCGAACCTGTCAGCGCCGTGCCTGCGGCCGCTACCGCCACGCCCGTGGCAACTGCTGCTGCAGTATCCGTGCCCGTCGAGGCCGCCAGGGCCATGGCAGTCTCGGTGCCGACCATGGAATCCACCGTCGATACACTCAGCGCCGCTGCCGCTGCCGCCAAAGCCGAAGCGGCAGCCGTGGAGCAGGCCCTGGCCGCAGCCACAGCAGCTGAAGCTGCCGAAAAAGCCCGTCTGGAAGCCGAACGCGAGGCCGCTGCTGCTGCCGTCGCCGAAGCCAAGGCTGCTGCGGACAAGGACAATCTGGATGCCAAGGCCGCCAAAAAGGCTGCCAAGGCTGAGGCCAAGGCTGCCAAGAAGGCTGCCAAGACTGCTTCCACCACGCCAGTCGGCGCCACCACCAACAAGGTCGAACGCCTGGCCGACAGCATCGCGCCGATAGACAGCCAGCTGCCAACAGCCAGCGTGTCGGCCGCCCAGACCACCGACGGTTGGCAGAGCAACTCCCGCGTCAAGAACATCCTCGTCGTGCTGCTGGCCGTCCTGATTCTGGTCAACCTGATTGTCTTCGGCTACTTCATCTACGCGAATTTCCTCAGCTAGGACTGCATCAACAGTGACTACAGATTACAAGGACACCTTAAACCTGCCCCAGACCGACTTCCCGATGCGGGCCGGCCTGCCCGTCAGCGAACCCAAGCGCCTGGAGAAGTGGGCCCGGATGGACCTCTATCACCAGACGTTGGCAGCCAACGCCGGCCATCCCGTCTATATCCTCCACGACGGGCCGCCCTATGCCAACGGGCCGATTCATATCGGCCACGCTTTCAACAAAGTGCTCAAAGACATCATCGTCAAGTACAAATCGCAACGCGGCTTCTACGCTCCCTACGTGCCGGGCTGGGACTGCCATGGCCAGCCTATTGAACACATGGTGGAGCAGAAGGTCGGCTCCGAGAAGATGCGTCAACTCGATCAGGTGACCATCCGCCGGCTCTGTCGTCAATGGGCCCACGATAACATCGACATCCAGCGCGATGGATTCAAACGCCTGGGCGTCATGGGCGAGTGGGACAATCCCTATCTGACCTACGTGCCTGCCTACGAGGCCGGCAATGTCCAGATTTTCAAGATGATGTACGAGCAGGGCGCCATCTATCGTGGGCGCAAGCCTATCCATTGGTGCAAGCACTGCCACACCGCCCTGGCCGAAGCCGAGATCGAGTATGGCGATGAAACCAGCCCATCCATCTACGTTGCTTTTGAGCTGACTTCCGACCTCAGCCAGACTCCCTTCGCCAGCCTGGACGAGCCGCTGTCCGTCCTGATCTGGACCACCACCCCCTGGACGCTGCCGGCCAATACCGCCGTCTCGCTGGCAGCCGGCGCGGAATACGTTGTGGTGCAGACCCAGGGACGGTCGCTGATCATGGCTCGCGAGTTGGTCGAACAGGTGGCTGCCGTAGCCGACTGGAGCGAATACCAACTGGCCAGCGGGGCGGACGGCCAAACGTTGATTGCCCTGGGCCGGCAGTTGGAGAACCTGCGCTATGCCCATCCCATCCACCCCGACATGACCGGCGTGCTCATCACCGGCGACCACGTTGATCTCTCCACAGGCACCGGCGCTGTACACACCGCTCCTGGCCACGGCCAGGAGGATTATCTCATCGGTGAATTATGGAAACTGCCGATGCTGATGCCGGTGGACGACAATGGCGTCTTTGACGCCGGCGGCGGCCCTTTCGCCGGCCTGGACGTCGATGCCGCCAACCCGCAAATCATCGACTGGCTGAAGCAGCGGGGCTCATTGATTGCCCACCGGGATATTGAACACAGTTATCCACACTGCTGGCGTTGCCACAATCCGGTGATCTTCAGAGCCACCGACCAGTGGTTCGTCTCCATGGAGAATACCGGCCTCAGGGAGAAGGCCATCAGTGCCATCGAGACGCTGAACTGGTATCCGCAATGGGCTGCCAATCGTCTGCGGGCCATGGTCGAAGGCCGCCCGGACTGGTGTATCTCCCGTCAGCGCTCCTGGGGCGTGCCGATTCCGGTCTTCAAATGCGGCCGCTGCTCGCAGACCGTGGCCACGGACGCCACCTTTGATGCCGTCATTGCGCTGTTCAAGACCGAAGGCGCCGACGCCTGGTTCTCCAAAAAACCCGCCGAATACCTGCCCGCCGATACCGTCTGCGCCCATTGCGGCGCCGGCCTGGACGAGCTCTTACCTGAGCACGACATCCTCGATGTCTGGTGGGAGAGTGGCGTATCGCACACCTCGGTGCTGGATAATTACGCCGAATTGTCGCGCCCGGCCGACCTTTATCTGGAGGGCTCCGACCAGCATCGCGGCTGGTTCCAATCGGCTTTGCTGACCAGCGTGGGAGCTTATGGCACAGCTCCCTACAAAGGCGTGATGAGCTGCGGTTTTGTCGTCGACGAACAGGGCCGTAAGATGTCCAAATCCCTGGGTAACGGCGTCGATCCGGCCGATGTCATCGCCAAGAGCGGCGCTGATGTCCTGCGCCTGTGGGTCGGCAGCGTCGACAGCTCCCAGGATGTCAGCATCTCCATGAACATCCTCGATCGGGTCTCTGACACCTATCGGCGGATCCGCAACACCTTCCGCTTCCTGCTGTCCAACCTCTTCGACTTCGACGTCACGGACGATGCCGTCAGCTGGGAGCAGATGACTGTCTTCGATCGCTGGCAGCTGGCCCGACTGGCTGAGCTGACAACAGTGGTGGATGAGGCCTATGAGAGCTTCCGCTTCCATGTGGCCTACCATGCCATCTACGACTATATCGTCACCGATCTGTCGGCCGTCTACCTCGACGCCCTCAAGGATCGACTCTATGCCGACGGTGCCAAGAGCCTGCTGCGGCGCAGCGCCCAGACCGTGCTGGCGAACATCCTCGAGGTGCTGGTCCGCCAACTGGCCCCGATCCTGGCCTTTACCTGCGATGAGGTCTGGGAGATGTACCCGCCAGGGCTGTGTGAGCCCAACAGGGTGGCAGCCGTGCAGCTGGCCGGCTGGCCACAAGTCTCCGATTTCATCCCGGCTGTACCGAGCGATGAGGCAGATACCCTGCTGGGCGACTTCCGCGTCATTCTCGGCGTGCGCGATGCCGTGACCAGGGCTCTGGAAGAGGCCCGTAATGACAAGGTCGTCGGCAAGAGCCAGGAAGCCAGCGTCAGCATCTCTCTGGCACCGCTGGCCGCAGATGTCCTCGCCAGCCTGCCCGAAGGCGCTCTGGCGGAGATGTTTATCGTCAATGCCGTCAGCCTATCTGCCGTCGAAGGCCTCGTTGAACCCGAGGTCAGCGTCGCCGTAGCCGCCGGCGAAAAATGCCCGCGCTGCTGGAACATCCGCCAGCTGGGCAGCGAAACAGCTTACCCGGAAGTCTGCAGCCGTTGTGCCGCCGTCCTCAAAGACCTGGATGCGACGTAGACATCAGCTGCAGATCGCCATGGCGGTCTTCGCCATCCTTGCGCTGATGGTTGTCATCCTGGATCGCCTGACCAAAGCTGCGGCCATCCAGTATCTCAGCGATGGCCACGCCCAGCCGTTTATCCCCGGGGTCCTGGATTTTCAGTTGGTCTTCAACGAGGGCGCCGCCTGGGGTATCTTTGCTGGCGCCCGCTATGCTTTTGTGGCCCTGGCGCTGGTGGCCATCGTCGTGGTGCTGGTCTACCTGGTCACCGCCCGCCCACATGCCACCATAACCGTTCTGGCCCTGGGGCTGTTGATCGGCGGTGCCATCGGCAATGCAGTGGACCGTTTTCAGACCGGGCGGGTCGTCGACTTCATCCACCCGCTGTTCATCGATTTTCCGCTCTTCAATATCGCCGACAGCGCCATCACCTGCGGTATCATCCTCCTGGCGGTGGCCATCCTGTTCAGCAAGCCAGAGCAGAAGCCCAAAGACTGAGATGTCGCTGTATCGACACACCGTCACGAATGAGGAGCAGGGCCAGCGGGTCGACTCGCTGTTGGCGGCCCTGGAAGGCGTGGAGAGCCGCGCGTCCGCTGTCAGGATGCTGGAGCAGGGAGCAGTGCAGCTGGGCGGTGAGGTATTGACCTCCAAGAAGCGTATCGTGCTCGCCGGCGATGAGCTGTGTTATCAAACCCACAACGAGCCTCCGCAGGAACTGAGCGGCGAAGACATCCCCCTGGACATCCGCTACGAGGATGATGACCTGATCGTCCTGGCCAAGCCAGCTGGCCTGGTCTGCCATCCGGCGCAGGGGCACGCCAGCGGCACCCTGGTCAACGCCCTGATTGCCCATTGCGGCTATGATAACCTGGCCCGCCTGCAAGGCGATGACCGCCCGGGGATCATCCATCGTTTGGACAAGGACACCTCAGGCCTGATGCTGGCCGCCAAATCCGAGACCGCCGGCTTGCGCCTCCAGGACGAAATCCGCCTGCGCGAGGTCGACCGGCGTTATCTGGCGCTGGTGCACGGTTTCATTGCCCCGGATACCGGCCTGATTGACGCCCCGATCAAGCGCGGCGAAACCGACCGGTTGCGGATGACGGTCTCCGACAGCGACGATGCCCGCGCCAGCGTCACCACCTTCGAAGTGCGCTGCCGGTATGATGCCGGCCGTTTTGATGATGGCTACACGCTGTTGGAATGCAAGCTGTATACCGGGCGCACACATCAGATCAGGGTGCATATGGACTACATCAACCATCCCTGTGTGGGCGATCCGATCTACGGCAACCCCCACCGGCCCAAGGCCCAGCTTGGCCTGAACCGGCAATTCCTGCACTCCTGGCGCCTGGCCTTCATCCATCCGATTTCCGGCCAGTCGATGGAGTTTGAAGAACCATTGCCTGGGGATCTGGCCAATGCTCTGAGCAGTATCGCAGACAGGCAGCTGTGAGATGTGCCCGCAGGATCAAAACGCCGCTGGCCTCCAGGCTGTGCTGCTGGTCAACACCGGCACCCCTGCGGCTCCCACCAAGGCTGCTGTGGTGCCCTATCTGCGGCATTTTCTCCTGGATCGGCGGATAGTCAATCTGCCGCCGCTGCTCTGGCGCCCGGTGCTGGAGGCTTTTGTGCTGCGTATCCGCCCGGCCAAGACTGTCCGTATCTATCAGAGCATCTGGACCGAGAACGGCTCGCCCTACACGTTGCACAGCGCGGCCCTGGAGGCCGGATTGCAGCAGCAGCTGGCTGGCAGCGGCATCGACGTATGCCTGGCCCAGCGCTATGGCGCCCCCAGCATGGCCGCGCTGCTCGGGCAATTCGCTGCCGAAGGCCATCAGCGTCTGCTGGTGATACCGCTGTATCCGCAGTCGGCCCTGGCCACCACCGGCAGCGTCCACGATGAGCTGGACCGCCAGCTGACCCGGCTGGATTACCACCCCGAATTGCAGTTCATAGAAGACTACCATCTGCATTCTGGATACCTTCAGGCCATCGCCGACTCTATCTGTCCCCATCTGCGCACAGTCCAGGGCCAGCGGCCCCATCTGGTGCTGTCCTTTCACTCCATCCCCCTGAAGGACCAGCGCCACGGCGACAGCTACGCCACACAGGTTGCAGCCACCTGCCTGCACATTGCCCAGCGCCTGGGGCTGGCAGCAGGGGAGTGGGAATACGTCTTCCAATCCCGTTTCGACGACACCCAACGCTGGCTGGGACCGTTTTTGGAGCACCGGGTCGATGAGTTGCTCAATGCCGGCAAACGCAATCTGGTGATCGCCTGCCCGGGTTTTGCCGTTGATTGCACCGAGACCCTTTATGACATCCAGCTCGACCTGATCGGGGCCATGCACAGCCGCCTGCGTGCAGCGGGTGAGGATTCCAGCGGTCTCAGCATGAAATATGTTCCCTGTCTGAACGCCTTGCCGGCACATATTGCGGCACTGACGGACCTGATACGGCAAAATCTCTTGTGAGCGGCTGCGATAATCTCTATAATTCAAGGTTCACCTCTGCAAGTGGCGGAGGACGACAAATGTTGGCCCCAGGACATGTTTCACGTAGCGCTCAGTGTCGTGCGTTGGTGGAGGAGAGCATGACGTTTGGGGGCCCTAACCGAAAGGGGTCCACCTTTGAGTGAGATCAAGAACACTTCAGTCATCGAGCTGGAGCAGGTTGATGATGAGGAACTCAACCAACTGATCGACAAGACAATCACCAATTTCGACGAAGGCGATCTGGTCACCGGCACAGTCGTGAAGATTGAACACGACGAGGTGCTGTTGGACATCGGCTTCAAGTCTGAAGGTGTGATACCCGCCCGCGAGCTGTCCATCCGCAAGGATCTGGACCCCTCCGAAATCGTCAGTTCCGGTGATAGGATCGAGGCCCTGGTGCTGCAGAAGGAGGACAAGGACGGCCGGCTGATCCTCTCCAAGAAGCGCGCCGAGTATGAGCGGGCCTGGATTGACATCGAAGAGAAATTCAACTCCGGCGAGAATGTCGTCGGCGAGGTCATTGAGGTCGTCAAAGGCGGCCTGATCATGGACATCGGGCTTCGGGGTTTTCTGCCGGCGTCGCTGGTTGATCTGCGGCGGGTCAAGGACCTGGAGTCCTTCACCGGTGAGCAGATCGAGGCCCGGGTCATCGAGATGGATCGCAACCGTAACAACGTCGTGCTCTCGCGCCGGGTGGTGCTGGAGGAGGGCCGCAAGAACGAGCGCTCGGAGATTCTGGAGAAGCTGGCCAAGGGCATGCGGCTGAAGGGTACCGTGTCCTCCATCGTCGACTTCGGCGCATTTGTCGATCTCGGCGGCATCGATGGTCTGGTGCACATCAGCGAGTTGAGCTGGAATCACGTTTCGCACCCCTCCGAGGTCGTCAAGGTCGGCGACGAGGTGGAAGTCGAGGTCCTGGAGGTCGAGCTGGACCGCGAGCGCATCTCCTTGGGTCTGAAGCAGACCACCGAGGATCCCTGGCGCCAGCTGGTCAAGAACTTCCCAATCGGCTCCATCATCGAAGGCAAGGTCACCAAGCTCGTCAGTTTTGGTGCCTTTGTGGAGTTGGGCGAGAACATCGAAGGCCTGGTGCACATCTCCGAGATGGCTGGCAAGCACATCGAGTCCCCGGCGCAGGTCGTCCACGTTGGCGACGCCGTACACATCAAGGTGATGGACATCGATCCGGATCGGCGCCGCATCTCGTTGTCGATGAAGTCGGCGGCGGAGACGCTGGGTATTGAGATCGAGGTTGCTGAACCCGACCCCGAGACAGTAGCCAAACCCAAGTCCAAGACGCGCAAGGAAAAGGAAGTCGAGCCGGAAGCTGCGCCCGAAGAGGCTGCTGCCGAGGTGGCTTTAGAAGCAGCACCAGCAGAGGCGGAGGCTGCGGAAGCGCCGTCCGAGGATACCGGCGCGACTGAAGCTGATGCAGCCACGGAAGCTGAGGCGGCTGCCGATGAGCCGGCAGAGGATCAGGCGGATGCGGCAGTTGAGCCGGCTGAGGTTGAAGAGCCGGCCGCCAAAGTGGTTGAGGACGCTGCGGAGGAACCTCAGTCCGATCCACAGCCAGAGCCTGCACCAGAGCCGGAGCCGGAATCCGATTCCCAGCCAGAACCAGAGCCGGAGCCTGAACCTGAGCCCGCAGCGGAGCCCGAGACAGAAGCTGACGAGCCGCAAGCCGATAAGGCCGCCGATCCCGCAGCGGTTGAGGAGGAGCCCGCTCCCTGAGGAAGATGACTGATCCCACCCACATCAGGAACTTCTCAATCATCGCGCATATCGATCACGGTAAGTCCACGCTGGCCGACCGTGTCCTGGAGTTGACGCACACCATCTCCGACCGTGACATGGTGGAGCAGGTCCTGGATTCCATGGACATTGAGCGCGAGCGGGGAATCACCATCAAATCCCAGGCCGTGCGGGTGATGTATGACGCCGCCGACTCTAAGTGCTACCAATTCAACCTCATCGATACACCGGGGCACGTCGACTTCACCTACGAGGTCTCCCGCTCTCTGGCGGCCTGCGAGGGCGCGGTGCTGGTCGTCGATTCCACCCAGGGAGTCGAGGCCCAGACGGTGGCCAACGCCCTGATGGCCATGAATGCCAATCTGGAGATCATCCCGCTGATCAACAAGATTGACCTGCCCGCGGCGGATGTCGAGCGGGTGCGGACGGAGATTGAGGAAGGCCTGGCCATCCCGGCCGATGAGGCCATTTTAGCCTCGGCCAAAACCGGCGTGGGTGTCCAGGAGCTGCTGGAGGCAATTGTCCAGCGGATACCGGCACCCAGCGGACAACCTGAAGCGCCTTTGAGCGCCCTGATCTTTGACTCCTACTTCGATGCCTATCGCGGCGTGGTGGCCCTGATCCGCATCGTCGATGGCCAAATTGAGCCAGGTATGCGCATCCGCTTCATGGCCACCGACATCACGGCTCAAGTGGAGGAGGTCGGCGTCCGGCGCCCGGCGAACACACCGGTTGAAGCCTTGGGAGTCGGCGAGGTCGGCTACCTGATCACCGGATTGAAAGACCCCACTGACGTCAAGGTCGGCGATACCGTGACGTTGGCCAAGGGGGGAGTCGCCCAGCCGCTGCCCGGTTATCGGGAGGTCAAGCCGATGGTCTTCACCGGGATCTTCCCGCTGGATGGCGACCAGTACGAGCCGCTGCGCGACGCCCTGGACAAGATGGCTCTCAACGACCCGGCTTTAGTCTATGAGCCGGAGACCAGCCACGCCCTGGGCTTCGGGTTTCGGGTCGGCTTTCTCGGGCTGTTGCATATGGAGGTGGTCAAGGAGCGGCTGGAGAGGGAGTTCTCCCTGGACCTGCTGGCCACTGCGCCGAGTGTGGAGTACCACGTCTATCTGACCAACGGCGAGCAGCTCTCCATCCATTCACCTCAGGAGATGCCGGATGCCTCGGCCATCGAACGCATCGAGGAGCCCTATCTCACAGCCACGGTGCTGATTCCGCCGGATTATGTGGGGGCGGTGATGGAGCTCAGCGTAGCCCGCCGGGGCAGCTTTCAGACCATGCAGTATCTCTCCACCACCACTGTGGAGATGAAGTGGCAGATCCCTCTGGCGGAGCTGATCATGGATTACTTCGACCAGCTGAAGAGCCGCACCAAGGGCTATGCCTCGCTGGATTACGAGTTCTCCGAATATCAGCCCGCCAAACTGGTCAAGCTGGACATCCTGCTCTCCGGCAAACCGGTGGACGCCCTGAGCTTCATCGTCCATAGCGACAAAGCCTATCAGATGGGCAATACGTTGGCCATCAAGCTCAAGGAGATCATCCCGCGCCAGCTGTTCGAGGTGCCGATTCAGGCGGCGGTCGGCGGTCGGGTGCTGGCCCGCACCACCGTCAAAGCCCGCCGCAAGGATGTCCTGGCCAAATGCTATGGCGGCGACATCACCCGCAAACGCAAACTGCTGGAGAAGCAGAAGGCCGGCAAAAAACGGATGAAGAGCATCGGCAACGTCGAAGTCCCTCAGGAAGCCTTCATGGCCATCCTGAAGGTGGACGAATGAATGAATACGCTGGCTCTCTGCTGCTGGCGCCGATGGCCGGCGTCAACGACCCCGTCTTTCGCCGCATCTGCAAACGTCTGGGCGCGGCACTGACCTACACCGAGATGATTTCGGCCAAGGGCCTGGCCTTTGGCAATTCCCGGACTGCCGACATGCTCTACATGGATCCGACCGAAAAACCGGCCGCAGTGCAGTTGTTCGGCCACGAGCCGGAAGTCCTGGCGGCCCAGGCCGCCTGGCTGGAGCAGCATCATGGCCAGGACATCGCGCTGATCGACATCAACATGGGCTGCCCGGCCCGCAAGATCGCCGGCAAGGGCGACGGCGCGGCGCTGATGTGCGATGCCGGATTGGCTGAGCGGATAATCCGGGCCGTGGTGGCGGCAACCACCCTGCCGGTGACCGTCAAGCTGCGCAAAGGCTATGAGCTGGGAGAGGATACCGCTGTAGAGTTCGCCAGATTGGCCGAAGCCAGCGGTGCTGCGGCAGTGGCGGTCCACGGACGCTACGCCATGCAGTATTATCATGGCCCGGCTGACAAACAACTCATCGGACAGGTCAAGCAGGCCGTGCGGATACCGGTGATTGCCTCCGGCGATGTGTTCAGCTCTGCGGACGCCAACTACTATCTGCAGGAGCAGGGCGCGGATGCCGTGATGGCCGCCCGTGGCGCCCAGGGCAATCCCTGGCTGTTCGCCGGATACCAGCCGCAGCTTGCCGAACGAGTTGCGGTGGCCCGCGAGCACGCACTGGGGCTGGCCGAGCTGCTGCCCCGGCGACTGGCATCAATGCGCAAGCATATCGCCTGGTACTTCAAGGGCACCCGCCAAGCCACGGAGATCCGCCGGGCGGTACAGGTCTGCCGCACGCTCGAAGACTACCTGATGTTGCTCGGCGGGATAGAGACAACGCAGAGCCCGGATTCCTGATGACTGCCAGCACCTATAAAGCCCTCTACCTGCACCTGCCATTCTGTGTCCGGCGCTGTGCTTACTGCGATTTCGATACTGAGGCGGTGGCGTCAGATGACCCGCAGATGTCCGTATATGTCGAGCAGCTGATACTGGAGTTGCGCCAGGCCTCCCGCAACGGCCAGCTGAGCGATATTTCCACCATCTACATCGGCGGCGGCACACCCAGCTATCTGGGGCATAAACTGCTGATCAGCCTGGTTTACGCCATCTCCACCAGCCTGCAACTGCACCCCGACAGCGAGTTTACCGTCGAGGCCAATCCGGAGTCGCTCGCTGAGCCCATGGTCAAGGACTTATACGCACTCGGCGTCAACCGTCTGTCACTGGGTGTGCAGAGCTTCAACGACCAGGAGCTACAGATCCTGGGACGGAGCCATACGGCACAACGGGCCAAAGATGCTATTACGATAGCAGCAAATCGTTTTGAGAATCTCTCGCTCGATTTGATCTGCGCGATTCCCGGGCAGAGCCTGGCCAGTTGGCAGGAGAGCCTGCAGCGCGCCGTCAGTTGTGGCCCGACGCACATCAGCGTCTATCCGCTGACGGTGGAGGAGGGCACACCTTTGGCCAGCGCAGTGCTGTCCGGGCAGCTGGTTGTGCCCGATGAGGACATCCAGGCCGAAATGATGCTGGCCGCTGCCGATTATCTGACCAGCCAGGGTTTTGCTCGCTATGAGGTGGCCTCCTACGCTCAGCCCGGCTGTCAATGTCAGCACAATATCGCCTACTGGACCGGCCAGTCCTATCTCGGATTGGGGCGAGGCGCAGCCGGCATGCTCAATCTGGCGGATGGCAGCCGTCAGCGTTTTTTGGGCGGGCAGCTGGTGGAGCAGCTGTCTGCCCGGGAGGCCATTGCTGAGGATTTGATGCTCGGGATGCGGATGTCTGCCGGGGTGGCCGCACCTGCGGATAAACAGGCTCTCCAGGTTCTGGACAGTCTGGTCGCCGACGGGTTGGCCCGGCTCAATGCTGGCCGCTACCAGCCAACCGAAAGCGGCTGGCTGTTGGGCAACGAACTTTTCTCCCGCATCTGGAACACCCTGCGAAACAATGCCGGAAACCGAGGTTGTTGCGATATACTGTGAGCTCATGGATTCTGGTGGAAGGAGAGCCTGATGGATTGGCAGGGGAGACGTCAGAGCACCAATGTCGAGGATCGACGTAAGACCTCAACCGTAGCCGGCATCGGCGGCGGCGTGGGTGGGTTGGTGGTCATCGGTCTGCTGGTTTTCAGCCTGCTGACCGGCACCGATACTTCGCAGCTGGTGGGTTTGGTAGAGGGTATCGGTACGCCCTCGACCGAAGTCACCACAGGCCAGCTGACCGAGGACGAGCAACTCCAGCTCGATTATGTGGAGACCATCCTGGCCGATACCGAAGATGTCTGGACCAAGATCTTCAAGGAGCAGTTCAACATGGTCTACGAGCCGCCCAAGCTGGTGCTGTTCACCGGTTATGTGCAAACCGGCAGCGGCATGGCCTCCGCCGATATGGGGCCTTTCTACTCTCCGGCGGATAAGACCGTCTATATGGACCTGTCCTTCTTTGAGGACATGGGCAATGAATATGGGGCGCAAATCAAAGACGAGATTGCCGGCAAGAGCGGGGATTTCGTGGTCGCCTATGTCATTGCCCACGAAGTCGGGCATCATGTCCAAAATCTGCTGGGCACCTCTGATGCCATGTACCTGCGGATTGAAGGAAAAAGCGAAGAGGTGGCCAACGAATACTCCGTCTGTCTGGAGCTGCAGGCCGATTTCTACGCCGGCATCTTCGCCTATTACGACAACAAGCTGAACAGCGCCATCGAGGCAGGCGACATCGACGCGGCAGTCATCGCCGCTGAGGCCATCGGCGACGACACCTTGCAGAAGAATGCCCAGGGCTACGCCCAGCCCGACACCTTCACCCATGGCACTTCGGCACAACGGGCCGAATGGTTCAAAAAAGGCTACGACACCGGAGATGTGACCCAGGGCGACACCTTTAAGGAGATATTGGGCGTGGACCTTCAATGACACTTTTCCAACGCTTGCGTTGATGACTTCCAGCCAGACAAAGGTACTGGTAAGATACGTCATTGCGCATTATCTTACCGGCAATTCGAAAGGGCGCGGTTTTGCTCAGTGAACGACGACAGAAGGTCCTCAACGCTCTGGTTGACGAGTACGTGATTACGGCATCGCCGGTAGGGTCACGTACCCTGGCCCAGCGTTATCTGACCGGGGTCTCTGCCGCCACCATCCGCAACGAACTGAGCCGGCTGGAGACGGAGGGCTATGCGGCTTCCCCGCACACTTCTGCCGGACGGGTGCCCACCAACGGTGGCTATCGGTTGTTCGTCAATGCCATTCTCCTCCAAAATATCGGGCTGACCAGCGCCATGACAGCTGCTGTTGAGCCGTTGCCCCGGCGCCTCGGAATGGTCGGTGCGGAGGATCTGCATCCATTGGATGGCTTTGATACCGAAGAGAGCCTCAAGGCCTTGAGTGATTCCACCGGCCAGATGGCAGTGCTGTGGATACGTTATCCGGAGCGAATCATCCGTCGCCAGGGGCTGTCGCAACTGCTGTCGCAGCCGGAGTTCCGCGACGCTGCGACGGTCATCCCCTTGCTGCGACTGCTGGAGACGCCGGCGGCTCTGACGCTGCTGCTGGAAGACTGTCTGCGCACCAATAACTTTGTCGTCCAAATTGGCATCGAGGATGACAACAACCGCCTGTCGGCCTTCTCTCTGGTGGCCGAGCGGATCCATCGGGAGCCTCTGGACGGCGTGATTGCCCTGTTTGGCCCCACCCGCATGGATTACCGACGGGCCATTGATGCCATAGGAATGGCGGCTGAAATCATCAGCCAGCGAGGGGTGCAGGAAGCGAGAAGGGACCTCTTTGGCAACTGATTACTACAAGACCCTCGAAGTAGCCAAGGACGCTACTGACGCAGAGATTAAACGGGCCTTTTACCGTAAGGCCCGCGAGCTGCATCCGGACGTCAACAAGGCTCCGGACGCCGAGGAGCGTTTCAAGGAACTCAATGAGGCCTACGACGTACTCTCCGACGCCAACAAGCGGGCCCAGTACGACCGCTTTGGCACTGTCGGCGGCTATGGGTCGGGACCTGGCGGCTACCAATATGTCGATTTGGATGACCTGTTCGGCAGCGGTTTTGGCATGGGCGACATCTTCAGCCAGTTCTTCGGCGGCTCGGCCTACGGGCGCGCCAATGTCCGCCGCGAGGGCCGGGACATGGGCGTCGGATTGAAGCTGACGCTGGAGGAGGTAGCCACCGGCACCAAGAAGGAAATCGTCTACGACCGCCTGGCGCCCTGCGAGACCTGCGGCGGCACCGGCGTCGGCGAAGGCGGCCAGACCGTGGATTGCAAGCGCTGCAACGGCACCGGCCGCATCGTCTCGGTGCAACGGACGTTTTTGGGCGACATGCAGACCCAGGCCACCTGTCCGGAATGCGGCGGTACCGGCAAGACCATCGACATCCCCTGCCCGGACTGCGAGGGCCAGGGCCGCCTGCCCGATCGCCAGCACATCACCATCGACGTACCCCACGGCATCAAGGACGGCCAGCAGCTGCGTCTCTCCGGCTATGGCGAAGCCGGCATGCACGGTGCCGCCGCCGGAAACCTGATAGTCACGGTACGCATCGAGCAGCATCCGGAATTCAAACGCGACGGCGACAACCTGCACATCCGCAAGCAGATCTCCATCACCCAGGCTGCCCTGGGCGCCCGCATCGAGGTCAAGGGCATCATGCCGGAGGAGACCGTGCCGGTGGAGATACCCGAAGGCTGTCAGAACGACCAGGTCGTCAGGGTCCGGAACTACGGCCTGCCGCGTTTCAAACGCGACTCCCGTGGCGATCTCTATGTACTGGTCAATGTTGTCGTACCGCGCAATCTCACCAAGCGCCAGAAGGAGTTGCTGGAGGAGCTTTCCGGCGAATTCGGCGACAGCCTGGGCGGTAAGAAGACAGTAGGGGAGCGCATCAAGGACGCGCTTTCGTGACCCTGCCACACTTTATCATTGAGCGCGACGAGCCTCTGCAGGCGGCTGTCGGTGACTATGTCAGCGTGCCGGTAAGCCAGGAGACCTTCGAGCACCTGCGCTCTTTGCGGCTGCGTCCCGGAGAGCATGCGGTGCTGGTGGATGCGCCCGGCCATGGCCTGGAAATTGAATTGGCGGTCGTGCCCGGCAGTGCCAAAGGCCTGCTCAGCGGGACAGTTGTGCGCGGCCTGGTGGATCGGGTCGGCCCGCAGCTGACCCTGGTGCAGGGCATATCGGCCGCGGATCGCATGGATCAGACCATCCGCCAGGTGACCGAGCTGGGCGTAGTGCGGATCATCCCACTGATGAGCGAGCGCTCGACCGTCCGCCTGGATGCCGCCAGTCAGGCTGGCAAGCAACAACGCTGGCAACGTGTCGCCCGGGCGGCAGCCGAGCAATCCGCCCGCCTGAGCGTACCCGAGATAACCGCGCCGCTGGACCTGCCACAGGCTCTGCGGGCGGTGCGCGGCTATGACGGGCTGATCGCCGCCTGGGAGGAAGCGGATGCCGGAGACATCGGCAAGGCTGTCAGGCATGTCGCCACCACCGTCTTTGCCAATCCCCGGGTAGCGCTGTTCGTCGGCCCGGAGGGAGGGCTCTCCGCTGCCGAAATCAATCAATTGCTGAACGCCGAGGCGACGGTGGTTTCGCTGGGTGAGACAATCCTGCGTACCGAAACCGCAGCCGTGGTCGCCAGCGCCCTGGTGCTCTATCATCTGGGGGCCCTGGGAGCTGAGGATGCCTGAGGGCTTCTGCATCATCAATCTGGGCTGCAAGGTGAACCGGGTCGATGCCGACTTTATGGCAGCGACGTTAGCGGCCGGAGGCCATACTGCCCGCCCAGCAGCTGAAGCGGCTGTGATTGTCGTCAACACCTGCACCGTCACCGCCGAAGCCGACAGCAAGGCCCGCAAGGCCGTGCGCCAGGCTGCCCGCCAACCCCATAACCCACAGGTCATCGTGACCGGTTGCGCGGTGAATATTGCTCCAGACGTATGGAAAAGCCTGGCTGCCAACGTGCTCGCCATCCCCGACAAGACCGCAGCCTGCCAGCTTGCCGACAAACTCCTGTCGCCGCCGATCCCTGCTGAGCCCGGCGGCGGTAACGGCTGCCTGGCGACTGGCTCCCGGGGCGCAGCCGGATGTCGTCCGGCAGGCGCGCAGGCCGTCTCTGACGCGCCTTTCTCCCGCACTCAAACCCGTACCCGCGTTGTGCTCAAGGTCCAGGACGGCTGCGACAACCATTGCGCCTACTGCATCGTACCGGCAGCCCGGGGCAACGCCCGTTCGGTGCCGCTGGCGCAGATTTCCGAGCAGGCCCAAAGTCACGCAGCCGCCGGCGTTCGGGAGATTGTGCTCTGTGGCATCAACCTGGGAGCATACTGCTCAGATGGCCAGGATCTGGTTGGCCTGTTGCAAGCTCTGCTGGCTCATACAGAGCAAACACGCTTCCGGCTCTCATCTATTGAACCCCAGGACGTCAACCAAAAATTGCTTACCGCTATAGCAAATAGCGACAGCCGCATCTGTGCGCATCTGCACCTGCCCCTGCAGAGCGGCTCCAATCACGTCCTTTCAGCCATGCAACGCCCCTATGACACTGCCGGCTTTGCCCGGCTGGTCGCCGATGCCCGCGAATTGTTGCCCAAAGTTGCGCTCAGCACCGACGTCATCGTCGGCTTCCCGGGCGAAAGCGAGGCAGACTTCCAGCAGACCCTGGAGTTCTGCCGCCGCATGGGCTTCTCCCGCATGCATGTCTTTCGCTACTCCAGACGCCCGGGCACTCGGGCAGACGCCATGCCCAATCAGGTACCGCCGACCGTCAAAGCTTCCCGGGCCGCCCAGCTGCACCTGCTGGCCGACGAATTGCTGGCCGCTGACGCGCTCAGTCGCTTAAGCGACGTCGAGCAGGTCCTGGTGGAGAAGCGCGGCCAGGGCACCAGCGAGAGCTATCATCGCATCCAGGTGCCCGACAACCTCAGACCCGGCAGTCTTCTCCCGCTGCGTTTTACCAGCTGGAGTGCTAATCTTATACAGGCAGAGAGCGCGAACAGTGCAGATGGCGCCTAATTGTGGCATTATTGTACGTAATTAAACATATGGCCGAAATTATTGGCTGAATTGGTTTAATATAGGCCAATTATGCGTAGTGGTATGAAGTTTTCGAGGTTCGGAGCAGTAATTACGGGTTCTTCAGTGACCGCAGATCCATTGAAGCATTCAGGGCAGTGCGGGCACTGCAATACGGGCACTGCATGGTTGGATGAATACAGGTGCAACTGATCAGACAGGAGAGAGGTTTGGAGCAGACCAACGTATCACTGAGCATTCCGGACAGCGTGGATGGCGCCCGCCTGGTGGGTGTCAACGACGAGTTGATCAGGGCCATTGACGACCGCTTTGACGCCCACATCACCCTGCGTGGCGAGCGCATCGAGATCAGCGGCGACGCGCTGGAGATCCAGATACTCACCGCTCTGTTCACCGATATGTTCAAGATGATTGAGCAGGGTCAGGAGATAACCTACGATGGCCTGATCCAGTCCATCGACCTGATCCGTCAGGGCGAGTTCGCACCCTCCATCCTGCGCGAGGACATCCTGCTGACCTACCGGGGTAAGGCCATCCGGGCCAAGACCGCCGGCCAGAAGCGTTATGTCGACGCCATCCGCCGCCATACCGTGACCTTCGGCATCGGCCCGGCCGGCACCGGCAAGACCTACCTGGCGATGGCCATGGCGGTGGCCGCCTTGAAGCGCAAGGAGGTCGGCCGGGTGATATTGACGCGTCCGGTGGTCGAGGCCGGTGAGAGCCTGGGCTATCTGCCCGGCACCCTCAACGAGAAGATCGATCCCTACATCCGCCCGCTCTACGACGCCCTGTTCGACATGACCGATATGGAGCGCGGCAACCAGTTGATTGAACAGGGTGTGATCGAGATAGCACCGTTGGCCTTCATGCGTGGACGCACCTTGAATGACAGCTTTGTCATCTTGGACGAGGCGCAAAACACCACTGCCGAGCAGATGAAGATGTTCTTGACCCGTTTAGGCTTCGGTTCCCGCATGGTCATCACCGGCGATGTCACCCAACTGGACCTGCCAAAAAACATTTCCGG
>JAISUQ010000143.1 GCA_031272005.1 Coriobacteriales bacterium | reverse complement strand
GGCGTTTGCTATCGACTCCTGATGGTACATCTCGTAAGAATCCTCAATGAAATCCACTGCCCCACGCTCGCTCCAAAGTGCAAGAGTCTCATTTGCAGTCTTATCGATTTTGGCAGCGTAGACCTCGAGCAGGTAGATAAAAAAGGCCAGCTCTTTATCAATCGACGGAGCCTGCATTTATTGAGTCTCCTCTCAAGTAAGATGAACTATATGGCGAACCGTTGCTTATCTCGTGTCGCAACAAGTCATAAACCAACAAAGGTGACTCGCACCATAGACCAGTCTCATAGTCATCCAATAAACTGCGGGTCTCAGAGCCCAGAAAAAGCTTCAGCGCCGCCTTTCCATCGTAACCAAAATCGGCCCAATCCGGATATAACCCACTCGTCGAAAATGGCGAGCACCCCAGGCTCCACCCTACTCAACTTCAATCGCCTCCAAGCTCTCCAAACCTTGATAGCGCGTTTTGGCAACAGTGAGGTATTACAGCAAAAATGGTATTCTTGCACATACCTACCTTGGCTACATGCTTGTTCCAATTCACGCCCCCGTCATTACCGGGCTTTGGGTTGCCTTACGGATTGTTGGCGGGGGTGAAGGGGTTTTCGGATTGTTGGGCTAAGGAGAGCCAGGCGGTGGCGCCGATGTGGGTGCGTTGGTCGTAGAGCCAGGGGATGTCCAGGCCGCTGACGGTGAAGCCGGTGGTTGTGCCGTCGTGGTTGGCGGCGGTGATGGAGCCGTCGGAGTGGGTGCTCTGGTTGAGGTAGTTGAGGATAGCTTGATAGCTTTCTTCGTCGCCCAGCGCCTGCCAGGCCAGGGCAGCCTGGGCGGTGCCTTCGTACCAGACGCCGTCCTGGTCGGTATTGAAGTCGTAGCCCAGGCCATCGCTGGTGGCCATGTTCTGTTGGGCATAGGCCATCACGGCCTGGGCGCTGCTGGCAGGCAGGGAGTCGCCCAGGGCCAGCACCGCCCAGGTCTGGCAGTCCAGAGGCAGGACGTCGGTATTGGGGGTGACGCCATCATCGCCGGTACCGGTATAGAAGCAACCCTGCTTGGCATCATACATCGCCAGCACGAAGGTCAGGGCCTGCTCCGAAGCCTCCATGTAAGCGGCAGCCTGTTGGCCGTCGCTGAGCTCGGCGAGTTGGCGGTAGGCAGCCACCAGGTCGATGTTGTGCTCGGTGGACTTGTAGCCGACCTGCACCTGCTCGCCCTCCCAGCCCTCAAAGCCGGCGGTGAAGCCACCGGCGCCGCTGCTGGTGGCCAGGGTAAGGACGAAGTCGCCCAGGCGCTTGGCGCTCTGGAGATATTCGGGGTGCTCCGGGGCGACGCGATAGGCCTCGCAGAGCGCCAGTATCGCCCAGGCACAGTTGCCGGTGGAGGTGGAGACGGCATAGTAGTCCTCATACCACTGTTTATCATCCAGGTCCCAGAAGCCGGGCAAGCGGGCGAACTGCTGGCCACGCGGTGAGAGCCAGCCGTTGAAGCTGCGCACATCGCCATTGATGTAGGCGTTGCGCAGGCGGCCATCGCTGAAGTAGCGGTCATTGTCGATGCAGTAGACCAGGGCATCGGCGATCTGCAAGGCGCGCTCAGTCTGGCCGGCACGGGCCAGGGCAATCAGGGTCACGGCGTTGTCGTAGGTATAGGCGAAGTTATTGATCACGCCGGCGTCTGTGCCGGGTGCGGCAGGCTCGTAGCTGGCCAGGAGGATGGGTGTGCGACGGCTGGAAGCCGGGGCGAACTCGAAGCGGATCTCGTCCAGATAGAATGCCACCTCAACGCGGCTGGGGTTGGCGTTGTTTGCGGCCACCCAGCCAAAGCCGCCGGCGATGCGGCTGAGGTCGGCGCCGTCCAGCGCTATCTCGTATCGCTGCCATTGATCGCTTAAGGTGATGAAACCGGAGCTTATCTGGTTGGTGCTGTCGGCATACTGCGCCCGCGCCGCGCCGTCGATGCCTAAGCCGCCGACGAAGAACTGCACCACCTCGCCGCCCTCGGCGCCGCGGGCGTAGAAGGTCAGGCGGGTGGCGCCCGTGAGGTCTTCTCCGCCATCTACGCTGCCGAAATCGTTTTGCGGCTGGGTGGAGCCGGCGGCCAGGATGCCGGTCTGGAAGTAATAGCCGCCCCAGGTGTGGCGGGCGAGGTTGATGGTCGCCTTGATGCCGGTGGAGCCGCCATAGCCCTGTGAGGCCTCGTCCATCTCCGGCACGTCTGCAGAGTCGTCGCCCATCCAGGACTTCTGGGTGTAGCGGTTGGCGCCGTCGGCGAAGTCTTTGTAGACGTAGAGCACGTCGTCGCAGGCCATCAACTCGCCGGTCAGCCAGGTGGCGGCATCGGAATCGGGAGTGACATTGGGGCCGTCGAGGAGCGGATATTCGCTGACGTTGGCGGGTTGGTCGGCAGTTGGTTGCGGCTTGCTGTTGTTGCAGGCAGCCAGGGGTAGCGCTGCGAGCAGTATGGCCAACAGGATGGTTATTGGGGTTTGGACTCTGCGCATGCTGCCTGGCCTCCCTGGTGTGAAGTGTTGTGGAAGCACTGATTAAGTCCAAGCAATGGTAACTCTTGTAGGGGCGCAATTCATTGCGCCCTCTCAAGCAGAGCAATTTCGCAGGTCGGGAGGGCGCGATGAATCGCGCACCTACGAGGTTTACCGTAGTTGGAATCAATCAGTGCTTCCTGGATTTTACCTGAGTCTGTTACGGCTTTTTGGGGAGAAGAGGCTGTTGAACGCGGTTTGAGCGGATTGAAGGACGGCGGACGGATAACTGAATGCGAACTGCGATGGGTCGGGGTTGGGTTATTTGGGGGCGAAGCTGGACATGCCGTAGTAGATGCATTGCAGCGTCAGGGATGCCATGGCGGCGGGGTCTTCATGGGCGCCATCCCTGATCCAGCGCTCAACCATCGCTACGGCGCCGTTGATGGAGTAGAGCACCAGATGCTCGCGGGTCTCCTCGCTGTAGCTGGGGTCCATTCTGAAATTGAACAGCCGAGCCATCTCCAGAATCTCCTTCCGAAAGGAGAAGTCGCTGTTCTCGGAGAGCAGGGCCGTGCAAATCTCGGCATTGGCTTTGACGTATTCCAGGATGCGAACAATTACCTCATAGGTCTTCAGCTCGTTCTCGTCCAGATAGCCCAACTCGCTGAGCTCCTGCTCCAACGTGGAGAAGACCTCCCGTTCCATGCTCTGCAGCAGGTCGAACTGGTCGCGATAGTGCAGGTAGAAGGTGGAGCGGTTGACGTCGGCCAGCTCGCAGATGGAGGTGACGGTAATCGCTGAGATGTGCTTGTCGCGCAGCAGTTCGGTCAGGGCGTTCTTCAGGGTCTGCTTGGTATAGAGCACGCGGCGGTCGGTTTTACGGGGCATGGCAGGCCTCCATATCCAATGCGGCAGGCGTTATCCGTCATTTGGGGTTGCGGTTGTCGGGTTCTGGACACAATCTAGCTGATTGTTGGTTGATTTTCAACACTCTGTCCATAAAAATACACTTTGTAGAAAAAATGGATTTCGTTGCCCGACACATCGTCCGCTATCGCAAGGCTATCATGGCCATCTTCGGTCTTGCCCTGATCATCTGCCTGCCGCTGATCCTCTTCGTCAAAATCAACTACAACATGGTGGATTACCTGCCGCCGGATGCTCCCTCCACCACGGCTTACAATGTCATGCAGTCCGAATTCACCCAAAGTGTGCCCAATACCGACGTCATGCTGCGCGACGTCACCATCCCGCAGGCTCTGGCGGCCAAGCAGCAGATTGCCGCCATCAACGGCGTCACCGAGGTCCTCTGGCTGGATGATGTGGTCGACGTCAAGAAGCCGCTGGAAACCGCCGATTCCGAAACTGTGGAGGGCTTCTATAAAAACGGTAACGCCCTGTTCAACGTGACCATCGCTGAGGGCTATGAGCTGGAGGCGGTCACCGCCCTGCAGGAGCTGGCGGGCGAAGACGGCGCCGTGGCCGGCAACTCCCCTGCTCTGGCCTCGATGCAGGTCGGCGTGGTGCGCGAGGTACTCAACGCCTTTGCCATCCTGATTCCGATTATCCTGCTGCTGTTGATCCTGTCTACTGCTTCCTGGCTGGAGCCGGTGTTGTATCTGGCGGCCATAGCTGTCTCCATCGTCATCAACATGGGCACCAATGTGGTCTTTGAGAACATCTCCTTCATGACCAACTCCGTGAGCCCGATCCTGCAACTGGCCTGCTCGCTGGACTACGCGATCTTCCTGCTGCACGCCTTCGCCCGTAATCGGGAGAAGACCGCCGACATCAACTTGGCCATGGTGCAATCCATCTCCGAGTCCATGCCGACGATTGCCGCCAGTGCCGCTACTACGCTGTTCGGCTTTCTGGCTCTGACCTTCATGAACTTCCGCATCGGCGCAGACTTGGGCATCAACCTGGCCAAAGGCATCATCTTGAGTTTCATCACCGTCATCGTGCTGCTGCCGGCGCTGACGCTGGGCTGCTGCAAATTGATGGACCGCCTGCGCCACCGCCCGCTGGTTCCCAGCTTCGACAACATTGGCCGCATCCTGCTGAAGCTGGCCGTACCGGTGTCGGTGCTGGTCTTGCTGGTAGTGGCGCCGGCCTTTTTGGGGCAGCAGCATACGACCTTCCTCTACGGCAATGAAGCCGCCAATCAATCCACGCGTACCGGTGCGGACGCTGCCGAGATCGAGGCGGAGTTTGGCGAGAGCACCATCATGGTTATTCTGGTACCCCGGGGAGATGTCGCCCGGGAGGCTCTGTTGAGTCAGATGGTGGAGGACAGCCCGCATGTCACCGCCGTGATGTCCTATGCCCTGACCGTTGGCGCCACCATCCCGGCGGATTATCTGGACAGTTCGGTGACCAGCAGCTTCTACTCTGCAAATTATGCTCGCATTATAGTATACCTGGATACCAACACCGAAGGCGACGTTGCCTTTGAGGCTGTGCGCCTGATCCGGGAGGAGGCCGCCGAAGTCTATGGCGATGCCGCTTTGACTCTGGGTCAGAGCACCAACCTCTACGATATGCGCGAGCTGGTCAGCGCCGATAATCTGCGGGTCAGCCTGATCGCCGTCATCGCCATCTTCTTCGTGCTGTTGGTGACCTTCCGCTCTTTAGTGCTGCCCTTCCTGCTGCTGTTCACCATCGAGGCGGCTATCTGGATCAACCTCTCCATCCCCTACTTTACGGGTACCTCAATCAATTTCATCGGCTATCTGGTGCTCTCAACAGTGCAGCTGGGCGCTACCGTAGACTACGCCATCCTGCTGACCTCGACCTATATGGCCCAGCGCCGGTCGCTGCCCCGCCGACAGGCGATACATGCCGCTTTAGGCACGGCCTTCAAGTCCATCGCCATCTCCGGCATCATGCTCACCGCGGCCGGCTTCGCCCTGGCGGCCACCACTTCCAACGGCGCCATCGCCGACATCGGCCTGTTGCTGGGCCGGGCCGGTCTGCTGTCGTTGACGCTGGTCAGCTGCCTGCTGCCGCTGCTGTTGATGCTGTTTGATCCCTTGATTTCCCGGCTGACGATGAAAGCCGGCTTCTATCGCGAAAAGTCCCGAAGCAAGGCCACGCACGCTAAGGAGTTGCCATGAGTACGACCAGTTATCAGGCCCGTCATAGCTATCGTCGACGTCACCAGCGAGCAGAGGATGTGCCGGCGCACAGTCGGCGCCACCAGCGAGCGGCAGGCGCTCACACGGCCACTTTGCCAAGACCAGCGGATAACAGGCGCCTGGCAACAACCGTCCTGGCTCTGCTGCTGGTGGTGGTGACGACAGTCTATCTGGCATTTCCGGTGGATTTGCAACAGGCGGCCTGGGCGGCTGATGCCGAGCCGGCACTCAGCGCCTGCGCACTGTCTGAGCAAAGCGACCCTGTGGCAGGCACAGCCCAGGTCAAGGATAAGGAAGAGGTGGTCTACGCCTCTCTCAGCGCCAGCGGCCAGGCTGAGGCGGCCTACGTCATCAATCACTTCAAGCTCAGCACCGCTGGCAGCTTCAGCGACTGGGGCAGCTATGACTCCGTGGTCAACCTCAGCAATACCGCGCCGTTGACTCAGGATGGCAACGCGGTTCTGGCTTCCGCCGAAGCGGGCGACTACTACTATCAGGGCAATCTCAGCGCCCCGCAGTTGCCCTGGCAGGTGGCTGTCAGCTATCGACTCAACGGGCAGGGCTGCCAGGCCAGCGAACTGGCTGGCGCTTCCGGCAAGCTGGAGATTTCGCTTGAGACCTCCCAGAATCCCAAGGTCAACAAGGTCTTCTACGAGAACTACCTGCTGCAGGTGACCATCACGCTGGATACCGCCAGCACCGATGACATCAAGGCGCCGGATGCCGCCCTGGCCCTCTCCGGGTCGGATAGTGTCATCACCTGGACGGTGCTGCCCAACCAGGATGGCGACCTGTCGCTTTCGGCCCAGGTCAGCGATTTGGAGATGCCCGGCATCCAGATTGTCGCCGCGCCCTTCTCGATGGTCTTCGAGCTGCCGGATACCGAGGATATGACCGCCGATATGCAGGAGCTCTCCGATGGTATTGCCGAATTCAACAGCGGCGTGCAGTCCCTCAATGCCGGTGTGGCCGAGATGGACAGCGGTGCCAGCACCCTGGCAGAGGGCGCCGGACAGTTTGGCGACGGCATCGATGCTCTGGCCTCCAGCTCTCAGAGTCTGCGCGATGCCTCCAACCAGTTCAACAGTGCGTTGACCAGCCTGTCTGGCGGCATCGACCCCGCTCAGTTGGCGCAGCTGACCTCACTGCCGGCTTTACTGGGCGGCATCAACCAGTGGCTGAGTGGTATCACCACAGCCATCCAGGGCTTCCAAACCGGCATCACGCAAGTCCAGCAGGCTGGCGACAGCTTTGCTGCGGCCATCCAGCCAGCCGACCCCAATATCAGCAATACCGACATCGTCACCGCCCTGCAAATCTCGGGCTTTGCCACCAGCTATCCAGATGAGTACGCCGAGATTGTCAAGGCGTTGGGCAACTCCACAGCCGCCCAGCAGTTCTCCGGCGCTTGGACTTTGCAGCTGTCGCCGGCTCTGACGTCAATCAATGGCGGCTTGGATATCATTATCAACGGCTCGGACAACGGCACTCCGTTTGACACAACAGACGACATCCCAGGCATTGTCTACTGGCAATCTGTACTTACGCCGCTGGCATCGATGGATCTCAGCGGCCTGGCGGCGTTGTCCAATATCCAAACCCTGGCCACCAACTACGCCAGCTTCAACAGCGGCATCGCCAGCTACTCGCAAGGCGTCGACGCCCTAGCCAGCAACTACGACCAGCTTTCCAGCGGAATCTCGGAGTTCTCCAGCGGTATCAGCACTTTACACAGCGGCACAGCAGCCCTGGCCGACGGCTCATCCGAGCTGGCCTTCCAAACCAGGGATCTGCCCCAGAAGATGCAGGAGCAGATTGACGAGTTCATGGCTGATTACGACTATTCAGGCTTCGAGCCCGTATCGTTTGCCTCGGAGAAGAACAGCAACATCGCCTTGGTGCAGTTCGTGCTGACCACCCCGCCGATTGAGAAGCCGGAGGCCCCGACAGAGGTCATTGAACCCGCCACGCCAACCTTCTGGGACCGGGTCACCGGATTGTTTGATTGAGTATCAATACTCCAACAGGGCATTGCAGCCGGGGCAGTGGACGGTTCCGGAGCTGAAGATGCTGCCGCAGTTGCCGCAGCGGAAATACTGCACGGCCGGCTCGGGCGCGGGGGCGGATGCGGGTGCGGGTGCAGTCGCTGCTCCGGGCGCAGGCGCTGACGCTGCTGCTGGCGTGGGTGTTGCTGCTGGCGCTGGGGTGGATGCGGGCGTCGACGCCGCAACCGCTGCCGGCACAGATCCTGGCGTGGACGCGACTGCCGGCACAACAGCCCCAACAGCCCCAACGGCCCCAACAGCACCTGGCATCCCGGGGGCCGATACCGGCTCCGGTTGCGACAGCGGCTCGGCTGCCAATTGCACGGAGCTCTGGGCGTCCTTGACGGCGCCGGCCGCCTTGGCGGCCTTTTGCAGCGCAGCCTGCTGAGCCTTGTAGGCCTCCAGCTTATCGGTAATCTGGCTGAGCTTCTCCACGGCTTCATTAAGGCTGGTAATCTGGAGCTGCAGCAGTTCGAGCTTACGTGCTGCATCGTCTATGCGAATGCCGTGTACTGACTCCAGAGGTGAAAATTCCGCCATTACCAAGTCCCTCCCTGTATCCGTTAACAGACTAGCATAACTTTTAAAAAATTTGCAGATTTCTGGTCAATTCTTTTCCGAGTGTTTACAGTACTTCAGTTTACGCCTTCCGTTCGCTGGGGATACCTGCGCTCTGCTCCAGGAATTGCTCAAGCAGCTCGATGACCCTGTCGAAATCCAATGGCTTGCCGATGTGGGCATTCATTCCGGCTGCCAGGCAGGCATCGATGTCCTCCTGAAAGACATTGGCTGTCATGGCGATGATCGGCACCTGCCCGGCATTGGGCAGGCCACTGGAGCGGATGGCTGCGGTGGCCTCCAGGCCATTGAGCTCAGGCATCTGCATGTCCATGAAAATCAGGGAGTAGCGCTGGGGCTGCTGCTTGAACTTCTCCACCGCCTCCAGACCGTTGCGCGCCCACTCCAGGCTGGCTCCAGTACTCTCCAGCAGCGCAGCGATGATCTCGAAGTTGACGTCGACATCCTCGGCAACCATGATCGTGCTGCCGCTGTAATCCGCGCTCACACCGTTGAGCGGCGCATCCTTTCTCCGTTGCTCCTCCGTGGTACCACCCAGCAGGGCGCGTCGGGGCGGCACCAGACTGGAGGCCTGTTGCTCATCGGCTGCGGATGCCTGGCGCAACTGCACTGTGAAGGTGAAGGTTGAGCCACGCTGGGGTTGCGAGCTGACCTCAATCTCACCGCCCATCAACTCCACGACCCGCTTGGAGATGGCCAGGCCCAACCCGGTGCCCCCAAACCGCCGTGAGGTTGAGGAATCGGCCTGTTCGAAGGAGTTGAACAGGCGGGACTTCTGCTCCTCGGAGATGCCGATGCCGTCGTCGGTGACACGGCCCTCAATGACGCAGCAGTCGCCGACTCTGTTGAGCAGGCTGAACGCCATCTCGATATTGCCGCCGTCGGGAGTGAACTTGACAGCGTTGCTGATGAGATTGGTGATCACCTG
Organism: Coriobacteriales bacterium; assembly: GCA_031272005.1. Lineage (GTDB taxonomy): Bacteria > Actinomycetota > Coriobacteriia > Coriobacteriales > UBA8131 > JAISUQ01. The sequence continues at coordinate 8,212 of JAISUQ010000143.1, read as the reverse complement.
GGCCAGGCGCTGGCTGTCACCCACCAGGCGGTCGGGGATGGCCTTATCCATCCGCAGTACGAACTTCTGGCGCTTCTCCTCGATACGGAAGCTCATGATTGAGACCATCCGATCGACCAGGGCTTTGAAGGAGAACGGCTCGGGAACCAACTCCAGCTTGTCGGCCTCGATCTTGCTCATGTCCAGGATGTCGTTGATCACGCCGAGCAGATGCGCCGAGGCCTCCTTGATCTTGCCCAGGCGTTGATCCTTGGTCTGGGTGTCTTCAGCAGTCATGGCCAGATCGGTCATGCCGATGATGGCGTTCATCGGGGTCCGGATCTCGTGGCTCATATTGGCCAGGAAATTGCCCTTGGCCCGGGAATTGATCTGGGCTTCCTCGCGCGCCGAAACCAGCGCTTCCAGGGTCTCCTGCTGGATCTTGGCGCTGACCAGCAGCATGCTGGCCGAGCGCAGGATCTCCACCTCGGAGCTGTCGAAATCACGCTCCTTGTGGTAGTTGCTGTAGCTGACAAATCCCCAGAACTGCTCCAGCAGAAAGACCGGGATGACGATGTAGGATTGCAGCTGCCTGTGGGCCGGCAGCTGCTGGACCATGTCCTCGAATTCCTGGCTGCCTTCGGTCAGCACCTTGTCGAAGGACAGCCGCGAGAGCACGTCATTCAGCCCGGGAATCCTGGCGTAGTGCAGCGTGCGGGCGGCGCGCTTCTCCGCGGTGTCTTCGTCCAACAGCAGATTGGGGCCCTGGCACGGGAATTCGTCGGTCAGCTGGAACAACAGGTCGTCTTCGCTGGAGAGCATCAGGTCGATCTGCGGCAGCTGGCTTTGCCAGATGCGCACGATGTCGACGTTCATGGCCCTGGCAATCATCTCCATGCTGCTGACCAGGGCCTGTTGTGAAGCGCTGGCATCTGCGCCAAGCAACGTGGTGGCCATCTGGTTGACCACCTGGCGCAACTGCTCATTGCGACTGACCCGGGCCACGGCGGCGTCGGCCCGCTGCTTCTCGATTTCGAAGATGCGCCGCTGGAACAACGCCAGAAAGCCCAGAAAGAAGCCGGCTACCAGAATGGATTGCATGACGTCGATCAGCTGCTGGAAGGGCGTCAAGGTGGTGATGCTGACTTCGGGCGCAAAGAAAATCGCCAGGATGTAGCTGGTGAAAACCACGGCGATGTTGACGATGATCAGCACAACGCGCAGCCGGCCTTTGGCCAGCAGGATGGTGATGGCCAACGTCAGGACATAGAAGGCAGCCATACCGCTGGTCAGGCCGCCGTTGGCAAAGAAGATGATCGGCCAGAGGATGTCGCCCAAGGCCACCAGGGTGACCGGAATCAGGATGGCATAAACATTGAAGCGGTTGACCAGGATGAACAGGATGATGATGGAGACGATCATGCCCAGCATGGCCACCATGGCCAACAGCGGAGCGCCCTCAATCAGTCGGACGATGGAAGCGATGATGGCTGCGCCCATGCCGATGCTGCAAATCATATTCAAGATGCGGGCGTCCAGGGTCAGGGAGTCTGAATAGATGTAGCGCGCAATGAAAGCGTTTATCCTGTTCATGCTATGAATTTTACCATCGGGTGGGGGCAGGCGCCGAACCGTCTGCCCGTATGAACGTCATTTGCCGGGGATGTATTACAGCTGCAACAAAGCCCGCCGGGGCGCCTGTCAAACTCAGAGGCGGTTCTTCTCGTAGTGTTTACCCAAGGCTTTGGGGGGCGTGCTGGAGCGATAGCCGTAGACTATCAACAACAGCACCAGCGCGTAGGGCACGGCCATCGCCAGGTCGAGCATGCTGTACTCGATGCCGTAACGCAGGGCCAGATGCTGAACCACCGAGCGGGCAAAGCCGAAGACGGCACAGGCCCCGATGGTCGGCAGGATGCGCCAGTTGCCCAAGACCATGCCGGCGATGGCCAGATAGCCAAAGCCCATGAATATCGTGGTGGAGATGCGTCCATGCTGGCTGTAGGCGAAGCACAGGCCACCGAAGCCGGCCAGTGCACCCGAGATGGCCACCGCCTGATAGCGGACCCGGACGACGTCAACGCCGGTTGCTGCCACCGCTTCAGGGTTGTCGCCGCAGGCCCGCAGCCTGAGCCCGAAGCTGGTGTGGTTGAGGACATACCAGGCCAGCAGCACCAGCAGGGTGATTACCGGCGCATAGGCGTAGGCGTTGGCAAACAACATGCCCACCAGAGGCACCGAGCTCAAGTTGGGCAGCGTCAGCCGGGCAGCTTCGGGCAGCTGGAAGAAATTGGAGAAGGTGTGATAGAGATCCAGATTGACCTGCTCGATCAGCAGACCCACCAAGGCCAGCGCGATGACATTCAGGGCCACACCGCTGAGGATATGGTTGGCCTTGAAGCGCAGACAGAGCAGGGCATGCAGCAGCGAGAACAGCGCCCCGCCCAGGGCGGCGCCCACAAACGAGAGCCAGAACATCCAGGCCGGCGGATTGGCCGACGCCCCGCTGAGCAGCACAACCACCAGGCCTCCGGAAAAGGCGCCAAAGCCGGCAAAGCCCTCCAGGGCCAGATTGTTCACACCGCTGCGCTCCGAGTAGATGCCCCCGATGGCGATGATGATCAGCGGCAGGACGAAGGATGTGCCGTTAAAGACCACCGAGCTCATGGCGCACCGCCCTTTTCGGCGGCGGCCTCAGCGGCCACGGCGGGCAGGGCGGCCTCAGCGGCCCCGGCGGGCCGGCTGCCCGGCCTGGCGGTGGATGAGTCGGGCGGTTCCGCCGAGGCTTGGCCCGCTGCCCTGGCCGGGTTGGTTGGCCTGGCCGGGTTGGTTGGCCTGGCCGACTCATCTGGCTCATCAGCCGAGCCGCCATCTGGCTTCTGCCGGGCGGAGGAACGCCGGCTGGCCAGGGAGCGCAGCGAGAACCAGCCCGCCGCCCAGAAGGCCAGCAACAGGCCGATGTACAGCCCGGCGATATCAGGCCCGACTCCGGAGACCTGGATGTAGTCGTCGGCATTGATGAAGGCGCCGACAAACAGCGAGGTGACGATACAGGCCAGCGGGTTGGCGTTGGCCAGCAGCGCCGGAGCAAAAGCCTCCAGCCCGATGGGCGACAGGGTATCCGGCACGATGGTCGCCGAGCAGCCCAGATACAAGGTGACGCCAGCCAGACCGGCCGAGCAGCCCGAAAGCGTCATGCTCAGCATGATGGTCCGGGTGGTGTCGATGCCGGAGTAATGGGCGGCTTTCTTGTTGGCGCCAACCAGGCGGATCTCATAGGCCAGCCGGGTCTTGCGGTGGATGATGTAGTAGACCCCGGCCAGCAGCACGGCCAGGACAAATCCCAGAGGCAAGACTATCTGGGCGTCGCCGAACTGTATCCCCTGGATAGTCAGCCGGGAGGCCTCGGAGATGGCCCTGGACTGGCTGACGGAAGCGTTGTAATAGAAGCCCTTGATGACGAAGGCCACCAGGTATTGCACGATGTAGTTGAGCATGATGGCGGAGATGATCTCATGGATGCGCATGCGGGCCTTGAGATAACCCACCAGCGCCCCGATGGCTCCACCGGCAACAAAGCCAATCAGCAGCACCAACGGCTTGGCCAGCAAAGGACCCAAAGGGCTGTAACCCACCAACACCGTAGCCAGGAATCCGGAGAAGAGCATCTGCCCGGCCACACCGACGTTGAACAGGCCGGCTTTGTAGGCTATGGCCACCGACATCGCGGCAAACAGCACCGGCGTGGACATATCCAAAAGCCCCATCAGGTCGCTGAAGGCGCTGTGGTTATTACTATAATGCGCACGTGCTATTATTCCGGACTTCTGGAGGATTGCCGCGGCGACTTCCAGCGGGTTGTGTCCGGAGATGAGCAGGATGACAGCTGATACCACAGTCGCGCCGAGGATGGCGAACAGCGCCGTATATACCGCCCGGAGCGCCTGGAAACCCTGCGGGCGGGCGGGCAATCCGTTGCCGTTGGTGGGGGCTGCACTGGTGCCGTCGGCGTTGCCGTTGCCAGGAGCCGGTTGCGTCTGTCCTGCCCGGTTGCTCACCGATGCACCCCCATCATGTACTCACCCAATTCCTGACGGCTCATCTCGTTGGCCGGGCCGACTTTGACAAAGGCGCCGTCGTGGATGATGGCGATGGTATCGGCGCAGGCCAGAGCGCCGTCCAATTCGTTGGTGGTCAGCAGCACGGCCTTGCCCTGGTCGCGCTCGGCCACCACCCGCCGGCGGATCTCCAAGGTGGTGCCGATGTCCAGACCCTGGGTGGGCTTGGAGAAGATAATCAGCCTGGCATCCAGGTCGGTCTCGCGGCCGATGATCAGCATCTGCTGTTCGCTGTCGCTCATCTGATAGGTTGGGGTGTAGATGCCCTTGGCCAGCTGCAAGCCATAGCGTTTGAGGAACTGCACCGCATAACGGCGGAATTCGCCACGCTGCAAGAAGGCTCCTTTGGAGTACGGCGGTTGAAAATAACTCTTGGTCACCAGATTGTCGCTGATCGGCAGACCGACGAACAATCCCTTGTTGCGCCGATCATCGGGGATATAGGCCATACCGGCCAGGCTGCGCGCCCGCACGGAGTCCTGGGTGATGTCTCTGTCCATCAGCCTGATGCTGCCGCTGTCGGCCGGGGCCAGGCCAGCAATGGCATCGGCCAGGGCACTCTCGCCGCTGCCGGCTACACCGATGACCGCAAACACCTCGCCGGCGCGGACATCAAAGCTGATGTCGTGCAGGGTGCTTTTGTTCTCGCTGTACTCCACGCAGAGATTGCGCACCGAGAGCACCACGTCGCCGAAGACAGCAGGCTGGCGCTCCAACTCAAAATCCAGCGCGTGGCCGACCATCCGTTCGGCCAGACGTCTGGTGGAGGTGGCAAATACCTTGAAGACCCCGGTCAGGCGGCCCTGGCGCAACACCGCGCAGCGGTCCGCGACCTGCTTGACGTCTTCCAGGCGATGCGAGATCAGGATAACCGTGCGCCCGTCGTCCTGCAGCTTGCGGACAATGGCCAGCAGGCGTTCGGCCTCCTGGGGAGCCAGCATCGCTGTCGGCTCGTCGAGGATGATCAGCTCCGAGTCGCGATAGAGCATCTTGAGGATCTCCACACGCTGCTGCGAGGCTTCGCTGAGGTAATCAATTCGGTCATAAAGGGAGAGGTTCAGTCCGTAACGGTTGCAAAGCTCCTGGACCTTGCGCGCAGCTTTGCTGGTGTCCAGATAAGGTATCAGGCGCATCAGGCGGCGGGTGGGCTCATGGCCGAGTATGACATTCTCCAGCACTGTGGCATTTGATATTAGGCTATAATGCTGGCTGACCATGCCGATACCGTGGGCGAAGGCTTCGGCTGAAGAGCTGATCTGTACTGGCTCGCCGCAGATCAGGATCTCACCGCTGTCGGGCTGGCAACCGCCGAAGACCATGTTCATCAACAGCGACTTGCCCGAGCCATTCTCGCCTAAGAGCGCAAAGATTTCGCCTCGGCGAACCGTGAGATTGATGTCTTTCAGTACGGCAACGTCAGAAAAGCTCTTGCTGACGTGCCGAAACTCAATGATGTTCGGGCAATCCTGGGCAACCACGCCTTGAAGTCCCTCCGCCTTGGGAATGGCGATTTACGTTAGCATTTTACCATAACCCTCGGTTTGTCAGGGAAGAACCCATCCAGTAGAGCCCTTTCAAGCCGTTTAGCCGCCGAATTCCTCGGGGGCGCGGCGGGCGGCAGCTTCGGCGCCGGAGAGGTCGGCCGCGCGGATAGCCGCGCGGCGAACCTTACCATTGACAGTCTTGGGCAGAGCATCCGTATAGGCGATGATCCGCGGGTACTTGTAGGGCGCGGTCTGCTCCTTGACGTAGCTCTGAAGCTCCTTGGTCAACTCCTCGCTGCCAGTATAGCCATCATTGAGCACGATGGTCGCCTTGACAGCCGTGCCGCGCAGCTCATCCGGCACGCCGGTGACGGCGCACTCGCGGACGGCGGCATGCTCCAACAGCACGCTTTCGATCTCGGTGGGGCCGATGCGGTAGCCGCTGGATTTGATGATGTCGTCATTGCGGCCCACGTAGAAGATGTAGCCGTCCTCATCCTTCCAGGCCAGGTCGCCGGAGTGGTACCAGCCGTCGTAGATGGCCTCGGAGGTGCGCTCGGGGTCGCGGTAGTACTCCATCATGATGCCCGGCGGGAAGGGCTGCTCAGGATTGCCGGTATCGGTGCGGATGCACAGCTCGCCGGTCTGACCGACGGCGCATTCGTTGCCGTCGGCGTCCAGCAGGCGGGTGTCGTACAGCGGCATCGGCCGACCCATGGAACCGGGCTTGGGCTGCATGTTCACCAGATTGCAGACGGTGGTGGGGGTCTCGGTCTGACCAAAGCCGTCAAAGATACGCAGGCCCGTAAGCTCCAGCCAATTGGCAAAGATGTCGGGGTTGAGGGCTTCTCCGGCGGCCACCGAATAATGCAGAGAGGAAAGGTCGTAGTCCTGCGGCGAGCCGGCCATGATCATCCGGTACATGGTCGGCGGGCAGCAGAAGCTGGTGACCTTGTAGCGCTCGATCAGCGCGCACATCTCGTCGCCATTGAAGCGGTCGAAGTCGTAGGTCAGCACGCCGGCCTCCATCAACCATTGGCCGTAGAGCTTGCCCCAGACCGCCTTGCCCCAACCGGTGTCGGCGATGGTGAAGTGCAGGCCATCTTCGGCGCTGCTGACATTCTGCCAGTGCTTGGCGGTGCCCAGATGGGCCAGCGAATAGCTGGAATTGTGCAACACCATCTTGGGATTGCCGGAGGTTCCGGAGGAGAAGTACATGATCATCGCATCGGCGGCCCGGGTCTGGCGCCGGGCGAAGTTGGGGCTGGCTGCCGTGACGCCGGCGTTGAAGTCCAGCCAGCCGGTGCGCTCGGCGCGCAGCGTGCAGAGGCCTTCTGGCCCGCTTAAGCCCGAGTCATCCCGGCCGCTGACGCCACCGCCACCACCGTTGACCAGGATGCGGGTCTTCAATGTGGGGCAGAGCTCCATGGCGTTATCGACGATCTGGGCGATCTCGCCAACGTCGGTGCAGATGATCGTCTTGACCTCCGCGCTGTTCACCCGGTATTCGATGTCGTGCTCCTTGAGCATGAAGGTCGCCGGTACGATCACCGCGCCCAGCTTGGCCAGGGCCAGAGCCACAAACCAGAACTGATAATGCCGCCGCAGGATGACCAGCACCAGATCGCCGGCCTGGATGCCCTGCTCCGCCAGATAGTTGGCGGTCTTGTCGCTCCAGTACTTCATGTCGCCGAAGCTGAAGATGTGCTCCTCCCCTTCCGGGTTGCACCAGACCATCGCCCGGCGCTCGGGCTCGGCGAGCGCGATGTCGTCAGCCACGTCGTAGGCGAAGTTGTAGTCTTCCGGCCAGGTCAGAGAAAAGCTGGTGAGGACGCCGTCCTCATCGTAGGTCTCATGGGTATAACGCTGGTGGATGTTGCGCATTTTGGTGACTCTCCCTTGTCTGTCGCTGGCCCCGCACAGTGGGCCTGATGATGCTGCCCGCGCGCCAGCGTCAGGCTCACCATCTGGTTTCATGGTTGAATGTGGGGTTTTGGCGGCGCTTGCCGGGCCTGCTGCTGCGGGCGCGAGAAGCGCCTAGCGAATGTTGATGGGCTCGCCTGGATCCGCATCCTGCGGCTTGAAGACTACTGCCAGAAACACACAGGGCTCACCGCCGGTGGCTATCATGCCATGACCGCGGCCGCTGTCGTAGTAGACGGTATCGCCCGGGCCGAGCTCCTCGATATGCTCCTCATAGGCAAAACGCAGATGTCCGCTGATGATGTAGTCCAGCTCCTGGCCAGCATGCTGGGAGAGATGGATGGGCGCATCCTGCTCAGCCTCGATGAAGGGAGCGGTGACGATGAACGGCTCGGAGAGTTTATTCTTGAAGAAGGGCGCCTGATGCAGATACTCAAAGCCGCTGCGGCGCTTGATGGACAGGCCGTCGCCGGCATGGACGACCTCGTAGCCGGTCAGATGCGGCGGCTCACCGGTCAGAAGCTCAATGACGTCGACCCCCAGGCGATTGGCGCATTTGTAGAGGAAAGTGAAGGAGAGGTCCTGCTGACCGCTTTCCTGGGCGGCGTACTCCTCCACACTGCGTCCGGTGGCCTCGGCCATCTGCTCCAGACTGAGATCCAGGTCCTCGCGCAGGGAGCGTATACGCCTGGCGACCTCTGCTATATC
>JAISUQ010000102.1 GCA_031272005.1 Coriobacteriales bacterium | reverse complement strand
TGGATTTGCCGGAGCCGGAGTGGCCAACCAAAAAGATGAAGTCGCCGGAGTCGATCTCCAGCGAGACGTTGGAGAGCGCCGGCTTGTTTGGCTGCGAAGGGTAGACCATCGTCAGGCGGTCGAAGATGATCACCGGTTTGCCGCCGGGTGCCTTCTTGGTCTGGCGGACGGTCTTGACTGCCGAAGCTGTACCCGCCTCAGCCGCAGCGGATGCGGCAGATGTGGCGGATGTGGCAGTCGTGGCGGATGTGGCGGAGTCCGGCTCCAGCAGAGGCAGGTCCACCGGGGTGATGGGCGTTGCCGGCACGGCAGCTGCCGCCGCCGCCTCAGCCTGAGCAGTTGTGCCGGCCGTTGCAGCCGCAACGGCCTCTGCGACCGCAGCAGCCTCTGTGCCCGCTGACACCTGCGGATGCGCCGCCACCGGCTCGGCTTTGGCCGTACGGGCCTCGGCTGCTGCCGCTGCCGCCTTGACGGCCTCGGCCCGGGCGGCTACCGCAGCTGCAGTGTCCGCACGGGCGGGTTTGGCTGCAGCGGCTGTGGTGCCCAAAGGCTCGGCTTGCGCCAGCAGTTCGCTGACCAGCTGAGCTGTGTTGGACTTGGATTCAGTTGCCGCTTCCGTGAATGCTGCTTGTTGGGTCAAACCATCTTGGCTGGCTACCGGCTCGGGCTGCGTTTGCGGTGCTGAACCGGCGGTTGTCCACGCCTGATTCTCGTCTGTCACTATCGCTCCGTTCGTTTAGACATCGGTTCGTGTCGGAGTATGCCATTATTCCTTAAGAGTGAGACGACAGCGCCTGCCCCGCCAGAACATAGCTGCGTCTATTGTACCACAAGTTCAAAGATTGCCTGAGCGTCAAGGCGATATTCGCGGAACAGCTCGTCAAAGCCGCCGGAAGTCCCAAAGCGGTCCTGGACGCCGATGCGTTCGCAGCGCTCGACCAGACCGGGGTGTGCAGCCAGGACCTCTGCCACCGCAGAACCCAGGCCGCCGATGACCGAATGCTCCTCGGCAGTAATCACAAAGCCCGTGCGCGCCGCCGACTCCAGAATCAGCTGCTCATCCAGCGGTTTGAGCGAGAAGGCGTCGATGACCTCGGCGCGGATGCCGCGCTCGGCCAGCAACTCAGCAGCCTGCAAGGCCAGAGCGACTTCCACGCCGCAGGCGATGATGCTGACGTCGCTGCCCTGGCGCAGCACACGGGCCTGTCCAAGGGCGAAATCCTCCAACTCGCTGGCTTCGTAAAGCAGCGGCACGTTGGCGCGGCCCAGGCGCACATAAACCGGCCCGGCCGTCGCCGCCGCGATGCGCAAAGCGGCTTTGGCGGAGATGTAATCCGCCGGCACCAGAACCCGCATGTTCGGCAGTACCCGCATCAGCGCGATGTCCTCGACCATCTGGTGGCTGCCGCCATCCGGGCCGACGCTGATGCCGGCATGGGTCGGCGCCACCTTGACGTTGAGGTTACCGTAACAGACGGTGTTGCGGATCTGGTCGTAGGCCCGCCCGGTACCGAATACGGCAAAGGAGCCGGTGAACACAGTAGCGCCAGTCAGCGAGATGCCGGCGGCCACACCGATCATGTTGGCTTCGGCAATACCGACGTTGACATGCCGCCTGGGGTCGGCGGCGGCCAGCTTGGCTGTGGTCGTGGAGCCGGCCAGGTCGGCGTCCACGGCGTAGACGTCCACTCCCGCCTCCAGCAGCTCCACCAGGGTCTCGCCATAGGCGGCACGGGTGGCCTTGAGCTCGCTCATGCGCCCACCTCCGTCAGCTGCTCCAGCTGCTCCAACTGCTCCAACTCCGCCAGCTGTTCCAGCTGCCCCAGCTCCAGCAGGGCGCTGTCGCACTGCTCCTGGCTGGGAGCCTTGCCATGCCAGCCGCACTGGTTTTCCATGAAGCTGACGCCCTTGCCCTTGACGGTGCTGGCGATGAGCACGGCTGGTCCGGCGCTGTGGGCTGCCGCCGCATCCAAAGCCGACTTCAGCGCCGCAATCTCGTGCCCCTCAACGGTCTGCGCCTGCCAGCCGAAGGCGCTGAATTTGGCAGCAATATCGCCCAGGCTGTTGACCTCCTCCACCTGTCCATCGATCTGCAAGTTATTGTTATCCACAATAGCAATTAAGTTGCCCAGACGCTGGTGGGCGGCGAACATCGCCGCTTCCCAGACCTGCCCCTCCTGCAGCTCACCATCGCCGAGCAGCACGAATACCTGCGCTTGGCTACCCTGGTTGCGCAGCGCCAGAGCCAGGCCGGCGGCGATGGACAGCCCCTGCCCCAACGAGCCGGTGGAGACCTCCACGCCCGGCAGCTTGTGCATGTCCGGATGCCCCTGCAGCCGCGAGCCGAACTTCCGCAGGCTGGTCAACTCTTCAACCGGAAAGTACCCGGCATGGGCCAGGGCGGCATAGAGCACCGGTGCGGCATGGCCTTTGCTGAGGATGAAGCGGTCGCGCTCGGGCCAGCTGGGCTCCTCGGGGCGATGGTTCAACACCTCGCCAAAATACAGCGTGGCCAGGATGTCGGTGGCCGAGAGCGACCCCCCGGGATGACCACTGCCGGCAGCGGTGATGCTGGCAACGATGTCGCGGCGCATCGCCTGGGCCTTGGATTTAACTTGCTTGGCATCAAACACGCTGGTATCCTCTCCCGCTTGCCGACGTTATCGGCCAGCAATTACTGTCTGCCGGCCCTGTCAGCCGGCGGCCTTCATGCGCAGATAGGCGACGATGAACTGATCCAGGTCGCCATCCAATACCGCATCGACGTTACCGGTCTCCACCTCGGTGCGCACGTCCTTGATGCGCTGATAAGGGTCCAGCACATAGTTGCGGATCTGGTTGGCCCAGGAGGCCTCCTGGCGCGGACCGCGCAGCGCCTCCAGCTCAGCCTCGCGCCGGGCCTGCTCCTGCTCATAGAGTCGCGAGCGGAGGATCTTCATCGCCGATTCCTTGTTCTGCAGCTGCGACTTCTCATTCTGGCAGGTGACGACGGTGTTGGTAGGCAGATGGGTAATCCGAACCGCCGAGTCGGTGGTGTTGACACTCTGGCCGCCCGGGCCGGAGGAGCGAAAGACGTCGATGCGCAGATCGGCTTCTTTGATCTCGATCTCGATGTCCTCGGGCAGCACCGGCAGCACCTCCACGCTGGCAAAGGTGGTCTGACGGCGGTGTTGCTCGTCGGTGGGTGATTTGCGCACCAGGCGATGCACACCCTGCTCGGCGGCCAGCATGCCATAGGCGTTGTGGCCGGAGACGATGAAGGTAGCGTGGTCGATGCCGATGACCTCACCGGCTGGCGCATCCAGCACCTCGACCTTCCAACCGCGCCGGCGGGCGTAGCCGACATACATCTTGAACAGCATGTCCGCCCAGTCCTGGGCCTCCAAACCGCCCTGTCCGGGGTTGACGGAGATAATCGCGTCGCCGCCGTCCAGCTCGCCGGTGAACCAGGAGGCCAGCTCCAGGGCGTCGATTTGCTCGGAGAGTTGCGTGGTGGCGGCAGCGGCTTCTGAATACAGGGCTTCATCACTGTCGGCCAGGGCCAGCTCGTTGGCTACGGTGGCTTCCTCCAACAGCGCTGCGGCCTTGTCATAAGCCTCAATGTCAACGCGCAGGTCTGAAGCCTGTTTTGATAGCTTACTAGCTTTTGACTGGTCATCCCAGAAGCCGGGCTGGGCGAATTCGGCCTCCAGCTTGGTCAGTTGGGTGCGCTTATCCGCCAGATGCAGATAGCCCTCCGCCTCGGCCAGGCGGGCGGAGAGCGCTTCTAATTGTGGTGTCAGGTCGTCCAACTCTTGGATCTCAGCTTTCGTTTAACCGTTAGCGCCGTGGCACTTCTTATACTTCTTGCCGCTGCCGCAGGGGCAGGGGTCGTTGCGGCCGACATTGGCAAAGGGGTCGTCCTTGTCCTTGACCACCGTTTGGGCCTTGCCCTGGGCCGGGCGCATCACCGGCTTGCCGTCGGCGCCGACGCTGGCAGCTGCTGCCCGCTGCCGGGCGGCCTGGGCCCGGGCATCGGCGGCAATGGACGGCACGTCCTCGGAGGGCCCGGAGTACTTGGCTCCGGCCAGCTGCGAGGGCGCCTGCTCCTCCTGAATGACTATCTTGATGCGCAGGATGGTGCGCAGGTAATCCTCAAACATCGAATCGCGCAGCTCGCCGAAGGCGGCATGGGCCTCATTTTTGTACTCGGTCAGCGGGTCGCGCTGGCCAAAGGCCCGCAGGCCGATGCCGGCCTTGAGGTAGTCCATCTCCTGCAGATGGTTCATCCAGCGGGTATCCATGATGCGCAACATGACCTGCGACTCCAGCTTGTGCAGCCGCTCCTCCCCCAGGGTCTCCTGCTTGGCGGCCAGGATGCCCTCCAGGTAGTCGAACAGGGCTTCGGCCAGGGTCTCGACATCGTCATCGTGCTCCAGGTCGCCGACCGCGAAGTCGTCGATGCCGGTCAACTCATTCAGCCACTGCTGCAGGCCCTCCCAGTCCCAGTCATCAGACGGCCCGGGGCAGAATTCCGCCAGAGCCTTCTCCACCGTGTCCTGCATGATGTCCAGGGCGCGCTGATGGATGTCCTTGCCGTCCAGGATGGCATTGCGCTCCTTGTAGATGGCCTCACGCTGACGGTTCATCACATCGTCGTATTCCAGGACGTGCTTGCGGGAGTCGAAGTGCATGCTCTCCACCTGGCGCTGGGCGCTTTCGATGGCTTTGGAGACCATGCCGGAGTCTATCGGCATGTCCTCGGGCATGTCGGTGCGCTGCATGATGCTGGCGATGCGGTCCATCCTGTCGCCGCCGAACAGCCGCATCAGGTCGTCTTCCAGCGAGAGGTAGAACTGGGTGGAACCGGGGTCGCCCTGGCGGCCGGAGCGTCCGCGCAGCTGGTTGTCGATACGGCGGGCCTCATGGCGCTCGGTGCCGATGACGGCCAGGCCGCCGGCACCGACGACGATCTCGTGCTCGGCCTGGCAGATGGACCTGGCCTCCTCCAGGGCGCGCTCGTGGTCCTTGTCCGTGGCCTCCTCCAGATCGACGCCGCGGTTGACCAGGATCTCCTCGGCCAGAAACTCCGGGTTGCCGCCGAGCAGGATGTCGGTACCGCGCCCGGCCATGTTGGTGGCGATGGTCACCGCGCCGGCACGTCCGGCCTGGGCGACGATATGGGCTTCGCGCTCGTGGTGCTTGGCGTTTAAGACCTCATGGGGGATGCCGCGTTTATCCAGCAGACGTGAGAGCCGCTCGGAGTTCTCGATGCTCACCGTGCCGACCAGCGAGGGCTGCCCGGCTCTGTGGCGCTGAAGCACGTCATCGGCCACAGCGGCGAACTTAGCGTCCACCGTGCGATAGATCAGGTCGTTGTGGTCCACGCGCACCACCGGCTTGTTGGGCGGGATGGCCATGACCGGCAGGTTGTAGATCTGGCGAAACTCGCTGTCCTCGGTCATGGCCGTACCGGTCATGCCGGAAAGCTTCTCGTAGAGTCGGAAGTAGTTCTGCAAGGTGATGGTGGCCAGCGTCTGATTCTCTTCCTTGACCAGCACGCGCTCCTTGGCCTCCACCGCCTGGTGCAGGCCCTCGCTCCAACGGCGGCCTTCCATGATGCGGCCGGTGAACTCATCGACGATCTTCACCTCGCCGTCGGTCACCACGTAGTCCACATCCCGCTTGAACAGGAACTGGGCGCGCAAAGCCTGTTGCAGGTGGTTGACCAACATGCCGGAGGGGTCGGAGTAGATGTCGTCGATGCCTAACAGCACCTCCATCTTATGCAGGCCGGCCTCGGTGGAGAAGATGGTCCGCTTGGCCTCGTCTTTCTCGAAGTCGATGCCCTCGCGCAGATTGGGCACCGCCCGGGCGAACTTGTTGTAGGTATCCGCGGCCCGGGTACCGGCGCCGGAGATGATCAGCGGCGTTCTGGCCTCATCGATGAGAATCGAGTCCACCTCATCGACGATGGCAAAGGCATGGCCGCGCTGCACACGGTCCTCTGCCCGAGTGACCATGTTGTCGCGCAGGTAATCGAAGCCGAATTCGCTGTTGGTGCCGTAGGTGACATCGGCCTGGTAGGCCGGGATCTTGCTCGGACCGCGCATGCCGTTCTGGATCAGGCCGACTTCCATCCCCAGGAAGCGATAGATGCGCCCCATCCATTCCGAGTCGCGCTTGGCCAGGTAGTCATTGACCGTGACCACATGCACGCCGCTGCCCGGCAGGGCGTTGAGATAGCCGGCCAGAGTGGAGACCAGCGTCTTGCCTTCACCGGTCTTCATCTCGGCGATCTGTCCGGCGTTGAGAGCCATGGCGCCAATCAGCTGGACGTCGAAGTGGCGCATCCCCAAAGTGCGCACGGAAGCCTCCCGCACCGTAGCAAAAGCCTCCGGGAGAATATCACTGGATTCCTCGCCGCCATCCAGGCGCTCCCGAAACAGCACCGTCTGAGCGGCCAGGTCTGCATCGCTGAGTTTTTGGATGGCCGACTCGAAGTCGTTGACCCGGGCCACGATCTGTTCAAAGTTCTTCAGTTGTTTGCCTTCACCGGCAGAGAGTAATTTGGAGAGAAATCCGGCCATGCGCCACACTCGCCAATCTGGGTTGTCAGTCGATAATCAGTCTGCTGCAAGCAGTATCATAACTTTAACACAGTATGGCTTCGCCGGACGTTACCACAGCGGCAACTGCGACCCGGTTGCGACCCAGTTGCGACCCGACTGCGACCCGGTTGCGACCCGGTTGCGACCCGGCGCAGGGCTTTTCTTCACGTGCTCGGGTTGGGAGCAACTATTGCCCTACGCCGGATCCTGAGCCTCACCTCTTATCGAGGATGAGTTCCTGATAGAGCGTCGTCGTCCGATGCGACGGCATGATGCCCAGCTCATTGGCCAGGTATTGTTTGCAGTTGAAGAAGGTCCGCATCGCCGAGGTGCGCTGGCCGGCCTGCTCCTGCAGATCCATCAACGTGCGATAGACGTCCTCCCTGGACGGGTCGGCGCTCAGGGCCTTCTGGGCAAACCAGATGGCGTAGGACTGATTGCCGCACTCGGCAAACAGCTGAGCGGCGGCGAGCATCGAGTCCACCAGCATTACCCGGTACTGTTCGCGAAACTGATTGACATCGGCATTCTCATTGGCAAAGCTGAGGATGTCGCCGCGATAGAGTTGCTCCATGCGCATGACTTTCTCCAGCCGCTCTTCCACCGGACCCAGGCCGAACAGCACCGAGCGGGCCAGCTGCTCAAACTCCACGATGTCCAGCTGCAAATAGCGCATGTCCAGGCGGCAAAGCTGGCGGTTGGAGCTGAGATAGGGGCAGGGATGCTGGCCGTCGGCGAGGATGATACCCAATCGCGACCAGGAGGTGTAGAAGTTATCCAGAGCATGGACCTCATCCTTGTCTGGCCAGATGCTGCTGAGCAGCGTGGCCCGGGAGACACATTTTCCTTTATTCAACGCCAGGATAAAGAACAGCTGACGGATCTTGACGCGCCGCAAAATGGCATCGTCCAGGCGGGACTGGCCGCGGATGATCTCAAAGTCGCCGAACAGGCGCACCTGCAGCGGCTCCACGTACTCATTGATTTGCGGCTGAGCATGACACCAGGCAGCGGGGCGCCCGTCCCGGGTGGCCTGGTTATGGATTTCGAGGGCAGGAACAGTGTCGGGAGCAAACCAGTCCTCCGTGGCCAGCATCCGCCCCACCAACTCCAACAGCTCCATACTGCGTTTGCGCTCACCCCGGCTGAACAGCCAGGTCGACAGGCCGGTCAGGCGGTCGAAGCAGAGCTCCCGGGCGGCTTCCTCGCTGCCGAGCTCCTCGGTGCTGATGGCGCGGTCCTTGTCGGCATCGCGCTGGGCCTGACACAACGCCAGGCAGAGTTGACGCTCCACGGCCGGCAGATAGCACTGCGTGGCATCATAGGTGCCCGAGGATATATCGACGCTGATCAGCGGGCAGTGCTGCGCAACCTCGTCAAGCAGCTCGACACTGACCTGATAGCCAAGGTCCCGCAGTTCATCGCAGCTGCCAACACGCGTCAGGATCAGCAGGGCCAAAGCGGCGCGAATCTCGCAGCGCAGCGGTCCGGCCAATAGATTACCGAGATACTCCCGGCACCAGCGGCCATCCTGGATATGCAGTTCCAGCAGGTCCTGGCTGCCGATCAGCAGGCGATCGGATTGCAGCAGGTCATAACAGTCCGCATCCGGCGAGCAGATGACGATGGCTTCGCAGCCGCTCTCCAACACCTCATCCAGAGCCAGGGAGAATTGCTCGGCCTCAGCGGGTGGCAGCTGCGGCAGACCGTTGAGTACCAGCAGGCGGCAGCCTGCGCAGGCTGACGGAGACGGGCTGGTGGCTGTTGCGGGCTGGCCGGAAGCTGTCAACAGCAGCTCGCAGACGATATTGGCGTCGGCTTCCAGCCAGACTACCTCAGCAGCAGCGAAATTGCGCTCGGCGTACTCCCGGGCCAGCGCGCTGCGCCCCATTCCCGCCGGGGCCACGATGAAGCGTGGCACCTCGCGATGCTCCAACATCTGCTGCAACAGTTGATCTGCGTTAGTTGTTCCCATTTCCCTTGACCTTTCTCGAATCGCCTGACTGGTTGTTTTGGGTGTTTTTGGGTAGGCTACGCCCACCAGAGGACAGTAATTGCTATTCTTTTTAACTATTTTTGTAGAGCCACAGACGTCAGCTGCGCAAAATCCTTTGCAGCCCCCACATGCGCCGGGCGTGGACCCCCCGGCGCAATTGTTTTCGTTTGCAAAGCAGTCTGACACCCAACCCGGCGCAACCCAACGCTGATGCCAGCAAAGCCAGCACGGCAAACACGTTATCGCCGGTTGCAGACACGGTCGTCCGGCCGCCACTGCCGCCGCGCGGTACACCATAGCCGGCCAGCGTACTGATGTCGGTGGGCGTGGCAGAATTGGGGCGCACGCTGAAGGTGTTGATCAGCGACGTCTGCACGGCATCGCTGTCGGTATCCGTGAGCACAACGTTGCGGGCAATGAAGACCTGCGCCGAACTGGACAGCAGCACCGGTGGCAGCAGCGACTGCGGGCAGGAAACCAGATAGGTCGCCGGTTGCAGGCCAGTGGCTGAGGCAGCATCCAGGGTGGTCAACTGGCTGCCTGCGCTAACCTTGTCCGTGCTGCTGGCGGGCCTGGGCGTCCAGTCGACAGTGGAGGGCTTGAGCTCCTTTTTCTCCTGCAGCCCCTGAAGCAGCGAGTTATGGGTGGTGAAACCAACTTCCACACTGCCGAACTCAAAGCGCAAGGCGGTGACGTACTCGCCCTCGGCCAGATTCAGGTCACTGACCAGAAAATGGCTGGTGCAGGTGGTGGGCACATCCTGCTGCCAGAGCTGCCAACCGACTGATGGCCAGAGTTGCTCCAGTTTGGGATTGTTGGGGTTGGCAGGATTGCTGGCCATGGCGTTGGCTTCGGAGTAGAGCTTTTCCGGGTCGGTGAGGTTGGTCTGATACCAGAGGTTGAACAGGCCGTCGCTGTCGCCCCAGGCCACCGGAGTGAACAGCTCCTGAAGCCAGACCTGCCCCATACCGGCGCTCTCCAATGGGTCGATGACGGTGAACTCATCAGCCCGGACGCTGGCGGTGGAGCGGAAGTCCAGGCTGTAGTGGAACAGCTCGCGGTTGGTATTGTCGATCTGCAGATAATCACCAACATTGGTGCGAAAAGCCGCAGAGGTGATGTTGACGGTGTCCTTGAAGACCTCACAGCCGATCCGGATGGGATCATCGACAATCTCCAGGGTGAGGATCGTGGTGCTGGCTTCAATCTCGAAGTAGCAGTCGTCGGCGCCCGACTCGGCGGCACTGGCATAGTTGGGGTTGGGGCAGGTCTCCACCAGCTTGTAGGAACCCACGGCTATCGGGCGGATTTCGAAGCGCCCGTTTTCGTCGGTGACCTTGCGCAGCACTTCCTGCCAGTCGCCGGCCCCGGGCGCGGATTCCCGATAGAGGGTGAATTCGGTATCCGGCACCGGCTCACCGCTTGCGGAATCGGACTTCAGCACCTCGGCAATGTGCGGACGCTCCCGAACAATCAGCGGGTTCAGCCGCTGGACCTGCTGGGTCGCGCTGTCCAATTCGATGCGCTGCAGTGAGATGGGGTTGGGATCCGGCAACAGATAACCCACCGGAGCCTTGGTTTCCTGGATGGTGATGGTGCCGAGAGGGACGGTAGCATCGCCAGCGTAATAGTACAAAGGATCGCCTGAGACCTGGAGTTCAGCCGTAACATAGGATCTTCCTGTTGTTTCAGTCTCAAATACCCAAACTCGAGTAGGCTCAATATCTATAACATCATCAACTGTTTCGTAATAACCAGCATAGTATTTGACTGTAAATTCAGCTCCTGCCAGCGATAGGCCGTCCGGATCGTCTTGACCATATGGTTTATCATCTGAAGTGTCTTCTGGAGTTCCATTATCATCCAGTTTTTGAACAAACATAAGCACTGGATCATTCGTTGGTGTCTCAAGTAACCAGGTAATGACATATCCCCACTGATTAACTGTAGATCCGTTGATGTTTACCTGATGGATATTTGTGTCCAACTCGTATCCAGGTGAAGGAATAATCTCCTTCACGTAGTACGTCCCATATGCCAGCTGGCTGGATGTCGCTCTGCCACCACGATGCTGACTGTCTTCAACTGTGGTAATGGTCTCAATACGGTTCACGTCATTCTGGGCATCAGAATTGCTATTATAGATAGCATATTCTGCACCATACAGTGAATAGCAGTCGTTATCGTTGGTGATGTC
>JAISUQ010000056.1 GCA_031272005.1 Coriobacteriales bacterium | reverse complement strand
AGGCAGGCAGGCAGAGAAGATTGTATTCGCCTTTTCGCCACATTCAAGCCCTCCTGATGCACTTTTTACTCATTCGGCATTATTGCTCTTGCGCAATAATGTTATGCCATTCTACCATGTTTGCGCTGGTTTGTCAGTCGGAGATAGAACGAAATCGGGCCTTTTTTGGCGATTTTGGACTTTTTAGTCCTTCTTTGTGTTTGTTTTGGGGTGAAGATGGCATTGACAGCGTCTGTCACTGTGCGTGAATCTGCCGACTTATATGCTCAGGCGAACAGGTCTTCCATGGTAATCACAGATTGGAAGGTGCAGGAATATTTGCCGAGCTTCAACCCGTAGGTTGTGACAAGAATCAGATGTACAGCCTTGCGTGTATGAGTGGCGCTGATGAAGGCGCTGCGGCGATGACGCAGTCGCTCATCCTCATCAGCGCCTAGCGTATACTCGTCGATACTGTATTTCATCTCGCAGAGATCGATGACGTTGTCATTGCGCTCAATCACCAGGTCGACCTGGGCACCGTTGCCATCTTCATCGACACCACTCCAAGCCGAACAAGAGGTAAGTATGCCGGATATTCCCCGAGCTTTCTTGATTTGCCCAACATGCGCCAGGCAGACCTGCTCGAAGGCATAGCCAGCCCAGGAATTACGTACACCACTGCCCATGCCACTGCTCCAGTAACCGTCATGTCCTTGTTGGCGGCCCTTCATCCAGGACAGGAAGAAGAGGCTGAATTGGTCGGCGAGCTGATACACCGCACCTTTGCGCTTACGCCCGAAAGGGTAATACGCGCGAATAACCCTCCCTTATTTGCACCGGACTGAACAGACATTGTGGCAAAATGCGAAATCTCACTTGAATATATGCGATTTCGCATTTTATAAGTTGGCAACATTACTGCACCAAAAAAGTATGGCACTTTGATGGCGCGTTGAACTGCACGTATTAAGAATTAGCACTGAATCTTTGCTGACAGTGGCGGTAGAAACATAATGCGATATCTCACTTATTTTGGTATGATTTCGCATTTTTAACTGCCAGAGAGGTGTACTGTTTGGAGGAGTCGCCGCGCTGTTTGCGATGTAGCGTACGGAGGGTATTGGCTGGTTTTATCTACCTTATTGCGCGAGATTTGGCCACCCGTCACGCATCATAATGCCGACTCCTTAAACCGATATTTCCATCCACCCTGACTGTTATGGTAAACTACGCTTTCGCGGAGAAGTCGCCTAGTCCGGCCGAGGGCGCACGATTGGAAATCGTGTAGGCGCCAAAAACGCCTCGAGGGTTCGAATCCCTCCTTCTCCGCCATTACTCCCCTTTCAAGCTCAGCCAATCCCATCAGTCACCAGGCTGGCTCGCAAGCTCGCTCAGCCCCGGACAATCCACTGGATTGTCCGGTCTTCTCCGCCATTACTCATTCGCGCACCGAAACACTTTCAATCATATATTACTGTGAGCACGTGGATTCGAACCCGCGAGGGATTTTTGCGTTAAGAAACGTGCCAGTGGCACGTTTTAGCAAAAATGGCCGAGCAAGCGAAGCGAACGAGGTCTACAAACTCAGAATTTTCCTTCGCCGAAGCTTTCGCTGCGGGAGAAGCGGGTTTGGAAGTAGTAGCAGTCATCGTATCTGCCGTTGGTGCATTTTGCTGAGACTGCGCTGGCAGCAGCGATGCCGCAGAATGAGCCGCGAAAATACGGACACTGATTTGCCCCCGAGCCTTTGGAGCCGCCGCCGAAAAGAGCTTTGAACAATCCCATGATTCCCTTCCTGAATCTCCATAATCTGTCTGCTGCGTTACTGCATAGTTTACACCTCCAGCAAGTCCCGGGCTTCCTGAAGGTAGCGACGAATCCCGGCATAGAGCCAGCCTTTGGCCAGGCTTTCCAGGTTTTGCCAATCATCGGGAGTGGGGTGACGGCTGGCAATCTCATCCAGGGCGTAGCCATCTTGGAGAACGGCGAACTTCTCCCGCCCGGGGCTTAAGGCCTGATTTGGACAGGCATAGAGGCAGCGCAGGCAGAGCACGCATCTGTCAGCAAAGACTGGTTTCACGCTGACGGCAGCGGCAGTGCCGGCGGCGCTGGTGTCTGTTGTGGGGTTGTCGTCGGGGTGCGCGGTTGTCTCGGGTCCCATGCTGATGTTGCCCGCCGGACAGCCTCGGGCACACAGGCCGCAGCCGGCGCAATCCTCAGCGACTTTGATAGCCTGACCAAAGCGAGCGCCACGGCGCCAGGCGTTGCGGCTGAGCCAGGTCACCAGATGGTCGACAGGCCCAGGCCTGCTGCGCCTCTGTTCTCCAGCCAGAATGCTTGCCGTGCGCTTTTTGACAATCAACGGATAGGCCTCCAGCTCCATGGCGTCCAGCGGGTGCTGGATGCGAAAGAAGTAGTTGCAGGGCATGGGGATGGTGTCGTCGTAAATGACTGTTGCGCCTTTGGCCTCCAGGATGCGGATGGCTGCCTGGCGGTTGGCGCGGTTGGTTATGGCCTCGCCGCCGCCGGATACCGAGAACACCGCTGCCCGCAGGCTGGGCGCGGCATCGCTGTTCTCCAACCACAGCTGTACCTGGTGCGGAGTGTTGAAGTCATGGACCACTGTGACCAGGACCAGAAGCTCGCAGGCGGCAAGGGAGTCCTGGTGCGCGCCGCCATGACTGATGCGCTCCAGGTCCACGATACAGCCATGGACGGCCAGCTGCTCGGCGAAGCATCGGGCAATGCGTTCGGCGCCGCCGGTGCCGGAATAGAAGGCCACTTTCACTCGGCTGGCTAACTCCAGGCCCAAACTGTCGGGGCAATGATTTGAGTTGCTGCTCATCAGGCCTCACCCGATGCGTATTTATCCACGTGCTGGCGGGGGCTTTTATCGGCAACAGGTGGGGAGATGACCAGGGCGACCTCGCCTTTCAGGGGTTGGCCAGCGGCTTCGCGCGCGGCAATCTGGGCCGCCAGCTCAGGCGCAGGCAGGCGCAGGACCTCCTCGTGCAGCTTGGTCAGCTCGCGAGCCAGCGCCACTTCGCGCTCGGCGAATACCTCGGCAATCAGCGCCAACGTGCGGGCAGCACGATGCGGCGACTCGTAAAAAACCAACGCGGCGTCCAGCTCGGCCAGGCTATTGAGCAGCGTGCGTATCTGTGCCTCCTTGCGCGGCAGAAAACCGCCGAAGTAAAACGCGCTGCCCGTGCCGGCTAAGCCCGCCGCCACCAGGGCCGTGAGGACAGCGCTGGCTCCCGGCAGCACCTCCACCGCCAGTCCGGCCTGGCGGGCGGCAGCTACCAGCAGCAACCCGGGGTCACTGATGCCGGGCATGCCAGCGTCGCTGACGTAGGCCAGGTGTTCACCAGCCTCCAGACGCGCCAGCAGCTGGGGCAGACGTTGGGCGAGCACATTAGCGTCGCAGCGCTCCAGCGACGTATGGATGTCGTTGGCTGCCAGCAGCTTGCGGGTCACACGGGTGTCTTCGGCGAGAATGGCGTCGGCTCGGCGCAGCGTATCCAGTACCCGCAGGGTCACATCCCCTAAATTGCCTATTGGAGTAGCACATATTGAGAGCATCACTGCCCGCCTTTCGGATACGGTAGCGCCTGCCCGTTGGGCTCGCAAGCCTGATGCATCTGCACCCAGCCACAGGTCACCTTATCGCGAGTGACCGGGGCACCATTGGCCAGGATATGCCCAGCAGCCACCTCCAACAACGGCGTAACCACGAAATCGCGTTCCAAGGCCAGCGGGTGAGGCAGTGTCAGCTTCGGAGCATCACTGACAACGCCGGCATAGTCGATGATGTCCAAATCCAGGGTGCGCGGCCCCCAGTGCTGGGCTTGCGATGAGCGATCGCGGCCGAATTCCTGCTCCACAGCCTGCAGCTGTTGCAGCAGCTCCAGCGGCGCCAGGCTGGTATCGGCCAGCAGCACGGCGTTAGCGAATGATGGTTGCTCCAACACGTAGGCCGGCTCAGATGTGTAAATCGAACTGAAACGCAACACCCGCAGGTCTGGGAGCTGAGCCAGGCGCTCCTGCGCCGCCCACAATGTCGCAGCTGCCGCTGCGGGCGACGCTGCAAGTGCCGCTGCAGGCGCAGTTGCGGGCGTCGATGCGGGTGCAGTTGCAGGCGCAGTTGCGGGTGCAGTAGCGGGTGCAGTTGCAGACACAGTTGCGGGTGCAGTTGCGCCCGATGCAGCGGCCGATGTTGCACCCGCGGCCCCCACATTGGATCCCAACGCAATGACTACCAGCGCCATGACTTCTCCAAATCAGCCTCCCACCGACCAACGGGCAACGACCAACAGGCAACGACCAACGGGCAACGGCAACGACGAGCGAATAACCTTCTGGTTATTGTAGCTCTTTACCCCCTGTCAACTGGCGGACGCCTTATTGTGCTACCATCACAACAGACATGAAAACAGACCTAACAGACAACGATACCTGCAGATTCTCCGCAGCATGACCCCCGGGGAGAAGCTGCTCAAGGCCTTTGAGCTCAGCGACATGGCCAACACCGCCTTCCGCGACGGCCACAGAGCCAGCAATCCCGAGCTATCAGAGGCCGAATTACACCAACTGTATCTGGAGAAGCGCCTGCAATGTCAGAATCGCAACTATTGATGCATACTGTGCGCGCTCTGGAGGCCGTCGGCTGCCGTTATATGCTCACCGGCTCCGTCGTCTCCAGCATGCAGGGAGAGCCGCGGGCCATGCTGGGTCATACAGGCCGCTGAAAACCTTACAACTGTTCGTTGCTATGCTGCGTTGGCTGGGAACTCCAGCGTTATGGTCAGGGTATCGCCTTGCAGGGTGGCGCTGAGGTGGGCCTGATGTTTCTCGGCCAGGGATTTGACTATGGCCAGGCCGAGGCCGCTGCTGGGTGGGGTTTGGGAGACGTTCGAGAGTTGCGAGGCTGGCGAAGCGGGTAAGGTGGGTGAAGCGTGTGGCGGTTGCGAGCTGTGCGCGCTGTGCGAGGCGTATGGCGGTTGCTGCCGCTGGCTGCGGGCCGGGTCTGCGGTGTAGAAGCGCTCGAAGAGACGGTCGGGGTCGATGGCTTCGGGCCGGGGCACGGTGTTGGAAACAGCCAGGCGGGGTGATGCTGGCGCGCCTGAGACCTGCACCGTCAACATATCACAGCCATGAACCAAAGCGTTGGCCAGCAGGTTTTGCAGGATACGGCGCAGGGCTTCAGCATCGGCAATCAATGGTATCGGTTGCTCGGGTATCTCCACCTGTACTTGAAAACCGGCTGCTTCGAAGTCGGTATAGCTGATGGCCAGGGCTTCACGGGTCAGGGCAGCCAGATCCAGACGCTCCAGCTTCAGTGGCTCACCCTCGGCCAGGCGGCTGTAGGCGAACAGCTCCTCAATCAGGGCGGTCAGGGCGTCGAGCTTGGCGCGGACGATGGCGGCATACTGCTGGCGCTGCTCAGGAGTGGCCTGTTCGTCCTCAATCAGCTGGACGTAGCCCAGAGCGCTGGTCAGCGGGGTGCGCAGGTCATGGGAGACATTGGCGATGGCCTGGCGGATGGCCAGCTCTTCGCGCTCAAAGTCGGTGCGAGCGGCCTGCTGGCGCAGGATCAGCGTGTTGATGGCCTCCTGCAGCTCGGCAATCTCGCGGTTGAAGGTGGTGGTGGTCAGGGTAATGCGGGTGTCCTGCGAGAGGATGTAATGCAGCTGGCGGGTCGTCTGGCGGACGTCGTGCTTCAGGCGCAGCTGCAGTCCCAGACTGAGCAGGCTCAGTACAACGACGGTGGCGCTCAGGGCTATGATGATAGCATCGGGCAGAAGGTTCTCCAAATCAACTGGTTTCGGCCGCTGCTATTGTACCGCAGCGAAGCACTACTTGATTTCGCACTTGCTGAAGACCGCCAGGCCGAGAACGGTGCTGGCCGCCAGATAGACAGCGCCTACGGCCAGGATGCGCCAGATGGGTTCAAAGCTGTCGAACATGCCGAAGTAGAGCAGCTGAGCGGAGCCGCTGACGAAATCCAGGTTGGGCAGCGAAGGGATGATGCGACCCAGCGCAGCCTGGAAGATGGTCATGCCGAAGAACAGCGCCACATAGACGGCGTTGAGCACGGCGCCTCTCTGGGCGATGTGGGCGATGGCCACACCGGTGGCGCAGGCGGCCAGGAGCATGAGGCTCTGGCAACCGAAGCCGGCGGCCAGTTGAGCGGCACTGCCCACAGTGGGGTCGGCCAGAGGGTAACCCAACAGCAAATCCAGACCGATGGCCAGCAGCACGGCCAGGCCATAGAGCAGCTCGCAGAGCACGAAGCTGAGCAGCAGCCGCGCCAGATACAGCGTGCTGCGCGAGGCACCGCTGGCAATCGGCGTCTTGATGACCCCGTGGTTGAAGTCCGGAGCGCAGATCAGGTAGACGATGGCCAGGATGAAACACAGCATGACCAGGAAGTTCTCCATCACCACCCGCGGCGCGGGCGTACTGCCGGTGAAGACGATGAAGGCCACACCCAGCAGATACAAGGCGTAGCAGATATAGAGGCCTTTGCCATGTAGAAGCCGATAGAGGTCGGCGCGAATCGTGTTGAACATTGGTGGTTTTCCTTTCTCAGCGGGCTAGAATCGAGCTATTTCTCCACATTATTGCTCTTAATTAAACTAATTTTATCTTACATGGTGCAATTACATTTAATTTCGGCCAATTATATGCTCATTGCTGCTGATTGATGCCCTGTTGCGGTGGTTTGGCGGAGACGGGCGCGGCATAGGGTGCAGATGCAGTTGGGGTGACGGAGGCGGGCGCGGTAGAGGCGGTCGCGGTGCTGGGAGCGGCTGGGGCGGCGTAGGCGGGCGCGGCGTTGGGAGCAGCTGGGGCGGCGTAGGCGGGCGCGGCGCTGGGAGCGGTACCTGGGGTTGGCAGGAGGCCCTGGTCGGCCTGGGCTATCAGGGTGCTGAAGAAGTCCTCCAGGCTGGCGCCGGTCTGCTCCAGGCCGGTGATGGTGATACCGGCAGCGAACAGCGCCTGCGACAACAGGCCGGGCTCTACTGCTGCATAGACCCGCAGCTCATTGGCTGCCAATACCTGGTAGTCGTGCACGCCCAGCGACCGCTCCAAAACCAGGGCGGCCTGAGCGGCGTCGGAGACCAGCACACGCAGTGAGCTGCGGCTATGCTCAGCCAGTGCGGCAGCCGAGGTTTCCAGCAGCAACCGGCCACGATGGATGAAGCCATAGCAGGTGGCCACCTGGGCCAGCTCGCTCAAGATGTGGCTGGAGATGAGAATGGTGATGCCCGAAGCCGCCAGCTGCTTGATGAACTCGCGAATCTCCACGATGCCCATCGGGTCCAAGCCGTTGATCGGCTCGTCCAGGAGCAGCAGGTCAGGATTGCCCATCAGTGCGGCGGCCAGACCCAGGCGTTGCTTCATGCCTAAGGAGAAATCCCGAAAGCGCTTGCTGCCGGTGCCAGCCAGATTGACCTGCTGCAGGGCATTGGCCACCACCTGTCCGCCGGGGATGCCACGCTGGCGACGCAGGCACTCCAGGTTGTCGGCGGCGCTGAGATTGGGATAAAAGGCCGGGGTTTCGATGGTGCAGCCCAACCGGCGCCGGGCCTGGCGCAGGCCGGTGGTGGTGTGCTCGCCAAACAGCTCCAGCTGCCCCTGAGTGGGTGCGGACAAGCCCGTGACCTGCCGGATTAAGGTGGTTTTGCCGGCGCCATTCTGACCTACCAGGCCATAAACCGCACCGCGGGGCAGCGTCAGACTGACGCCGTCGAGCGCCCGTTGCGCGCCGTAGAGCTTGGTGAGTTGGGTAGTACGTAAAACCGCTTCGGACATGGAGCACTCCTTACTCGTTGTTATCGTGCTCAAGTCACGATACGCTCCGAGCCTAAAGCATCCATTAAGCAAATCTTAAATTTTCATAAAATGGGCTTTGGTTCGCGACACTGTGGGCTGAGGTGGACTGAGGTGGACTGAGGTGGACTGAGAGCTTGGCAGGCGCAGGGGGTGTCGGAGAAAACTCCGCATGGCGATGTTCGGCCCAGCCATTAAGCGCACCAATCGTCGTGCAGTTTCGCGGACCGAATGTCGTG
>JAISUQ010000158.1 GCA_031272005.1 Coriobacteriales bacterium | reverse complement strand
CCACACCCCCCACACTACCCGCTCTGACCTGGCATTGAGCGTGAACGGATTGCGATTTTGAGGCGCTTCGCGGCATTTGATGCCATTATTGGACAAAAGTAAACATAAATACTCAGTATTGAAGTCTAAACGTTTAATTATATACAATTATGTGCTGGTTATAGCTGCAAGCGTTGCGTCCAATACGGTTTGAAGTCAATTGGGCTACAATGAAAGGCCACTGTTTTCGCGGATGAGGACTGATGTTTGGAGATGTGCAGATAGCGCCGTCGCTGTTGTCGGCGGACTTCATGAATCTGGAGCGGGACGTGCAGCTGCTGGCCGGGGCGGAACCTGCGCCGGAGTGGCTGCATGTCGATGTGATGGATGGCCATTTTGTGCCCAACTTGACAATTGGCCCACCGGTCATAAAATCGCTAAAGAAAATAACAAATATCCCGTTGGATGTGCATCTGATGATTGATAACCCCGAGCAGCAGCTGGATTGGTATATCGACGCCGGCGCCGACTTGATTACCGTACACCTGGAGGCCGACAGCCGGGTGGCTGAGCCGCCCCGACGCCCGGGCACTTCGCTCAGCGTCGAGCGGGTGGATGATCCCTCCCGCATCATCGGCTTGATTGCCCGCATCCATGCGGCTGGTCTGCTGGCTGGGATCTCTCTGAACCCCAACACTCCGGCTGAGGCTGCCTTCCGTTTCCTCAACCTGGCCGAGCTGGTGCTGGTGATGAGTGTGCATCCGGGTTTTGGCGGCCAGCGCTTCATCAAGGGCAGCATCGGCAAAGTGGCCGCGCTGGCAGCGGAGGCCAAACGCATCGGTGCCAATCCGCTGATCGAGGTGGACGGCGGCATCAATGCCCAGACTGCGCCGCTGGTGGTCGACCAGGGAGCCGATGTGCTGGTGGCCGGTAACGCCGTTCTGGCGGCTGCCGACCCCATAGCTGCCTTGGAAGAGATTCGTCAGGCTGTGCTATGAGCACGCCCGCTGACAACGACGTCAGTTTGATTGACGCCCGTCCGGTCGCCGCCGCAGTGGATACACCGGCCGCCCTGGCTGATACCGCCTCCGCCAGCGCAGCAGCCCCCAGCAACGAGGTCGCAACCGGCAGCGCACCCGCCTCCAACACCGCACCCGCCTCCAACACCGCACCCGCCCCAGGCAACTCCCCACAGCGCGCCTACTTCGACCACGCCGCCACCACGCCGTTGCGCCCGGAGGTCCTGGAGGCCATGCAGCCCTTCCTGCTCGGGCACTTCGGCAACGCCAACTCCCTGCACCGTGAAGGCAAGGAGGCTCGTCAGGCGTTGGAACAGGCCCGCGAGACGATAGCCAACCTGATTGGCGCCGTACCCTCCGAAGTGGTCTTCACCTCCGGCGGCACGGAGTCCAACAACACCCTGATCAACGGCCTGTTGCGCGGCCTGCGCGACAGCCGCGGCAAGTCCCGTGACGACACCCATGTGCTGGCCAGCGCCTTCGAGCACCATGCCGTGTTGGAACCGGTGCGCCGCCTGAAGCGCCAGGGCTACCAAATCAGCCTGCTCAAGCCGCGCCGCGACGGCTTTATCCACCCCGATGACTTCGTCAACGCTCTGCGCCCGGAAACCGCGCTGGCTTCGGTGATGACTGCCAACAACGAAGTCGGAACCATCCAACCTGTCGAGGAGTTGGCCCGGCTCTGCCGTCAGCACGATGTGCTTTTCCACACCGATGCCGTGCAGGCCCTGGGCAAGATACCCTTCCGAGTCAACCAACTGGGTATCGACGCCGCCAGTTTCTCCGCCCACAAGATCGGCGGACCCAAAGGCGTGGGCGCCTTCTACCTCAGGCGACGCACGCCATTTGCCGCCTCGCTGTTGGGCGGGGGACAGGAGGGCGGCCGGCGCAGTGGCACCCAGGACGTGGCCGGGGCGGTGGGTCTGGCCCGGGCGCTGGAGCTGGCCGACGCCGAGCGCAAAGACAACTTCGCGCGCTTGATTCGCCTGCGCAACCACCTGATTTGCGGGCTCACGGAGCTCTCGGGCCGCATCCGCCTGACCGTGCCCATCGACGTCCGCGACCTGGAGTCCGACGCGCTGCTGCCCGGGTTCATCCCGTTGCTGGTCCAGGGGTTGGAGAGCGAGACGATGATTCTCAAGTTGGATAATGCCGGCTTTGCCGTCTCCGGTGGCTCGGCCTGCACCACCGGCTCCCTCGAGCCCAGCCACGTGCTGCTGGCCCTGGGCCTGAGCAAGGACGACGCCTACACGGCACTGCGCATCTCCATGGGCCCGGAGAACACCGAGCAGCAGGCCGACGCCTTCATCGCTGCGATGGGGCGGATTCTGAAGCCGGCCCCAGTGGAGCAGGGGATACGCCAACGGGATTATCCAAACCAGGATGCAACGCTAAGCAAGTGATTTGGAGGATGCTATGTTTTGTGGAGAATGTGGGACGCCTTACCCGGACGGCGCGACGGTCTGCCCGCAATGCGGCGCAACTGTGGGAGAGATGCTGCCGCCGGCTGACGCGCAGCCTGCCTGCAACCAGCAACCAGCCCACGTCCAACCGCCGACGTACGAGCAACCGCCAACATACGTCCAGCCGCCACTGCCCGGGCAGCCGGCCTCTGGCCAACAGCAATCCTTCGGACAGCCGTTGTCCTATGAGCAGCCGCCTGCATACGAGCCTGCGCCTTCCGGCCAACCGCAATACAGCAGGCCGCAGGGCCAAGGCGATTCAGCGATGCGTATCATCGGCATCCTGATCATCGTTACTGCCGTTCTCAACCTGTTGCTCAATCTGCTGTCCAACGTCTTAGGCAGCTATATCGGCTATAGTTCAGTACTCTATCTGCTGGCGGTCGTGATTCTGGGATTGCCGTTGGCCGGCGTGCTGGTTGCAGCGGGGATTGTGGGGTTTCGTGCCGCCGGCAAGCTGAGCCGGCAGCGGATAGCGGGAACCTGGGCAATCATCGGCGGCATCGGCGACATCCTGTTGGCGCTATCCATGATACTTGGCTTTATCTCCGCTCAGGTTGTTTATATTCGCCTTGACTATGCCGGCAGTGCGCTATACCAGGTCTTCAGCCTCCTGTTGCTACTGTTGTCACTGGTTGCCGCAGTAATGTGGATTGTCTCGTCGGCGATGTCCGGCAAGAGCGGCAAGACTATCGTTGCCTTGTTGATTGCCGGCGCAATATTCATATTCTACAGGCTGCTGGGGTTCTTTGTGATTTCTCGCATCTATACATTCATCCTGTCGTTCTTTGATTACGACTACGATATATTCAAAGTGATAATAATTCTGATATCAACTCTCCTGAGCCTGCTGATGGTCACTGCTCTGGCACTCAGAGGCATCGCCTTGATGCAGGCCTCGCGGCGGGTCTGAGGTGGCAATAATGGAGCTGGTAGACACCCATACCCACACCTTTTACTCCGGGCACGGCTCAGGCAGCGTGGCGGAGGTGGTGCGCTCAGCGGTGGACAAAGGCCTGACCACGCTGGCCCTGACCGAGCACCTGCCGATGCCTGAGGAACTCGACCCGACCCGCGAGTTTGCCATGCGTCCGGAGCTGTTCGACAGCTACCTGGCCGATGTGCGCGCCGAGCGCGCCGCGCATCCCGAGCTGGAGGTGCTGTTGGGCATCGAATGCGACTGGCGCCCGGGGGCAGCCGATTATATCCTCCAGCGCATTGAGCCTTTCGACATCGTGCTCGGCTCGGTGCATATGTTCGTCTATCCGGATAACAGCAAGTGGGAGTTCGACTACGAGCCCTCGATTGGCGGTTGGCAGGAGCGCAGCCCCGAGCAGGTCTGGCGGGAGTATGTGCAGCTGTGGTGCGAGATGGTATCCAGCAAGGTCCCCTTCACGGTGATGACCCATCCCGACCTGCCCAAGAAGCTGGGCTTCTTCCCGACATTCGATGCCAGTGAACTATGGGTTCAAATGGCCGAGGCGGCGGCGGCGGCCGGCGTGCTGATTGAGGTCAACACCTCGGGTTTGCGCAAGCCGGCTCGCGAAGTCTACCCCGGGCCAGCGCTGCTTCGGGCTTTCTGCCGCGCGGGAGTGCCGGCCACGGTCTCCTCCGACGCCCATACCCCAGCTGATGTCGGCCGGGACATCGATAAGGCTTATGCCGCCTTGCGCGCCGCCGGCTATCGCGTAGCCACCGTCCCCACTTTGGGTGGCGGGCGCCGGGAGATATGCCTATGAGCATCGACATCGAGGGCGTCAATTCAATAGTTGTGCTGATAAACCCCGCCGCCGGCAACGGCAAAGCCCACAAATCCTGGGGCCATTTGCGCGCTCACTTCGAAGAGTGCTTTGGAGCGATAACGGGAGAAGGAGCGGCATCGGAGGCGCAGGGTGGACATGGTGGTGTGCTCATTGATACTTCAGGTCGCTCCAGCGCAGGGGATGGAGAAGGAGCGGCGCCGGAAGCGCAGGGCGGCCCGCCCGCTACCACCATGCCCTTCACAGGCAACGTATCTGCTGCAGCTGCTCCGCGAATAAACGTCATTGAAACGCAATCGCGACAACATGCTATTGAGCTAGGGGCTACGCTGGACTGCGGCCTGATAATCTCAGTCAGTGGCGATGGGGCGGTGCATGACATCGCTCAGGGCGTGTTGGCGCGCCCGCGCGCCGAGCGACCCGCACTGACCGTCATCCCCGTGGGTTCCGGCAACGACTATGCCAAGGCGCTGGGCATTCCCCAGGATCCTTACCACGCTATCACTGTGCTGGGGCAGGGCCATCTGCGTACCGTGGATGCCGGGCGTTGCAACAGCAACTTCTTTCTCAATACCTTAAGCTTTGGCATCGATGCGGCCATTGCTGCGAAAACCCATGAACTGCGGAAATCCACCGGTTCCAGCGGCTTTTATCTCTATGCTCATGCGGCGATTATCTCCATCATGCGTGAGTTACACACCCATCATCTGCGCCTGGAACTGGACGGTCAGGTGCGTGAGGAGGATGTGCTGATCTGCGCCGTGCAGAATGGCCCCACCTACGGCGGCGGCTTCCGCATCGCGCCGCAGGCCGACATCAGCGATGGCCGTTTCGATGTCTGCTACGCTCTGGATGCCAGCATACCCAAGGCGCTCTACGCCCTGACCCGCATCGCCCGGGGCACCCATGAGAATCTCGACATCGTTCGCACTGCTACGGCCGCAAATATCACACTGGACTTCAAGCACGAAGTGCCCGCCCAATGCGACGGCGAGCCGCTCAGCGCCAGCCACTTTGAGGTAGAGATGCTCCCCCAGGCCCTGGAAGCCCTGGTTCCCTGACAAAAGACCACCTACGCCGGCTGCCGCCGATTGCACGCCCGCCCGACCACCACGGCCCAAAGTGGGGGTGTAATCGGGATTGGAGCACAATAGTTGAGTTCAGCTATTTTAGTAGCGAAAAATAAGGGAAGCGCTGAGCAAGTCCCAAGCCTCTGTTGGTCGTAGGACTCACAGTCCACTGGACTGCGAATCCCTACGAAGCTACCGTTGCTGGGACTTGCTCAGCGTTTCCTCAGGGATAGTGGATTGTCGCCCCTCTGGCTATGACCCCTCGCGCTGACTCCCGCATTGCCTCAGGCTCCTGGATGCGGCGATACACTGATATAATTCTAAGGTTGCGCCTGTCGAACACAAAGTTGGGAGTTCGCTCTCCTTGGAGATTATCAATATCATCTTCGGTATCCCGCTGGGATACATCCTCTACGGCTGTTATCAGCTGTTGGGCAACTATGGCCTGGCCATCCTGTTGTTCACGCTGATTACCAAGGTCATCCTCTTCCCGCTGTCGCTGGTGGCGCAGAAGAATTCGATTGTCATGGTGCGCATCCAGCCGGCGCTGGAGGATCTCAAGGCTCGTTATGCCGGCAACAACACGGTGATGCTGGAGGAGCAGAAGAAACTCTACAAATCTGAGCACTACTCCACCCTGAAGAACGTCCTGCCACTGTTGATCCAAATCCCGATTATCCTCGGGCTGATCAACGTCATCTACAACCCGCTGCAGCACCTGCTGCATATCGACGCCACCACCATCAACATGCTGGTGGCCGTGGTCTCCGGTGCGGCCGGCATCAGCGCCGAACAACTGGGCAGCGGGGCGCAACTGGCGGTGGTGGAGCTGGCCCAGTCCGACCCGCTGGCCTTTGCAGCCTCCTCCTACTCCGGCGTCTATGATGCGCTGCCGGCCATCCAGGCCCTGGACATGGGTTTTCTGGGCATCGACATGGCCGAGGTGCCCCGCTGGACGGCGCCGACCATCATCTACCCGGTCCTCTCCGGACTATCAGCCTTTGCCCTCTGTGCCTTCCAGAATCGCTATAATGTGCTGCAGATCGCCCAGGGCTTCTGGGGCAAGTGGGGCACGGCTATCTTTCTGGTGGCCTTCTCCTTCTACTTCGCCCTGGTGCTGCCCTGCGGGGTGGGGCTGTATTGGATTGCCGGCAACCTGCTGTCGATGGCGGTGCTGGCGCTGTGCAACCTCATCTACAATCCCTGGAAAATGGTGGACTTCTCGCTGCTGCCCCGGCGCGTCAAGCTGACGGCCGAGCAGCGCCACGCCGCCCGCCAGCTGCAGCACGACCAGCGCCAGCGCGAGCGTGAGGACATCCGCCGCTTTGAGGCCGCCGGCGCCAAGCAGTTGGTGTTCTACGCTGAGGCCAAAGGCTTCTGGAAGTACTACGAGCGGCTGATTGGCTGGCTGTTGGACAACTCAGAGGTCACCATCCACTACGTCACCAGCGACTTCAACGACCCTGTTTTAAGCGGAGAAAACCCTCGCCTGC
>JAISUQ010000152.1 GCA_031272005.1 Coriobacteriales bacterium | reverse complement strand
GGCACCAGCAGCCGCTCCAGGGTGTTCAACAGCGGGATATGCCCTCTGATAGCAATATAGCCTAATACCACAAGGCTGCCGACGGCAAACCCACCAGCCATCATCGGCACCAACAATTCTTCGGGTTGCGTCAATGAGAGCCAGGAAAGCTGGCCGCCGGCCACCGCCGAGATGAACAACGGCATGTAGCGGGAGAGGTGATACAGCTTCACCGGCGCATCCGTAGCCGGATGCGAGGCGCCAGCCGGAGCAGGAGCACCAGCCTCAGAACCCTTATCGGCGTCTTCGTCGGCTCCAGGGTTGCTGCTGCGGGTATGCGGCATGCGAATCGAGCAGATATGCTGGGTGATGGCCGAGGCAGCATAAAGGGCGATGGCCACAATCACCGAGAGATTGGCCGGCGCCATCCAGATGAATACCAGCAGCAGCCCGGCCAGTAGAAAGGAGGCGGCTATCGATTTGGCGGTGGAGCGGTTGAAGGGTTTGGAGCGATCCACAGTGGCCCAGGTGACACCCCAGGACAGCAGCAGCAATCCACAGGAGACGCCAGCCACAGCAGCGGTAGCCACAATGACGAAGTCCGGGACGGCCAGCAGATAGCGATTCAGCAGCAGGGCCGCAAAAAACGGCAGCGGCGTCAGCGCAATCAGCACTTTGACCAGCGTGATCTGGCTGTTGAATTCCGGGCGCAGCCTCCCGCCGACGTAGACCGTGACAGCTACCAGTGCCATTACGGCCACCACAGCCAACCGGGCCGCCAATCCCATCAGGCCGGCGCTCAGTCCGTTATCCAAAGTCACCGGCGAGAGCACCAGCATGGCCAGCATCCAGGCCCAGAAGCAGCCGAACCCAGCCGTTGTCAGCACCGAGGTGAATTCGATGCGGTCAACATTGTCGAACTCCGCCGGGCTGAGGGCAAAGCTTTCCTGCACAGGCTGCGGCTTGCCGGCATCCGGCGTACTCAAGACAGATTTCATCTTCAATCCCATATCTGCTACTATACTCCGCGAGAGCAGCCCATGGAATAAAACTTTAGAAAAGTCGTGTAATACTCGAAGTAGTAATCTGCTGATTGTGCAGGTCAGGCCATTGGCCGGTCAAGCTGGGAGAATGTCGTGCCCGAACGTCAGGCCATCATCAGGCCGCCATCCGGCTGCCCGCCGGCCTGGTGCCCTGAACTGGCGGCAATCCGCATTACTGCCCCGAGTAGTACACGACTTCGGGGTTTAATACCGCCGATAGGCAGACGGACTTGGGCCCGCGGAGCAGAATGCGAAGTCGAAAAGCGGTGCAGCAGCAACCTTATCCGCATTGCCTGGCGTCAAGTATCGCAACCACGCCGGGCGGCAAGTCCGAAACCGATATCAAGGAGAGGAGAGGAAATGGCCCAAGAGATACCGCATTATCCAGCCAGTGACAACACCACACGCTTTACGACCTGTTCCACTGCCGGGCCGATGTTCGTCGATGTCAAAGACGAGCATATCGTGCGCATCGAGCCGATGCGCTTCGACCCGGCCGAGGTCAAGTCCTGGAGCCTGAACGCCAATGGCCAGGAGTACAAGCCGCCGCTGATCCACCCCCTGTTGCAGTGGGGTCTGGCCAGCGGCAAGCCCACCATCTACAGTGAGAACCGGGTCAAGTACCCGATGAAGCGCGTGGATTGGGACCCACAAGGTGAGCGCAACCCCCAGAATCGCGGCGTCAGCGGCTACGAGCGCATCAGCTGGGACGAAGCCTACGAGATCATCGTTGCCGAGATGCGCCGCATCGGTGAGAGCTTCGGGCCTTCGGCCTTCTGCTACTCGATGAGCGCCCACCCGGAGTGGGGCTCGCTGCATTTTGTCTTCAGCGACCTGTTCCGCTTCTGGCACATGGTCGGCGGCACCAACCGCGAGTTCACACCCAACTCCTGGGAAGGTTGGGCCTGCGGCGCGCCTTTCCTCTGGGGCTATTGGCAGGGTCATGGCCTGCCCCCGGCCACCGATTCGCTGCAGGACATCACCTACGAAAGCGACACCATCATCCTCTGGGGCACCGACCCATTGATGCACAACACCTACAACGGCATCGACGAGGCCCGCATCTGGAAGTACTGGAAGGACCTCGGCAAGCACGTCATCGTCGTCGACCCGCTGTATAACGAGACCGGCATGTTCGCTGCCGACTCCTGGATCCGCATCATCCCCGGCACCGACAACGCCTGCGGCGCGGCCATCGCCTACACCTGGATTACCGAAGGGCTCTACAACCAGGAGTATCTGGACACCCATTGCATCGGCTTTGACGAGGAGCACCTGCCCGAGGGCGCCCCGGCCCACTCCTCTTTCAAGTCCTACATAATGGGTCTGGCCGAGGACGGCACACCCAAGACTCCGGAGTGGGCCGAGCCGATCTGCGGCATCCCGGCCCGCACCATCAAAGCCATCGCTCGGGAGTGGGGCAGCCGGCCCACCAGCATGTGGGTGCTCACCGGCGGCGCCTGCCGGCGCACCTACGCCCATGAGTTCGCCCGGCTGTTCGGCACGCTCTGCGCCATGCAGGGTTGTGGCCGCCCCGGCTACTCGATGCTCTCCCCGGGTCTGTTCTTGGCCGGCCCCTACGACGGCGTCACCCAGCTCGGCCCCACCGGCTATGCCGATGGCGGCATGAACGTGGTGCTGGAGAACTACTACCCCAACCCCGTCAAGCAGACCATCACCTTCCAGAAGTTCTTCGACTGCATCTACAATCCGCCGCAGGCCTGGCACGGCGGACATCAGGACAACTTCAACGCCGAGATGTACCTGGAGCACTGCGAGTACCCGATGAAGGGCCACTCCGAGGTCAAGCTGCTCTGGCAACGCGGCGGCACCCTGACCAACCAGCCCGGCAAGATGCTGCGCGACCATGTGGCCTATAAGAGTGAGAAGATCGAGTGCTTCATCGTCACCGATGTCGTCTTCAACCGCGACTGCCGCTACGCCGACATCGTCCTGCCGGTGACCACCCTCTTCGAGCGCCAGGACCTCACCGAGCCCGGCAGCGTGGGCCAGTACGTGCCCAGTGCCTACGTGGGGCTGCGCAGCGCGGTCTTCTCCCATAAGATCATCGACCCGGTGGGCGAGAGCCGCTCCGATCTGGCCATCTTCGAGGAGCTGGCCGAGCGTCTGGGCCTCTCTGAGCAGTTCATGGAGGGCAACACCGAAGACACCCTGCTGGAGAAGATGTTTGCCCGCACTAACATCCCCATGGACTATCAGGACTTCAAGGCCAAGGGCTATTATGTCTGGCCAGCTTTGGACGACTATCAGCCCGGCCGTCAGATGAAGGAGTTCTACGAGGACCCGGAGAACAACCCTCTGGATACCCCGACTGGCAAGATCGAGATCTACTCCACACTGATTGCCGATTTCTACGGTACGGATAACCCCGAGATCCCCGTCACCCCACGCTATATCCAGGAGAAGGAAGGCCGCTACGACCCGCTGGCCGAGAAGTACCCCCTGCAGGACCTCCAGGCCCATCCGAAGTTCCGCTTCCATGGCAAGTTCGACGACTGCGAGTGGCTCTCCGAGAACTACAAGGTCTACGGCCCGGACGGCTACCCCTATGAGCCGGCCTACATCAACCCTGCCGACGCCGAGAAGTACGGAGTCAGGCATGGCGACATCATCCGGGCCTACAACGACCGCGGCGGTGTGCTGGCGGGCATCCAGGTCACCCATCGCGTCACCCCTGGCGTGCTCTGGCTGACCTACGGTGCCTGGAACGACCCGCTGGAGGCCACGCCTTCGATGCTGGATCGCTCCGGCGACATCAACTCCATCACCAACCCCGACCCGATGAGCGTCCACCATGTGGGCGGCGCCTACAACTCCACGCTGGTGGCCATCGAGAAGGTCGACCTCGAGGAGCTGGCCAAGCAGTATCCCGAGGGCTTTGCCGGCAAGTACTCGAGCTGGAACTGGAAGGGGTAAGCCATGAAGACCATACTCATCGACCCGGAGCGCTGCATGCAGTGCTGCAACTGCCAGAACGCCTGCAAGGACGAGCACTGCGACAACGACTGGTCGCCGATTACCCGCGAGCAGGGCCGGCATCAGTTCTGGATCCAGGTGCGCGAGACCGAAGTCGGCAGCGGCACCCGGATGAAGCTGAATCGCGTGTCCGTGCCCTGTCAGCATTGCGCCGATGCCCCCTGCATGGCCGTTGCCGGCGAGGCGATGTATCGCCGCGAGGAAGGCTACGTGCTCATCGACCCGGCCAAGGCCAAGGGTCTGCGCGAGCTGGTTCAGGCCTGCCCCTACGGCGCCATCTACTACAACGAGGAGCTGGACCTGCCCCAGAAGTGCACGATGTGCGCCCACCTGCTGGACATGGGCCGCGACCTGCCGCGCTGCGTGGCCGCCTGCCCCTCGGATGCCCTGCGCTTCGTGGACACCTCAGAGCTTACCGTCGACAACATGTACGCCCCCCTGGAGCGCCTCAACCCCGAGTTCGGCACCAACCCGCAGGTGGCCTATGTTAATCTGCCCAAGCCCTTCATCGCCGGCGCCGTTTACGACCCCAAGGCCGATCAGTGCCTGGAGGACGTCAAGGTCAAGGCGACCCACATGGTCACCGGCAAGGTCTTCAAGACCCGGACGGATAATTACGGCGAGTTCCGCCTCTGGAAGCTGGATCCGGGTTTCTACACCGTGGCGTTTTATCTGGAAGGCTATCGCTACGTGGAGCTGTCCAAGATTGACGCCCGCACCTGCCCCAATCTCGAAGACATCAAGCTCTACCCCCGCGTCAACTGAGTGTTGCAGTGCCGCCCCGACACCAGTGTCGGGGCGGCGAGATCATCCAAAGGAGAGGAACCATCATGTGCTTCAGACCACCAACCATCGAGATGGACGAAAACCCCACCTGCCCCAAATGTGGCGCTGACGTCTTCATCGGGGCCATGAAGTGCCCCAAATGCGGTGAGGCCATCGGTGGCGGCCCGGTAGCTGCCAAGAGCGCCCCGCCCAAGGGCGCGCCCGGCTCGGCCGACCAGACCAGCTTCGGTGGCGCCAAGACCACCGGCGCTCCGGCGCC
This sequence comes from Coriobacteriales bacterium, assembly GCA_031272005.1. Taxonomy (GTDB): domain Bacteria; phylum Actinomycetota; class Coriobacteriia; order Coriobacteriales; family UBA8131; genus JAISUQ01. The sequence goes on along the minus strand of JAISUQ010000152.1, from coordinate 2,619 downwards.
GCCTTCTGCGCCCGGTGTGCCTGGCGCACCTGCAGCGCCGCCACACCCACCGGCGCCGCCAGCGGGAGCCTGAGCGCACGTAATTATCCCAAGCAAGTGGTCATCAAGGAGGTGAGAGCGCAATGGGCGTGGTCAAGACTACGCGACAAAAGGGGTGGGTCAAGGTAGACAGATACGCCTGGGTTATTCTGGGGGTGGTGCTGCTGGCCAGCATCAGCCCGACCATGAACTTCCTCAAACCGCCGGGCATTGCCTCGACTCTGATACCGTACTTCGGCATCGGGGTGGACCAGTTTGGCTGGATGATGAGCATCTTCTCATTGATGGGGGTGGTGTTCGCCCTGCCGGCCGGTTTGATCATGCATCGTCTGGGCGTCAAGAAGGTGGTGTTGATGTCGGTCGGCAGCTGCCTGGTCGGGGCGCTGATCGGCGCCTTCTCCACCAACTTCGGCGTCATGTTGTTCAGCCGCTTTCTGGAGGGTATCGGCGAGAGCCTGGTCTTTGTGGCCGCGCCGACTGCCATCTTTGCCTGGTTTCCGCAGGAGCGACAGGGCTTTGCCCTCGGGGTTTGGAGCATCTGCATGCCCTTTGGCTCGTTTGTGATGCTCAATACCTCGCCGCATCTGACTGCCGCCTTCGGCTGGCGCTCGGTCTGGCTGATGGGTGCCGCTCTGGCCGCCGTCGCCTTTGTTCTGTATGCCATCTTCTTCAGGATGCCCGAGAAAAGCGCCTCGGCCGAAGGCGCCGTAATCATGGAGCAGAGCACCACGGCGCGGCCGACGCTGCGCGATCTGTTCGGGGTTCTGCGTCATAAGGGCATCTGGTTTGCCGGCATCATTTTCGGCTGCTATAACTTCGTCGTGCCCTCGGTGGTGGGCACCTATTATCCGTATTTTCTGGAGACCCAGGGCGGCATCGCCAACGCTGTGGCCTCCTCGGTCTCCTCAATCCCCGAGATCATCGGCATCATCGGCGGGCCCTTCGTCGGCCTGGCGGCTGACCGCCTGGGGCTGCGCAAGGCCCTGCTGGTCTCGGGCTGCTTTGCTCTGGCCATCGTCGGTACGGCGGTGTTCATGGCCACCAGCCTGGGCTGGGCTATCGTCTTGATGTGCCTGCTGGGCATCTTCGCGCCCTTTGTGACCACCGGGGTGCGGCTGGTCATCCCCGAGATTGTCGGCTCCGATCACCTCAAAGGCGGCATGGGAAACGCTGTGCTTTCCTTCTGCCAGAACTTGGCCGGGTTGATTGGTCCGATTATCGCCGCAGCGGTGGTGCTGCATATGGGCTGGGCGCAGATTGGCTATGCATTGATCCTGCCGATCTTTGCCATTGCGGTGGCCTTCTCACTGTTCATCAAATCGCGATGACGGAGGGAGGGGTTATCTGCTCAACAGCGTTTCGTCAGGCGGAGGGGTAACAGGCGTCCGTCAGGTGCAGGGAAGCAAGGTGTTCTGCAAGGAGTTCTGCAAGTTGTGGGATTGGCAAGTGCAAGTTTATCCGTAGTGCTTTACAAACATTGAATTGGAGGAAAACAATGACAACAGAGGCTGTGAAAACTACTGATCAGGGACAGACGCCGAAGTATGCCTGGGTGATTCTGTTCGCCGTGTTCTTTGCAAGTTTTGTCGTACCGGTGAACTTCTTCAAGGTGCCGGTCATCTTCCCGGTCTTCATGGAGGAGTTCGGTTTCTCGCCGGATAACATCGGCTGGATGATGTCGATGTTCACCTTCATCTCCATCGTACTGGCTTTTCCGGCGGCCGGCCTGGCCCGCAAGTTCGGCTACCGCAAGGTGGCTGTCGTCGGCATCGGTGCCTGCATCGCCGGTGGCCTGATCGGCGTTTTTGCCCCCAACGCCGGCGTGCTTCTGGCCGGACGTTTTCTGGAGGGTCTGGCCCAGGGCTTCTTCGGTGTCATCGCACCGGCCATGCTGGTGCCCTGGTTCTCGCGTCGGCACTTCGGCCTGGCCGTGGGTATCTGGGGCATCTGGATGCCCGCCGGCGGCGCCCTGATGCAAAACCTCACTCCCTGGCTCTATAACACCACCGGTACCTGGCAGTCCATCTACTGGTTTGCCATCATCTTCTCGGCAATCATCCTGGTGGTCTTCCTGCTGCTCTATCGCGAGGCTCCGGCTGGCGCCCAGGTAGTGGATGAGGACGCCGACGCCCCCAGGCAGAAGACCAATTGGGGCAAGGTCTTCTCGCTGTCGCTGATTATGGCCGGCGTGATGTTCACCATCTTCAATCTGGCTGGCAACGGCACCATCAACACCTTCCTGCCGACATTCTTGCAGATGGATAAAGGTCTGGATAATCAGACTTCCGGCTTTGTGAACTCAGTGTTTACGATTATCGCCATCCTCGGCAACGCTGCGGCCGGTTTCATCAGCGACCGTCTGGGGACGCGCAAATGGCTGATAGTCGCCGGCCTGATTGGCATGATGATCGGTGAGTGGTTGATGTTCGACTTCATCTCCACCGCTACGATGTGGACCGGTGTCGTGATCACCGGTGTCTTTCAGGCCTTTGCCTCCACCTGCACCTCGGCTTCCATTCCCGAGATCATTACCGACAAGAAAAATGTTGGCTGGGGCATGGCCATGCTGGGCTTTGCCGC
>JAISUQ010000085.1 GCA_031272005.1 Coriobacteriales bacterium | reverse complement strand
GACTTCGGAGATTGCTATCATGGTCACTATGACATTGGCCAACAACACAAAAACCAAACTGCGCTTCCTGGGTACCGGGACCTCCACCGGGATGCCTTCGTTTTTTTGCGACTGCCCAGCCTGCCGGGAAGCAGCTGCCGACCCGCGCTGGTCGCGAGGTTGTTCCAGTGTGCTGCTGCAAAGCAACTACAGTGAAGGCATAGGCGAGGGAGAAGAACAACCCCTGCGCATCCTCATCGACACCGCACCGGAGTTGCGTCAGCAGTTGCTGGATGCCGGGCTGCATGACATTGATGCCGTGCTGTATACCCACAGCCACCATGATCATGTGGCCGGCTTGGGCGCCCTGGAATTCTATGTGCGTCTCAGGCGCAAGCAACCTTTGCCCGTCTACGCTCTGCCAGCAGTGCTGGATTATCTGGCCAGCCACTTCGATTTCATGGCCGACTGCCTGGAGCTGATCCCCATCAAGTACTACGAGCCTTGTACGCTGGGCAACCTGCGGTTCACGGCTTTGCCCGCCAGCCACGGCCCGGATGTGGCTGGCTATCTGATTGAGAGGTCGGCGCAAACCTCCACGCGGCTGGCGTACTTCCCGGATACGGCCCGGCTGGCAGCGGAGGTGCAAGCCCTGGTGCAAGGCGCCGACGTCGTCATCTTCGACGCCACGTTCAACGGCAGCAACTGGATGCCGGATGTACACATGGACATCGACTCCACCATCGCCTACCTGTTGGAGCTGGACTGTGCCCGGGGTTATCTGACCCATCTGTCGATGTCCTACGACACACCAATCACTGCCGCTCAACTGGCAGAGAAGCTATCAAGCTATCAAGGCCGCATCATTGCCGCCTTCGACGGTCTGGAGATCGCGCTATAGTCCCATCAGGTGCTTGACGGCCACGTTGCGCAGGGCCAGTTCCTCCAAGATGTAGAGATCGCCGTTGCGCTGGTGCTCCAAAAAGACGATGTCGCGGGTGATCTTATCGACCTTCTCCAGCGCCTCCTTGATGTCGGCTTCAGTGACGGTGATGCCGTGGTGGCGGGCATAGGCATCCAGGGCAAAGCCCTGGAGGGTAGCTTTGCGGATCTCCTCTTCCATCTCGGCCTTCAGCTCCAGCTCGGTGATGCCCTCCTCGGAGCAGAACTCCTCGACATTCATCTGCTTGTTGTCCTTGAGGTCGTTGCAGAAGGCCCGATAGGCGTCGCCGAACTTCAGGGCGTAGATCCCATCGGGCACCACAGTCGTCACCCGCAGGGTCACGGCATCCAACACTGCATCCACGGCCTCAGCAAAGGCCTCCTCGGCCTTGATCCCGTAAATCTCGTTGCGGAAGCGCTCCTTGATGGCGTCCACGCTGCTGTAGCTGGGATAGTTCTTCCTGACCCACTCGTCGTTGATGATGAATTCGCTTTCCTCAAAGATGCGCAGCACCCAGACCGTAATCGTCACGTCGATCTCATGTACTGTCTCCTTGATTTTTTCGGAGATGATCGCCGGGTCCTCATCGGCGTAGCGGGCAAAGGTTTCAATCTCGTCGGCGGTCTTGACGCGGATGGTGAAGGTCTTACTTTCGTCCATCTTCATACCCAGCAGAGCCTGGTCGAATTCCTCGGGCATGAAGGCCTCGCCGACCTTGTAGACCCGCTTATCGGCGGTCAGCGGCTCGTAGACCTCATTATCATGGACGGCATATGTCTTGATCTCGATAATGTCATCAGCGGCCACCTGCGCATCCTCGCCCTTGAGGTAGATATTGCGCTTATCCTTGATCAGTTCGCGGATATAATCGTTGACCTCCCGGTCGGAGACACTGACCTCAGCCGGGCGGATGTCCACCTGCTCGTAGCTGGAAAGCTCCACAACAGCGGCCGGCACCAGCGAGATGATGAACTCGAATTCAGCACCCGGTTGCACCAGACCCCGGGCCAGATAGACCAGCTTGGTGATGGGCCGCAAGTCCGCCTGCTTCATGGCCTGCTCGCCGGCCAGTTTCATCAGGTAGGAGTTGGCCTGCCCATGGCTGTCGGCGTCGGCCAGGATAGCGGTAATGTCACCGGCAGCCACGCCCTCCAGCTTGTGCGCCTTGGGCATGAAGTCGGCTATCTCGGACAGATAGCCCTGCACCTCCTCGGCGTTGAGGTTGACCTTGAGGAAAGTCCGACCATCTTCGGGGATACCAATGCTTGCTGCTTCTACGATTTCTGTTCTCACTGTTGCTCTTCCATTCTTTCGGGTTGGGATTTGACAATCGACGCCAACAAACGGATACGGTTACTTTGATTGACCCGGCTGGAACCAGGGTCAAACTCTATGGAGACAAGATTTGTCGCCTCTTGGTTTCTGAGTTTGTTAATGATGCCACGCCCGATGGTATGGGCGGGTAAACAGCCAAAGGAATGTGCATAGATGATATTATGCACCTTTTTGGCAGATAAATCCAGGACCTGGCCGGCATACAGCCAGCCGCAACCGTTTTGATAATCGGCGCCGACGCCGAAGTCCTCACTGGCAGCCCGGTAATCCTCCAGCGACCTGAACACCTCTGGATGGTTGGCCCGTTCTTGCTCCAAGGCGGCGGCCACTGAGCCGGGGACGCCATGATACAGCAGGTAGTCGGTATAATTCGGACAGATTGGCTGACAGCCCTCCGCTGCAATCTCGCAAAGCAGCCCGTGATTGATGGTCTCGTTGAAGACGATTGGTCCATTGCCGACCACGCCCAGCTGGTTAGCACAGTCAGCGTTCGTCCGATGCCGCGCAACATCGGCCTTAACCAGGCTGCTGGCAAATTGCGCGGCAGATTCAGCATCCATGAAGCGCATGACCTCGTGAGCATAGGCCACATCGACGCCCGGCCCCACTGCCTCCTGCATGATCGCCCGCAGATCCAGCGCCCGGCATTTGACGCAGTACAGCGGCAGTACTACCAGCAAGCGCTGCGGCAACTGCTCCTCCTCCTGCCCCTGCCGCGGCTGCCCCTGCGACTCCTCCTGTCCCTGCCCCTGCAGACCGGGCATGCCGGCGCTCAGGTAATCGAGAATCTGGCCAACCAGGTAGATGGCGCAGTAACAGGCGTCATTGTTGATGCGAGCCAGGCCGGTGAGGATGGCATCTTCGCCGTCGGTGCAGGCTACCTCCGCGTTGGCAAAGCTGGCGGCCAGCGCTTCGCTTTCGGGGAGATAGACGTTGGCCACCACCACGCGATCGTAGTGCGTGGGATCATAGCACTCGGGCCAGATTGGGCGGGGTGGGAGAGAAGCGGGGCGCCGCTGCTTGTCCAGCGCCGCCAGCATCGAACGCATACGAATCCGGGTAGCCGCCAGATCGCTCATCTCATCGATCTTCAGCGAGGTATACAGCCCGCCGGCTGATTCTACTATCTTACGAGCTTGGTCGCATGTCAGGGCATCGTGGCCGCAGCCAAAGGAGTAGGTCTGTAAAAACTCCAGCTCCGGCTGCTCGGCAGCTATCTGCGCAGCTCGGTAGACCAGCGCAGGATACTGCCAGTGGTTCTCCACGTAAAGTCCTGGCTCCGCGCTGCCGAGACCGATGATGCTCTCCGGTGTCAGCACCGACAGGCCAAAGGAGCGCAGCACATCCGGCAGACCGTGATTGATTTCCGGATCAAGATGGTAAGGCCGTCCGGCAACCACTACGCCCCGGCCGCCGCTTTGGCGCAGAGCGGCAACGGCCTCAGCACCCTCCTCGCGCACCTGCCGGTAGAAATCCGCCTGAACCTGCCGGGCGGCCTCCAGTGCTGAGGTCACCTCACCAGCGCTGACGCCAAAGTCGGCCAGAGCCGCCTGGCACTGTGCCGCCAACTCGGCGGGGTTTGCGATGTAGGGGGCAATCAGCTTCGGCGGCCGCAGCCTGGCGTTGAGCTTCAGGGTCAAAGGCCAGTTGCTGAGCAGCGAGCAATTCAGACGCTCGTCGTTGGTATACTCGAAAGTCGGGAAGAAGACATTCTCCACGCCGCGTTGCAGCAGGTCCAGGATATGGGCGTTGACCAGCTTGGCCGGATAACAGGCACTTTCGGAGAGGATGGTCTGGGCCGCCTTGAGGTACATCTGGCGACTGGACGCAGCTGACAGGACCACGGAGAATCCCAGCTCGGTGAGCAAGGTATGCCAGAGGGGATAGTCGTGGTAGAAGTTCAGGACACGGGGGATGCCGATGATGCCACGCTCAGCCTGCTCGGGGCGCAATGTGGGCCAGTCGAACAGCCGCTGCAAGGTCCACTCAAACAGGTCGATGGTCGGTTGCATCAGCTCAGGCCTCTGGCTTGGAAGAGTTGTCTGGGTGCCCGCTGTCTGAGCCCTGCTGGCGGCCTCGGCTGCCCCTGGCGGGTGGGCGCCCCTGGCCGCCGGGGCCCCCCACAA
>JAISUQ010000072.1 GCA_031272005.1 Coriobacteriales bacterium | reverse complement strand
ATTGGCACCAGCCCCGTCAATCAGGGTCTGCAGGCAGTGATCCATGTATTCTGCCGCATTGTAGCAGGGTATGGCGAAGCTGATCAGTTTAGCCAATTTGCCACCGCTCCCATCAAGGCTGGCACAGGGCCAGGACATCGTCGACAATCATCAGCTCGTCATTGGTCGGGATGACCAGGATCTGCACCTGGGAGGAATCGGCAGAGATGATCCGGTCTTCGCCGCGCTGGAGGTTCTTCTCTGAGTCCAACACTATCCCCAGGCCGTCCAGGCCCTCGAAGACCAGCTGGCGGGTGTAGGCGTCGTTTTCGCCGACCCCGGCAGTCATGATAATGGCATCGACCCCGCCCATCTCGAAGGTATAGGCACCGATGAACTTCTTGATGCGGTTGGCGAAGATCTGATAGGCCAGCTGGGCCCGCTCGTTACCGGCGTCGGCGGCCTGCTTGACGTCGCGCAGGTCATTGGAGACCCCGGAGACGCCCTGGAAGCCGGAAAGCTTGTTCATTATCTCCTCAGCATCATCGGGGCTCAAGCCCACCTCACGGATCAGGAAGATGACGATGGCTGGATCGATGGAGCCGCAGCGAGTGCCCATCATCAGGCCATCCAAGGGGGTGAAGCCCAGGGTGTTGTCCACACAGCGGCCGTGGTCCACCGCCGCCAGCGAGCAGCCGCTGCCCAGATGGCAGCTGATGATGCGCAGCTCATCGAGTGGGCGGCCCAGCAGCTGGGCAGCGCGGGTTGAGACATAACGATGTGATGTGCCATGGAAGCCATATTTACGCACCCGATACTGCTCGTAAAGCTCATAAGGCAGAGGGTAGATGTAGGCCTTCGGCGGCATCGTCTGGTTGAAGGCGGTATCAAAGACGGCGACATTCAGCGCCTTGGGCATCAGTTCCCGACAGGCCTCGATGCAGGCCAGGGCGGGCGGATTGTGCAACGGGGCCAGCGGCACACAGGCCTCAATCTGCTGCAGCACGTCATCATCGATGATTACCGACTGCTGGAAGAACTCACCGCCATGGACCACGCGATGGCCGATGGCTGCGATCTCGTCCAGGCTGTTGAGCACGCCATTCTCACCGTCCAGGAGGATGTCGTGGACTACCCGCACAGCAGTGGCGTGGTCGGTCAGTTCGACGAATTCGGTGTGTTTGTCGTCGGTGCCTTTGGTGTGATGGATAAACGAGTCCAATGCGCCGACCCGCTCGCACAGCCCCTTGCTGCGGACTTCGCGGGTCTCGGCGTCGAACAGCTGATATTTCAGTGAGGATGATCCAGCGTTGATGACCAGGATGAACATCTTTTCGCTCCCTGCTCCCGGGCCGCCTGGTGGCAGCCTGCTTGACTACGAACCCCCTCCATGCGCTCGGCCGGCACACCCGGCCTCCACGTCAGGGCGGCTCAGTCGGCAGGCCCCATGCGTATCGGCATCTGAGCGCCGCCGAGGACGTGGATATGCAGGTGGTGGACGGTCTGGCGGCCGTCTTCGCCGGTGTTGACGACTACCCGGTAGCCGTCCCCATCTACGCCTTTCAGGCCGGCAACGACGCCGACTTTGGAGAACAGCTGGCCCAGCAGCTCGGGCGGCACAGCATCACCGATGTGGGCATAGTGAGCCTTGGGGATGATCAAAGTATGTACCGGCAGTTGGGGGTTGGCATCCTCAAAGGCCATCACTTCGTCGTCTTCATAGACGATCTGTGCGCCAATCTCATGCGCGGCAATCTTGCAGAAAATGCAGTCAGACATCGCCTCTCCAATCAGCTCAGTGTGTGGTCAACAGCATCGTCGCTGTCGGGCTCGAGCTCGCCGAGCAGCACGGTTACCTTCTGTTGGGCGCTGTCCAGGCGACTTTGCAACTCCTTGAGCAAAGCAACTCCCCGCTCGAAGCTGGTCAGGCTGTCCTCCAGTTCCAGCTGATTGCCCTCCAGGGCGCGGATGATGCCTTCCAGCTCGTCGCTGGCCTCCTTGAAGCTCAGTTGCTCTGTTGTCTCAGTCATTCGCATCCTCAGGGTCCTCAGGGGCTGAAGCCAGGGGTTGTTTATCCTGCACCAGGCAACCCAGCTGACCGTCGCTGACGCGCAGCACCAACTCTGTACATAAGTCTATAGCATCTATCGAGCTGATGACATGACCATCCCGGTCATAGGCCACTGAATAGCCGCGGGCGAGCACTGCCAGAGGCGACAATCCCTGCAACTGGGCAGCCTGCATCCGCAGCTGAGCCTGCGCTGGCGCCAGCAGGTTGCGGCCCTGCTGAAGCAGGCGGTTGCGGCTCAATTGCTGCTGTTGCGCGGCGCGGGATACCGAGCTTTCCAGAGCGCTGGACAAACGCTGGCCAGCCGCCTCCAGGCTGTACTGGCGGTCCTTGAACAGTTGTTCGCAATCCATGAAGATGCGCGCCTGTCGCAAGGCGGCAATCCGTGTACCCAGGCGCAGGCTGTGGGAGCGCAGACCCTGGCCCAGGCGCTGGCTCTGGCTGGTCAGCCGGGCGGTGATCTCGGCGATATTCGGCGCTACACGCTCTGCCGCCGCCGTGGGCGTGGATGCCCTGTAGCTGGCAACCATGTCGGCAATGCTGTTATCCGGCTCATGGCCGATACCGGTAACGATGGGGATTGGGCTGCTGGCAATCGCCCGCGCCAGCGTCTCGTCGTTGAAAGGCATCAGATCCTCATAGGAGCCGCCCCCCCGGACCAGCAGGATGACCTCCGCCGCTGCCTGCACGGCAGCCTCCAGGCCGGCGATGATCTGCCTCGGCGCACCGTCACCTTCTACCGGCACCCCGCACAGCAGCACCTCAGCCAGAGGGTAGCGGCGGCGCAGGGTCCGCAGCACATCGTGCACAGCCTTGCCTCTGGGAGAAGTCACCACGGCAATGCGCCCGGGAAACTGCGGCAGCGGCAGTTTGCGCTCGGCGTCCATCAGACCTTCCGTGGCCAGCTTCCGGGCCAGCTGGGCCACTTTGACGCGCAGATCGCCCTCACCCGCCAGGCGCAGCGTACGCACCTCGAAGTTCATCCGGCCTTTGGCGGCATACAGCGAGAACACCCCGCTGACCTCCACCAACGCCCCCTGGCGCAGCTGGACGTCCTGCCGCTGGAAGACATTGCGCCAGATCAGGCAGGACAGTGCCGAACTCTCGTCGGTGATCGTAAAGTAGACGGCCTTATAACCCGGCTTGTCGGAGAATTCCGAGATTTCACCGCGGATTGTCACCGCCACCCGCTCCAGAGCGCCCTTGGCCAGCTGCAAAGCTTCAGAGACAGACAGGGCTGGATCCGAGTCGGACTCAGTTCCGGACCCAGGCTCAGCTGCCGGCTCGATGGCAAACTCTCCCGGCTCGGGGAAGATTAGTTCTTCCTGATACATCAACGGCGGGCCATGAGGATCAAATAGATTAGCTGCAAGGCCGAGGACAGGGCGCCTGCGACATAGGTCAATGCGGCGGCGGTGAGCACCGTGCGGGCACCGTTGGCCTCCTGTTGGGGCAAAAACCCGTAGCCGCGGATGTTGGCGATGGCCCGAGCCGAGGCATCCAGCTCCACCGGCAGCGTGACCAACTGGAAAACTATGACAGCCGCGTACAGGGCTATGGCCGCCCAAATCAACCCTATCAGATTCAGGAAGATGCCAGCGAGCAGGGCAAAAAGCCAAACTTGAGAAGCGATGTTGACCACCGGCGCAATGGCGCTGCGGATGTTGGCCGGCACGTAATTGCGGGCATGCTGCACGGCATGGCCACACTCGTGGCAGGCGATAGCCGTAGCCGCCACCGAGCGCGAACTGTAGACCGCCTGGGAAAGCGAGACCACCTGGGTGCGCGGGTCGTAATGATCGGTCAGCTGGCCGGGGATCTGGGTCAGGGCAACATGGGTCAGCCCGTTCTCATCCAGCATCTTGCGCGCCGCCTGGGCCCCGGTAAGCCCCGAAGTGATTGGTACCTTGCTCCACTTATTATAAGTTGATTTGATATAGGCATTTGTCCCGAAGCCCAAGGCCATGGTGACGACAATCACAAGCAGATAGGAAAGGTTCATGTTTACCTCACTGGTTGTCAGTATGCTCCTGCATCACTGCATGATGGATGGTTATGATTATACGCCTGCTGATGCAGTGTAAGGCTCACTGTGGGACTACCGTAACCTTGATTTCGCCGTCGACCACAGACAATGACAGCCGCCCCTCCAGCAGAGCCAGCAGCTCATCGCCGATGCACTCCTTGCGCCAACCGCGCAGCACACCAATACCGCGGCGCCGCCCGGCAACCAGGGCACCGAGATCGTTGCTGTTGGCCAGATAGGACGTAGCCACATGCAGCTGCCGGGCCCTGAAGCGCACCAGGGCATTCATCAACTCCGCGACACCCGTGGCGTTGATGTCGCGCTGGGGCTGGCGCGGGCGTACCGGCCAATCCTCCTCGGGAAGCTCACGGGCGCTTTGCAATGCAGCCAGAATCTCCTTGCACCAACTCTTGTTCAGCTTCTCCTGCAGGCCGCGGATATGGTACAGCGAAGCCAGGTCCTGCGGATCGCGCTTGACAATCTCCACAATCAAATCATCAGAGAGCACCCATTTCTTGGGCAGGTCGCGGCGGCGGGCTGTCTCCTCCCGCCAGGCGGCCACCGCCTGGACCCGGGCCAGTTGCTGGCGGCTCATCGAGGCGGTATGTTTGACTTTCTGCCAGGCTTCCAGCGGGTCGTAAGCGTATAGCTGCGGGTCGGCCATCTGCTCAAAATCCTCCCGAACCCAGATGTCCCGGCCCAACCTGGCCAGTTCCTCCATCATTTGCCGGGCGATGGCCGGCAGATAGAGTACGTCATCGCGGGCGTATCTCAGCTGGTTGTCGGTCAGCGGGCGCTGCGACCAGTCCGAGAAGCTGTCGGCTTTCGGCAGCTCCACGCTGCTGTAGCGCTTGACCAGCGCGGCCAGGCTGATTTGCAGCGGCATGCCCAAGACCATCGCTGCCCACTGGGTATCAAAAACCGGCGAGGCCGGCACACCGAGGTGCTGAAAGAGGATGTCGCGATCCTGATCGCCGGCGTGGAAGACCTTGGTGCATTTCTCGTCAACCATCAGGGGCCGCAATATCGACAGATCGATGTCGGATAAGGGATCGACTATCGCCTGAAGCTCATCGGTGGCCAGCTGCAGCAGGCAAAGTCGCGGAAAATAGGATTTCTCACGTAGGAACTCCGTGTCTATGGCCAGGATGTCGGCGCCCTCTATTGTTGATATGAGCTCCACGAGCTCGGCTTGGGTGGTGATAAACAAACTAACTTCCTCATCAGGTGTCCTATGAACCGTATAATGGTAACACTTTGTTAAAGTGGCTTAAAGGGGCTATTGCCGGAAGTTTGGAGCAGGAATGAAGGTGCTGATTGTCAACAATCTGACTTCTGGATTGCACGATGGGGCAATCTTTGAGTTCATGCGTAAATTCGTCCAGGACGGCGACGAGATAGTGATTCGCAACACCGATGGCAACACGCTGATCGCCAGGCTGGTGGCGGATGCGGCAAAGTTCGACCTGGTGGTCGCTGCCGGCGGAGACGGCACGATTGCCTCCGTCTGCTACGAGCTGCGCAACACGCAAATCCCCATCCTGCCCTACCCTGCCGGGACCGGAAACCTGTTGGCCACCAACCTCAACCAACCGGATGAACCCTATGCCATCGCCGCGATGGCCCGCCAACCGCTGCTGTTGGATTACGACCTCGGTGAGATTGATTTCACGCTCGATGGTCAGACTGCCACCAGAGGCTTTGCCATCATTGCCGGCGCCGGTTACGACGCCACTATCATGGAAGGCGCTGATCGCCTCAAGGAGCTGATGGGCCCGGGTGCCTACGTGGCCGCTGCCGTTGCCAATCCCGGACCACGGCTGGCCCACTTCCGACTGACACTGGATGAAGGCGTAGTGGAATCTGACGGTATCGCCGCTCTGGTGTTGAATTTCGGCAAGATCTTCCCCGACATCTCCATCACCCATGACAACAACGCCCGCGACGGACTGCTGGAGGTGGCCATCGTCAAGACCCATAACGCCGTGGAGTTGCTGCCAGCCATCTTTGCAGCCTTTTTGGACCGCACGGGAGGATTCCCCTCGCGGATGGACGCCATTGAGACCTATCATGCCCGCTCGGTGCTGATTGAGTCCGATCCACCGCTGAACATCCAGTACGACGGCGAGGCGCCGGGGGCAACCACTCCTCTGGCAGCCCGCATCCTGCCAGCCGCCACGCGCCTGGTAGTGACCCCGGAGGAATTCGAGCTGCGGCAACAGGACTGACCGAGCGCCGCAGGAGCGCTCAGGAAGACGCTGACAGAAGGCTATTTCAGCTTGTCTTCGACATTGTGGACGGTCTGCAGGACCTCCTCCAGATCATCATGCAGTTCGTCCAGTTTGGCATCATGATGCGTGGCTTCGGCTACAGACACCGCTGTGCGGATATGCTCCTGCTCCAGGCGGGCCTGCAATGCGGCAGCGCGTTTGTTATAAACCATCTGCAAGGCAGTGATGATCAGCGAGAAGGCGATGCCGAAGTACAGCATCACGTCGAAGACCTCTATCTCGGTGCC
>JAISUQ010000039.1 GCA_031272005.1 Coriobacteriales bacterium | reverse complement strand
TAACTAACGCAAATTTGTGCCAAAAAACGCTGAATTTCATGTTTGACCCGATGTCCAAGGCATGTTCCTGCTCTACAGTCCTCGAGCAATAACCCTACCGGTTGTCTTTGGTAAGCATTCATTTAGCGCTACCTTAGGTGGGAGATGCCTTTGGTTAGTGGGAGACGGCTGTGGCAGAGGGGCACAACTCAGTCAGAGGGCAGGTGGGGCAGCGGGGGCGGCGGGCGATGCAGACTTCGCGGCCGAAGAGCACCCACTGGTGGTTGATGGGGCCCCAGCGCTCGGGCGGGTAGAGGGCCAGCAGGTCGCGCTCGACCTTCTCCGGCGTATCAGAGGCGGCGGGTGAGAAGCCCAGGCGATGGGCGATGCGAAAGACGTGGGTGTCCACCGCGATGCCCTCCACGATGCCGAAGGCGTTGTTCTGCACCACGTTGGCGGTCTTGCGGCCCACGCCGGGCAGGCGCATCAGTTCGGGGATGGAGCGGGGCACCTCTCCGGCGAACTCGGCCATCAGGGTGCGGGCGCAGGCCACGCAGTTTCTGGCCTTGCTGCGATACAGGCCGATGCTTTTAAGGATGGGCTCCAGCTCGGCGGGCTCGGCGGCGGCCATGGCGGCGGGCGTGGGCCAGCGGGCGAACAACTGCGGCGTGACCTTGTTCACAGCCACATCGGTGGTCTGGGCGGAGAGCAGCACGGCGATGGTCAAGGTGAAGGGGTTGGAGAAGTGCAGGGCGCATTGGGCATCCGGGTAGCGGGCGTCCATGCGCTCGGCCACCGCCAGCGCGCGCTGGCGGCGGGCGGCCTGGGACTCGCGACGGCTGGGGCGGCTGGGGCTGCCAGTGGCTTGGGACTCGCGTTGGGATTTTCTCATAAAACTTCTCCGTTACATGGCCTCTGCATTGGGCGAAAGTTCAGTATACTATTTGTACTCTATCGGGACCTCAAATCGCACAAGACCAGACAACGAAGGATGAGGGAGACATGGCTGGGTTACTGAGTGACTATCTGGGACGAACGCAGGATAACCTCAAGCTGGTACGGGGATACAACAAGGAAATTCGCACGCACAACGCTTCGGTGAAAAACGCCACCAAACAGACTCAGGAGCAGCAACGCTTGGTGGAGCAGTGCAAGGAGGCTGTGCAGACGGCGCAGCGCAACCTCACCGAAGCCCTGGAGGATCGCGACCAGGTGGAGGAGAACCAGCGGGCGCAGCAGGCCGCCGGGCAACAGCGTGCCCAGATAGCGGCGCAGCTGGCGACCAATCAGACTTCAGCCGATGCCATAGCAAGCGAGCTGAATAGCAAACAGCAGCTGCACGAGCAGGTCCTGGCGGATAAGAAGACCGTTCTGGATGCCGACAAGCAGGCCTGGGAGGTCGAAAAGGACAAGCTGAACTCGATGGAGAAGGACTACAAGAAGATCGAGAAGCAGCTTGGGG
This sequence comes from Coriobacteriales bacterium, assembly GCA_031272005.1. Classification (GTDB taxonomy): domain Bacteria; phylum Actinomycetota; class Coriobacteriia; order Coriobacteriales; family UBA8131; genus JAISUQ01. The sequence continues at coordinate 7,344 of JAISUQ010000039.1, read as the reverse complement.
GGTTGGGCGATGAGGGCGCATCCAGCAAGGATGGCCTGGATGCCTGGAGCCAGGAAAACGAGCGTAAGAACCTGGAGTTCGACCTGCAGAACCTGGAGATCCAGATTGCCGCCCAAAAAGGCGTGGAGCTGACCGCCCGCAGTGCCTGGGAGAAGACCGACGCCGACCGCTCGGCGCTGGTGGCGCAGTTCTCCGAAGAGGAGACCACACTGTCGATGCAGCTGGATGAGGCCAACAACACCATCAAGGGGCAGCAGGATGCCGTTGCCGATTTGGACCGCGAACTGGAGTCGCTGGCTGTGCGTATCAAGCGCGGGCAGGAGCTGCGGGCCGACCCGTCAATCATGGCCGGGTTGGAGGATTCGCTGCAGGTGGCCACCAGTCAGGCCGAACAGCAGCATGTGCTGCTCAGCCAGCTGGGCGTGAACCTGGAGCAGACCAAGCAGATGGCTGATTTCCAGAAGAAGGAGATCAAGGCCCGGCGCTCCAAGCCGTTGCAGCACGTTATCGTGTTCTTCGTGATTATCCTGGGGATACTGGCGCTGGTGGGCTGGGCGATTTATGGGGTTATCCGGCTGGTTCAGTTTTTGACCTGATGTATGGGATGCGGGTATTGTCAGTGTTGCTTGTGCAGTTTGTGCAGTTCGTGTTGTTCGTGTTGCTTGCAGGCCGCTGCCCGATGGGTAGCGCCCACCGTTTGATGTCTGAGCTTTGATGCTCGATAGTTATGCCTGATGCCTGATGCCGCTGGGAATAATTAAACAACTCGCCGACAGACTCTATACCTGCAAGGCGCTGGAGCGGGCTGCCGCACGGCTGGACGACGGCCGCGATGTGGTGGTGGCCGCACCGCTGTCGGTACGCCCGTTGCTGGTGGCTGCCGGCTTTGCCCGGGCCCCGCGACCGCTGTTGGTGGTGGTCTCGGGAGAGGAGGCGGCGGGGCACTTTGCCCGCGAGCTGGGCGTTTGGCTGGGCAGTGAAGCCGTGTTGCGCCTGCCGCTGTTGGAGCGCCTGCCCTGGCTTCAACGGGAGCCCGACTTGCAGGAGCTGACGCGCATCGCCCAGCGTGCGCGGGCGCTGAGTACGTTGGCAGGCGGGCGGCCGCAGGTGGTGGTGGCCAGCGCCCGGGCTCTGCTGCGCTGTCTGCCGCAGGCCGAGCAGGGGGCCTTTGCGCCACTGCGGCTGTCTTGCGGGTTGAGCGCCTGCCTGCCGCAGACCGGCGAGGTCGTGGAGCTGGCCGAGCTGCCGGCCTGGCTGGCCGGGCGGGGCTACGAGCGCCTGGAGCGCCTGGAGCAAATGGGCCAGTTCTCCCTGCATGGCGACGTGCTGGACATCTGGCCAGCCAGCCTGTCGCACCCCGTGCGCGTGGAGTTCTTCGACGATGAGGTGGAGATAATCCGCCGCATCGTGCCCGCCACCGGCCAGACCATCGGCACGGTGACGGAGATTGACATTTATCCGGCTTGTGAGGCTTATGTAGGGCCCGAGCCGTTGCGGCAACGCGCTGCTGCTCAGTCGCGGCGAGCGAGTCGTGGGCAAGCAGATGACGAAGTGACCAATGCCCACTTTGCCGAACCGCAACTGCCAGCGGCTGCTGTTGGAGCAGCGGATGCAGTCGCGGTTGAGATTGCGTCTGCGGCTGAGCCAGCGACCGGAGCAGAGCAGGCGGAGCCCGGAGTTGGGTCCGAGCCGAACACAGCGGCAGCAGCAGTTGCCGGCAGGCCATCGACGCCGCTGGATTATCTGCCCGCTGACAGCCTGATTTGCCTGGTGGAGCCCCGTTCGCTGTTTGAGGATTGTGCCCGCTACTACGAAGAGGCTACCAGCCTGCTGCCCATCTCCTATCAGAGCCCGGCCGGTTTCTTCGTCTCACCGGGCGAGTTGGACTTCGGCGCCCATCAGCGCCTGACGTTGCTCTCCCTGTTGAGCAGCGGCACCGACCTCGACGCCCGTATCGAGGTCAAGCATCCAGACATCGCCGGCTCCGATGAGCGGTTGGCCAGCACCGCTCAGAGTCTGTTGGCCGGCGGCTATCTCTGCCTGGCAGGCATCCCCGACCGCCGCGCCCGCGAGCAGGTCGAGTTAGCACTGAGTGATGCGCATGTGGGGTTTGAAGATGTGCGCTCGTTAGCGAGTGTGGAGTCAAATAACACAGCAAGGCTGGCAGAGGCAGAGGGGGTGCCACCGCTGATGAGCGTCCCGAGTTTCGATTCGACGGGTTCAGCTGCGGAACTCGCCGCTTCGCGGCTCAAACAGTCCTCGCTCCCGAACCCACCCGTGCGAAACTCACGCTCAAGGTCGCTTGTGGCCACCCCCTCTGCCTCTGCCAGCCCTGCTGTGTTATTTGACTCCTCGTTGCCAAGCTCAGTGCTGATTTCTGATTTGGACATCCCCCAGCCCTTAAGCATCCCCGCCGCCAAGCTGGCCTTGCTGTCGCTCAATGACGCCGGGGCGCGGGCGGCGGCCAGGCGGGGGCGGGGACGTGGACGGGCGCGCAAGGCCATCGACCCCACCTCGGTCACCTTCCCCTTCAAGCCGGGAGACTATGTGGTGCACGCCACGCATGGCATAGCATTATTCAAAGCTATTGTGCGGCAGGAGATTGCCGGCGTGGAGCGGGATTATCTGCATCTGGAATATGCCGCCGGCGACAAGCTGTTCACGCCGGTGGAACAGATTGACAAGATCACCCGCTATGTGGGACCGGAGAGTTCCTCTCCGCGCCTGACCAGGTTGCATACCGCTGATTGGAGCCGGGCGACCGGCAAGGCCCGCAAGGCTGCCCGCAAGCTGGCCTTCGACCTGGTGGATCTGTATGCCCGGCGCTCTACCGCCAAGGGCTACAGCTACGCGCCGGACAACGACCAGCAATACCAGATGGAACTGGCCTTCCCCTACGAGGAGACGCCGGATCAGCTGGCAGCCATCGCCGATGTCAAGGCCGACATGGAAAGCGAACGCCCGATGGACCGCCTGATCTGCGGCGATGTGGGCTTCGGCAAGACCGAGGTGGCGTTGCGGGCGGCCTTCAAGGCGGTGCAGAGCGGCAGGCAGGTGATGCTGCTATGCCCCACCACCATCCTGGCCCAGCAGCACTACACCACCTTCTACGAGCGCTTCGACCCCTTTGCCGTCAATGTTCAGGTGCTCTCGCGCTTTCGCTCTTCGGCGCAGCAACGCCAGACGCTGGAGGACTTCGCGGCCGGCAAGGTCGATGTGCTGGTGGGCACCCATCGCCTGCTCTCCGCTGACGTCAATCCGCACAACCTGGGGCTGATCATCATCGACGAAGAGCAGCGCTTCGGTGTGCAGCACAAGGAGCAGCTGAAGAACCTGCGCGAGCAGGTGGATGTGCTCACGCTCTCGGCCACACCGATTCCGCGCACCATGCAGATGGCCATCAGCGGTGTGCGCGACATGAGCCTGATCGACACCCCGCCGGCCAGCCGCACGCCCATCAAAGTGCATGTGGGGGAGTGGGACGAGGACGTGGTCAGCGCGGCCATCCGGCTGGAGATGGAGCGCGGTGGGCAGGTCTATTACGTCAGCAACCGGGTCAAGTCAATCGACGACGCGGTAGCCCGGGTGGTGGCCACGGCGCCGGAGGCCCGCATCGGCGTGGCCCATGGGCAGATGAGCCCCACGCAGCTGGAGGCGGTGATGGAGCAGTTCTCCGCCAATCAATATGACGTGTTGGTGGCTACGACCATCATCGAGAGCGGGCTGGACAATCCGCACACCAACACCCTGATTATCGAAGACTCCCAGCGCCTGGGGTTGGCGCAGCTCTATCAGCTCAAAGGCCGGGTGGGGCGCTCGCATGCCCAGGCTTTCGCCTACTTCCTGTTCCCCTCGCAAAGCCAGCTGACCGAGGAGGCGGTAGAGCGGCTGACGGCGATTGATGAGTTTCAGGGGCTGGGCAGCGGTATGAAGATCGCCATGCGCGATTTGGAGATTCGCGGCGCCGGCTCACTGCTGGGCGCCGAGCAACATGGCATGCTCTCGGCAGTGGGTTTTGACCTGTTCGCCTCGATGCTGGCTGAGGCAGTACGGGCGGCGCGGGCTGGCGGTGGTTCAGCAGCTGGCAGCGCCGATGCTGTGAAAGACGGCGTACAGACCTCAACGCCGGAGGTGCGCATCGACCTGCCGGTGCCCTACTTTTTGCCGGAGGAATACGTGCCGGCCGCCGACGAGCGGGTGCTCTGGTACCGCCGCCTGCAGGCCGCCACTGATGCGGATACCGTGCGTGAGCTGGCCGACCAGCTGCTACATGCCTTCGGCGCCCTGCCGCAGGTCGCCCAGAACCTGGTCGACCGCTCCATGGTGCGGGTGCTGGCTGCCGAGCTGGGCATCACCAGCATCCACCAACAGCGCGGCAAGCTGGTCTTCGAGCCGCTGGAGCTTAGCGCCGACGAGGCCGCCGCCTACAAACGCCAGGGCGCCCTCTACCTGGCCAAAACCCTGCGCCTCAGCATCCCACCCCAACCAGGCATCCCCCTGCTGCAAGCCACCATAGCCATTTTGGAGAACCTGCTTACTGAAGCTGAAGCTGGGTAGATGGTTTATTGTGCAGGTAATTCCTTTGAAGTTGGCCTTAACTCACGAAAATAATGAATATAGCACAGATATAAAGCAGCCTTCGCACCTCATGGGCCGCTCGCGTGAGCGCTATCAGGATAGCCTATATAAACTATTATCTTCGCCGGTTAAAAGATCATGGGCAATCTGTTGCACATCGGCGATAAAACTTGGCCAGGTTGGAGCCAGGCTGCGCCAGAGAATGTCTGAGAAGGCTGTCTGAGGAACACCGGTGAGCACTTCAGCAATGGCAACAGCATCAATTCCCACATCTTTTGTTCTGGCTTCTATAAGCAAATCAACCCAGACAAACGGCTCATGTTGCGCTATCACCCAGATATCTGCAATGTCTTTTGCAGAGTAGCGAAACACGGCGCCCAGTTTGTTAGAGAGGATGTTGCGGACACTGTCAATCTTTGGGAAGAAGGTTGACGGAGAAAAGCCTCCGTAATGCTGGGCAGTGTCATTGACAAAACCTATTTTTAATTGAGCAACCTGTGACGTATCTTCGACAATAAGTGAAACAAAATGCGGTGAGCGCACAAGACTCTTCTCTGAATCCCAGGTATAACCAGCCTCCTCCAGTGCTGCAAGAACCGTTTTACCCAATCTTGGAAGTCGTCACAGTTGTTGACAAAGAAATCCAGGTCATCAGAATATCTATGCCCGTAATAGACTCGGCTCAGGGCGGTTCCACCGGTCAGATAAAAAGGTGTGTTGCAACTCTGAACGACGCTCGCTACTCCATCCTGAAGAGGATATAGTATCTCCTCGTAATAATCCAAACGCGATATCAAAGGACTCCCTTCGTGTAGCAGGCCAAATCCTACTACGGTTAGTAGGCGAATAGAGCTCGCAGAATGCCTCTTTGCCCCACAGAGCGACAGCATAGTGCCAAGGGAGCCTCTCAATACTGCGCACGAACAGGGTATTTCGGTCAAAACCACCTACACTGCTTGCACGGCCTTCAAGTATCGCAAGCAGGTCTTCTGGGTTCGTAGAGTAGTCCCAGTTGAGACTTTTGAGCAAATCAATAGTAGTGTCGCGTGTCAGTTACATGCTGTCATTGTACCTATCTTAATGATGCGTCACAATACATCGGCGCGAAAGTTGGTGTGAAAGTCAGTGTCGCCGCTTGACGCGCGTTACAGTTTTGTCCGGTAAACCTGATAAAAAAGTGACGCTGAAAGCCATGTAAACTGCCTTACAGTTCTACTGGAGGCCTGCAGCGAGTTCACGGGATCCATTAAGGTGGCGTGCTCAATCAGCGTTCGGCCTTTGGGCTTTTTGCCGATAATGTAAATTTCTGGCGCTTATTTGGCTGGGGGTAGTATATAATCATTCGACACAGGAAACACTCTGATGGAAGAAACTTCTGCTATGGGAATATATGTTAGGCAGAAGCAACTCCAACCCAGACGACGAACAAGGACAGACGATGACAGGTGTCGCTAGTACGCTAGTAAGTTGCGGGGGGGGGCCTCTCGGTCAATCCTTATGTCTGTCGGTACCCCCATCAACATCTGAAATAACTTCGGGCGACAATCACATAACTAAGGCAACCAGGAGAGTCAGCCAATTCCGGCTGGCTCTCTTTGCGTGCAGGCAGTATCGGTAAGTGCGGGCGGCAGTGGCCAGCCCACGGAATGAGGAGGAGCATGATGCAAGGAACAATGGAGAAGAAAGTCGCCCCTATACCCAGGGCTGCAAGGTTGGTATTAGCGTTACTGCTGGTGCTGGCTTTGTCTCCAGGTTTGACGCTGGCAGTGTCAAACAAGGCTATAGCCGATGAGCCAGAAGCCACCGGCTGGAATGTGGCCTACACCGCCCCTGGCTCTGGCGTGGTAGCCACTATTGTGGTAGCGGATGACGCCACAAGCGTGGCCTTGACCATGCAAAAATCCAGTCAATGGTCGGCTGATGGTAACGGTTGGAGCTCCGCCACGCTTACTTTGCAGCCTGGTGGCGTTTACTACCTGTATACACCGCTAACTGGTTTTATATCCGGAAGGACTGCGGTGCTTCCGAACATTAAGGCTGATGTCACTGTAGATCTCGACCCAGATGTAACAGTCATCGGCAATTTTTTCATGCAAGCCTATGGCAGGAACTGTACACTGCTTACATCTCTCGGTGTGCCAGACACATCGAATGTCACTACGGTGGGCAATGAATTCATGGATCAGTATGCCTACGGCTGCACGTTCGAAACACTGGATGTTCCGGATACATCCAACATGACAAGCGTGGGCGATGGTTTCATGTCTGCATATGCCAGGAATGTCAATCTGACTGCACTGGAAGTCCCTGATACTTCCAAAATGGAGACGGTCGGTACTTTCTTCTTATTTCAGTACGCTTACGGATGTACCTCCTTGATTACGCTGGCGTTGCCGGATACCACAAACATCACGGCCGCTGACAGCACTTTCATGCAGTATTTCGCCATGAGTTGCAACTCATTGGATTTCTTGACCGCAAACTCCGCTCCTGGTTTGTTGGCTACTTTGGACGCTGATTGGCAAATTCCTGCTGCAGCGATGGCGGACGATGAAGGACTATATGTTGTTGTACCTGCAAATGAACTCGAAGCATGGCAAGCGCTGACAGCTCCCGGCAAGATGCTGGCTTTGAACCAAATCAGTGACTCGTCCTTTGTCATAGCCGAAGGGGAAGACAATGGTGGAAACAACAACGGTGGCGGTATTGGAGACGAAGATATTGACCTGGCAATCTCCAGCGAAGAAGAGTTGCTCGCATTTGCTC
>JAISUQ010000029.1 GCA_031272005.1 Coriobacteriales bacterium | reverse complement strand
TGCCGGGGATTGCGACACCGGTGTACTGGCAGGCGTTGACGTGGGTGCAAACGGCAGCACAGTCACTGGCGGCGGCGAGTCGGCACGCAGGTTGCTGGGGTCGGGGGCGGGCAAGGCTTCGCCCTGGCCATGTTGGTTATCCATGGTTTCCTCACTTTCGGGTTGCTGATGATGGTTGGTTTGCCGGGTGGCTGGCTGACTGGTCGGCAGGCTGGCTTGGGCCTAACTGTCGTCGATGAATTCCAATAGTTCGCCGGGCTGGCACTCCAGTGCCTTGCAGAGGGCTGCCAGGGTGGAGAAGCGGATGGCGCGGGCCTTGTCGTTCTTTAAGATGGAGAGGTTGGCGGGTGTGATGCCGATGCGCTCGGCCAGCTCGCCGGCGCTGATTTTGCGCTGGGCCATCAGGACGTCGATGTGGAGTTTGATGGACACTGGTTGGCTGCCTCTCAGATTGTGAAATCGTTATCGGTCTTCAAGTCTACGGCGGCGGCGAAGAGGTTCTTCACTACCCGCAACACCACGCCGAAGAAGGCCGCCAGGATGGCCAGCACCGGAAAGACCACGCTGACCAGGCTGCTGACGAGCAGAACAGCGGCAGCGAGCAAGCAGCACCAGGAGATAATGCGCAGCCAGCGGACATTGCCGGCGGTGAACACCTCGTTGCGCCGCACTGCCGCCAGCAGACGATCCAGCGAAAACAGCGCCACCAGGGCGGGTACGCAGAAGGCGTAGTAGACCGGCATCAGCCAGACGATGTTGTACTCCTGGATGGATGCGCGATTCTTGAAGAAGTCACCCTGGCAGATGAAGGGCAGCGCGATTGCCAGCATAATTGCTAATACAATTATCACTTTTGTACAGATCGACGACAGCAGCACCGATCTATCCCTGTTCCACACGTCAGCCTCCCAACTGCTGCAAACCGGGAGAACCTCTCCCAAGGCTTCTTTGACTATTACTACTGTAGCGCAAGATATTCCGTTTTTCAATAGATTTTTATCGTTTTTCGATAATTTTACAGCTCGATTTCTTTTCCGGGGGCGATGAGCAGGGCGCTGGGGGTGAGGGTGGCGAAGTGTTCGGCGCGCTCCTGGCTCCAGTCGGTAACAGAATCGGGGACGAGGTGGATGGGGACGGCATGTTTGGCCGCTATCAGGTTGGCGCAGGCGGCGGCCTCGTCTACATCCATGTTGTAGAAGCCGTCGCCGGGCAGCAGGGCGTAGTCCAGCTGGCGGGCAGCAAAGCTGGCCATCTGCTCGGTGCGCGAGGTATCACCAGCGGCGTAGATCTGCAGCCCATCGAGGCTGATGATGTAGCCCACGCATTGGTCGCTGTTGTGGTTTTTGTTGCCGGCCACCACCGCTTCGACCTTGATGCCGTCGATGTCGAAGCTGCGGTACTCGCCGCCAGCCAGGGCTTCGAAGTTGCTGATTACCTGGCAGGTGGGTTTTTGGGTAATCAGGCCGATTTGGTTGTGGTCGTGATGCTGGTGGGTGATGAGTACCAGGTCAGCCGGCAGGTCGTAGCCATCACCGGCGAACGGGTCAACATAGATGACGCGGCCGTCATCGGCGGTGATTCGAAAGGAGCCGTGCCCCTGGTAATAGAGCCTTGTCATTTTATCCTCCCATCTTCAACTACCCCATAGCTAAAGCAAGGGGATTGACGCTTCAACGAGACTGCTGAAAGGAGATATACCCATATTGGATAGACCTGCTAACAGTCTTACATTCTCTCCACGTCCTTTGACGGTGGTTGCCACCGCAAACCTGACGATGTTTTGGGCTGCCAGAATATCGCGGTCATGTGTCGCGCCGCACTTAGGGCAGGTCCAGATGCGCTGGTCCAAGGTTAGGGAGCTGTTCAGGCTGCCGCAAGAGCAAAGCTTGCTGGACGGTTCGAACCTGCCTATCCTGACCAGCTCCGAACCATACCAGTCACACTTGTACTCCAGCTGCCGTACGAACTCACTCCAGCTGGCATCAGCGATGGATTTGGCCAGATGGTGGTTTTTCAGCATTCCTGACACATTCAAATCCTCGATACAGATTACTTGGTTCTCGTTTACCAATCGAGTGCTGAGCTTGTGCAGGAAGTCTGTACGCTGGTTGGCTATCTTCTCGTGTATCCTGGCCACCTTGCGCTTGCAGGCTTTATACCTGTTGGAGCCTTTGGTCTTGCGCGCCAGCCCACGCTGGAGTCTGGCGAGTTTTCTCTCTGAAGCCCGCAAGAGCTTCGGGGTAGCGATTTTCTCACCGGTGGATAACGTAGCGAAGTCTTTAAGCCCTAAATCGATACCGACCGCCCCGGCATCTGTCTTATCCGGCTGCGGGTCCAGGCCATCATCGACAAGGCAGGATACGAAGTACTTGCCGGAAGGGGCAAGTGTGACGGTACAGGTCTTCAGCTCGCCTTCAAGTGGTCGGGAGAAGATACACTTGACCTTGCCAATCTTGGGCAGACACAGCCGGCCTTCCTTGACCCGGTATCCGCGCACCCGAAATGTCTGCTTGCTGCTGCGTTTGGACTTGAAGCGCGGGAAGCGGTTGCGCTTCTGGAAGAAGGCCGTATATGCGGCTTCAACGTCATCGACTGCGGTCTTCAGTACCCAATCGGAGACATCGCCAAGCCAAGGGTTATCCTTTTTCAGAGACGTGATGGCGACGTTGAGGTCAAAGCGGCTGGGCGATTTGCCGGTGGCTGTATATGCTTTTATCTTGGTATCCAAAGCCCAGTTGTATATATACCGGGCACAACCGAATGCCTTGGAGAGCAGCTCACGCTGCTCCTTGTTGGGGTATATCCGGTATCTCAAGGCCTTCAACATGTGTCAAATTATATCACACTATAATCTGAATTGCAATAAGGAGGTGGGCGGGGCATTCCTCCACATGTCTAAAGACAGGGGTATCCAGGACGCCCCGGTAGGATGAATTGATCAGCTCCAGCAGAGTTTCTCTGTCGTTGATAGTATAGGTATATACCACCTCTTCCAGCCCGCCGCCAGCCGGGGCCTGGGCTTCCGGGCGGATAAAGGCCAGTTCGACCTGCTCGACGCCGCCGGCAAATGCCGTCAGTATCGCATAGGCGTAGCAGGCGGCCTGCTGCTGGTAGCGTTGGCGCAGCTCGTCCGGCTGACCCTCGCCGGAGGTGCCGGTCTTGTAGTCGATTATCAGTGCCCGGTGGTTTGCCAAGTCCAAGCCCAAGGCATCGATCTTGCCTTCCAGCGGGACGATGCGCGCCTGCGCTCCCGGCAGCGGCACCACAAACGGGTACTCGGCGAAGACCTCCGGCATGGCGGTCAGCTCGGCGGCGCGTGGCGAAGACACCCAGCGCTCGAAAGCGGCGTCCAGGCGCTGGTTCTCCTCGGCGGTCAGTTGGGCGTCGCGCAACGGACGGTTGAGCTCATCGGTGGCCACCAGCAGCAACTGGCAAGCCCGATGGAAGGCGCTGCCGAAGATGGTGGCGCGCTTCTCCTCGCGGGCCGTCAGCGCGATGTGGGCAATGTCGGAATCCGGCTCATGCGCTCTGGCCAGCGAACTGTAGGAGTAGCTGGCTGGCGCCAGGCGTTGGCCGCGCTCCAGACGCAGGCAGAGATCCTCGCCAGCCGGCAGCATGGGGGCGATGATGTCCCTGAATGGCACCGTCTGCAAGCGCAGCCCGTCATCGGAGCCCTGCTCGTTATCGAAGTCGTCCTCTGCGCTTCCCTCTCCATCTGCGCCGCTGCCCGCAGCGCCAGCCGGCAGCACGCGAACATCCCAGGCTCCGCGATAGCCCGCAGCACCACCAAAGGCGAACTCCGCGCTGGACGTGGGCAACCCAGCAGGGAAGAAGGCCTGCTGGATGTCGCCGGCGATGGCTTTGCGCGGATTGTTGGGTTTCGCCAACAGAGTCTTATCACAGGCTCCCACCAACAACACATCACGTGCGCGAGTGCAGGCAACATAGAATTTGCGCTGGCATTCTGGCAGTTCTTTGGCTATCGCCAAACTTCGCAGATAGCAATACAACTCCAGGCAGCTTGACGCCCGCTCGGGCGAACCAAGTTGCTCGCCGATCTGGTCACGATTGGCTTTGATGGCTTTGCCGTAATTGGTGCTGCTTTTTTCATTGCCATACTTGGGAGAAGGCTTCGGCTCAATAGCCAAATATAGTTTCTCCCCTACCCTCTGCGAGTACAACACAGCATTGCTCTTGCCGCCGCCCCTGTTACTCAAATCGTATTCGGCCACCGCAGCCACAGCAAACTCCAACCCCTTGGAGGCGTGGATGGTCATGATGTTGACAGCATCGCTGTCTGCGCCCTGCAGCAAGCCGGGTTTTTCTTTGGGTGCTGAGCTTTCGGCCTGCAAGATGTTGGTGAACCAGGCGGCAGTTGCATTGAAGCTGGCTTGGCTATTGGACTGATATTCGGCCACCAGGCGAATCAGTTTGTGGATATTGGCCAATGCAGACTGGCCTATGGTGCCGCTACCCAGCAGCACCTGTTCCCAGCCGCTGTCGTGCAAGCTGGCCAGCAAGACTTCGGCAGCACTGAGATGGTCGATTCGAGACTGAGCAGCTTGGAAGGCAGCAGCAGCGTGTGCTATACTATCTTGTTCACTTTGTAATAAGCTAGAATAGAGTTCACCTTTTACAGAAGCCACCGTCAACAATTCGTCGTCAGTCAAATTGAACAACGGTGAGGTCAGCGTACTCAGCAGGGCCAGTTCGTCATAGGGATTGGCCAAAGCCGCCAGGTATTGGATGAGAATGCCCACCTCGCACGCCTTGTAGAAACCCGAACCTCCAACCACCATTGAATTCAAGCCGCGGTCGCTGAAAGCGTCGATATAGACGTCTGCATTTGTCGTCTTGCCCAGCAGCAAGGCCATTTCTTTGGAGCGGAAGCCATAATCATCACGCAAGCGGATGAACTCATCGGCGATCATCGCCGCCAGCTGGGGACGCAAAACGGCCAAGTCAGGGTCTTTGCTCTTGCCGTCATCAGTTGGCATGGATTGACCGGTCGAAACCAACAGGCGCACCCGAGGCTGGTCGGCGGGAAGTTTGGGCTGCTCGGGCCCGCGGCGCTTGCTGGCCAGCGAAACCAACTCACTGCCGAACACCTGGCTCTGGCCAAACAGTGCATCCACAAAGCGCAGTATCTGGTCGTGCGAGCGATAATTCTCGTCCAGCTTCACCAGCTTGGCGTCCAGCTCCTGCATTGCGTCACGTTGCGCCAGATAGACGTCCGGGTCTGCGCCCCTGAAGCCGTAGATGGATTGCTGCAGGTCGCCAACCGTGGCCAGACTGTGTTTGTCTGGCGGCACCAGTTGGTCGATGATTGAGACCTGCAGAGCATCGGTGTCCTGGAACTCATCGACCATCACCAGGCGAAACTGCTGGCGATAGGCGGCGGCCAGTTCATCATCGCCGGTCAACAGGCGATAAGCCTGCACCATCAACTCGTCATGGGTCATCATGGCATGCTGGCGGCGAAACTCGCTGTATATATCACCCAGCTCGGCGGCGAAGCCCAGCAGTACCTGCAAATCGTCATGCTGCTTGCCAGCTATGGCTTCAAGTTGGATAGCGCCGATTGAATCGACAATCTCATCGAAGCAGTTATTGGAAGCAGCGATATTCAACTCATTGACCAACTGGTAGGCATCAAGATACAGGCGGTCGCCGGGGCTATCCAAAGCTATTTGGGCTTCAGCAGAGACGGATTGGAGCAGGGCGATGTTGCCGATGTCCTTCTTCCCCGGCTTCTCCAATCCTTCGATATCCCGGATAAGCCTGTTGGTCTCCGTAAGCAGCATCCGCAACAACTCTGATGGCGAGTGCTCAGGCTGGCACAGCTCCACATCGGCTACCCCGTTGGGCAGCTCCGCCAGACGCTCGGCCACCTGCACGGCCATGTTACGCAGCCAGGAATCACCATACTCGTTGAGCAGCCTGGTTATCTCGGCATCCTCAGCGTGACTGTCCAAAAGCTGGTTGAACAGCTGATTCAGCCAATAGTCGGACAGGATGTCCGGCGGCACATCGGCATCCGGGTCGATGCCGGATTGCAGGATGTTGTCCAGCAGCAGCCGGCGGCACATGCCATGGATGGTTGAGACCCAGGCGCTGTCCACCGCCAGAGCCTGCTCCTCCAGCCCGGCTTGCCGCAGGGTCGAGCGGATGCGCGAGAGCAGCTCGTCAGTGGCCTTCTCGGTGAAGGTGATGGTCATGAAGTTGCTGGTATCTGGCAGATAGGGCTGCCCCGGTTGCCCGCAAGCCACGCCACTGGCCGGCGAGAGGGCATAGGCCAGCCGCTTGGTCAGGGTGTAGGTCTTGCCGGTTCCGGCGCCGGCCTGGATGAACAGCGGTTTGTTGAGGGTCTCGGCAGCTTCGTTTTGCGCCTTTGAGAGTCCTTCGATAGCCATCAGCCCCTCCTCTCCGGGCAGAAGGTCGCAACCGGGCAATAGCTACAGGCCTTCTGATATGCCGGTGCCGGCGCGATGTCGCCGGCCTGCAACCGCTCCATCGCCGTCGCCACCTTCTCCTCCACCGCATCTAATAAAGCGGAGAAATCGCTGCTGGCATCATATTTGCCCAGCCCCTGCGCGCTGAGGAGGGCTTTGTCTTCCGGGTCGATCAGCGCGCTGGAATAGACTCCCCGCGTTGAGACAGCGGTGTAGGAGCGATACAGAGCCGCCGTGGGGACCAGCTCCAACTGCCGCTGTATCAGGCGGGCATAGATGGCGCCTTGTAGATACATAGGCAAGGTGGCGCCCTTTTTCATACCGTAGTCGCTGAGGCTTTTGGGCATCTTATAGTCCAGCACCACCGCCCGCCCATCGGCGTTGACGTCGATACGGTCGACTATCCCGTTGACCTGCACGCCTGCATATTCAATGGGCTCCTCTTTGCTGATTCTGTACTCCATGTGGGCTGGATGATAGCCCGGCAGGAAGCTGGCGTCACGTTCGATGAGCGCGAGCAGGCCGGGCAACAGGCTGTTGATGGCCGCCTGCTCGCTGGGGTTGGCCAAAACCAGAGGATGACCCTCCCACGCCCCAGCACCCGCCAGGGCTGCCTCCAGCGTTTGCCGGAAGGTCTCCGGCAGCAGCTCCAGCGCCTGCGGGAGGTTATCCTCGGTCACCCGCTGATGGCCTTGTGCTATCAAGCTATTGTAGAACTGCTTGAGTACCTCATGGCAAAAAGTGCCCTTGTCCCGGGCATCCAGGCTCTTGTCGATCTCATCGGTTTTCAGCCGCCTGCTGACGAACCACTTGTAGGGGCAGGCCAGGTAAGCCTCCAGTTCGGTGACCGAGAAGACCGCCGGCATCAAGCTGGCGAGTTGGCCTGCGTCGCTGTTGGCCGATGGATCGGCGGCCGATGGATCGGCGGCCGATGGGCTGGCAGCCAAGATGCCGCGGTCGAAACGCCGGGCGGTACCCAGGGTGGCCGGGTTGGCCTGTTGCAGCATGTAGTCGTACTCGTAGATACGGCTGGTGGCTGGCTGGAGGCCAGCCTTGGCCAGGGCGTCCAGCAGCTCATCCCAAAGCGCGCTGGAGCGGCTTTTGTCGCCTGTGGCCTCGGTGGTGATTCGATAGGCGACAAACTGCCGGCCGGCCGCCTGGAGCATGTGGGCCAGCAATGTGCGCTGAACGTCGGCCGTGCGGGGCTTGACCGGTTGGCCAAGCATGCGGGTCAGCAGCCCGTCCAGCGGGCGTTCGCGTTGACTCATCGGGAAGCTATCGGCGTTCAAACTGCCGATGATGATAGCATCATAGCTTTGATAACTGAGGTCTTGCGGTGGCAGCAACTGCACAGACCCGCTGCAGGAGTCAGCTGCAGATGGTTGGTAGGAGCGATTCAGGGTCACCGGTATCTCCGCCAAATCCGCTAACGAGCAGTATCCCCGCGTTGCGGCGACCTGCTCGGCAAAGGCGTAGGCGGCCTGGAGCACCGCGAAGTCATCCTGCAACTCGGCCTCGCTGCGGCGGTTACTGCTCCGCCCGTTGGCGAACAACTGGTTGAGCAGCTCCCGTTGCGCTGTGAGCCAGGCCTCGCCTACCAACTCGCCAGTCACGCTGCGTGCCAGGCTGACCAGTTCGCTTCTCTCCCCCAAGGCGGCCTGGGCGGAGGCAAGCAGTTGCACTGGGTCGAGCACGCGCTGCTTGCGCCAATCCCGCTGCGCTCTCCAGGCCTTCTCCCGCGATATGCCGGCATATGGGCTGCTCAACAGACTGAACAGCTGCTCGGAAAGCTGCCTGGCAGCCGGCACGCCATCCGGCTGCAGCGCCTTGAGCAGTGCCAGGAACGCTGTGCCCAACGGTGTGGCCGCCAAGCGCACGCTGACGCTGGTTGCGAAGGGTATCTCCCGGCGGATAAGCTCGTCCAGCAGCGCCGAGCCGGCGTCATGCTCAGCGGTCGTCAGCACGGCGATGCTACCGGGCTGGCAACCGCTGGCGATGGCCTGCTGGATAAGATCGGCCAGCAGCGGTACCTCGGCCAGCGGGCCAACTGCCTCGCCCAGGCGCACCTCGCCGGTGAAGTTGTCCAACGCTTCGGCGATGGTTTGGGAGTTTGTTGCACAGGCCGCAGCGTCCCAGTGCACCTGGTTGTTGGCCTGCAGCGCTGCGATTATCCCGGCCTGTCGCGGCGACAGCTCGACGAAGCCGTCCAACAGCAGCCGCTGATTGCGCAGCCGAGCGGCCAGTTGCTGCTCGGCATCCACCGGGTCGATGAAGCCATCCGCGTCCAGCAGCGTAAAATAGCGGTTGAGCAGCGCAAACAGTGGCACCTCGGATGGTTTGGCCTGCCCGCCAGCCTGCTCAACAGCTGCCATCAACGCTGGCTGCCCGTAGGCAAAATCCAGTAGATAGCAGACCTCGCGCCGGAAGCCGACACTCAACTCGCCCAGATGCGTGGGCAAGCGCCAGCCAGCCCGCTCCGTCTCCGCAAAATCCTGATAGGCCAGCGCCAGGTAACGCCGCCGCAATGGCTCCGGCGCCACCGTGCGCCCATCGCCATACAGCTGCCAGGCCTCTTGAAAGTAATGCCCCCAGGTGACGACCTCTACCCCGGCCACCCCTGCTACCCCGACTGCCCCTCCAGCGCCAACCTCGCCGGCCGCCCCGGCCACGCCGGCTACCCCTCCAGCACCAACTTCGCCACCAGCCAAAGCCGCCTTCAGCGCCCGCTCCCGCCCCCCATCCGGCACCAAAACCGACACAGTTGCCGCCGCCGCCCCGCTCCGCAGCGCCGCCACAGCCTCAAGAATCCCTGCCAAACCACCAGCCATAACACCCATCCATAAACCAGAAAGCGCCCCGTCAACAATATGCCAATTATAGACCAGCAAACACTCGTAACAACAACTACAGTTAACACCCGTTCGTCATTACCAGGATTGACCCGGTAATCCAAGGGTGGACTCGCAGCATTGCCACTGGATTGCCGGAACAAGTCCGGCAATGACGGACTGGGGGATGCACTGAGTGGTGGGCGGGGGCGACCGCCGCCGCAGACGCTGCAGCGAAGTGCCGGTTGGTGCGGTATTGACATTTCGCTTGATAAGTTGTGTCAATATCGCTTAATGACGACATAACAGCGCCTAGATACTTGACCAAGTTGGTCAAGTATCTTATATTGGGAATCCTCTGAGAATTAAAGAAGGGAGCTGCAATGGGCAGCGTGCAGGTTGCTGAGGCCAAGGCTAACTTCTCGGCAATACTTAAGGATGTCAGGGCGGGCAACGAGTATATCATCACTTCCGGGCAGCGCAGGGAGCCAGTAGGCGTGCTGGTGCCTTATGAGGCTTGGAAGAAACGCCAGCCGCGCATTGCCGGCACGTTGGCGGATAGAGGCGAGTTGGTGTTTGCCGACGATTGGGAGATGACCGACGAGGAGCTGTGCGGCTATGAACCTGCTCGTCGATAGCCATATCCTTCTGCGGTGGTTTCTTGAACCAGCGAAAAATGCCAAAGACATCCACAAGCTAATCGAAGACGAGAATAACAGCATATACTACAGCGCGGTCAGCCTCTGGGAGATTGCCGTCAAGTATGGCTTGGGCAAGCTCAGCCTGGGTCCGCTCAAGCCCGAGGAATTTGCTGACGAGTGCCAGCGCAGCTTCTTGGGCTGTCTGCCTCTGGACAACGACTTGCTGATAAGCTCCTACCAACTGCCACAACGCCATCCGGATCCGTTTGACCGTCTGCTGATTTGGCAGGCCATTCAGCAGAGGATGACCCTGCTTTCGATGGACAGCCGCTTTGGCGCCTACCGCCAGGATGGCCTCCGGCTGCTGCCGGAGTGAGCTTGCGCAAGGAGCCAGCGCCAGCTGGCGGCACACTGTTTGGACGTTACAGTTCACTCCCCTGTCATTACCGGGCTTGTCCCAGTAATCCAAAGGAAGACCCGCAACATACTGCCAAGCCCGCAAGCTCTTGAATAATACGTATTTAATACGTATACTGGATCATTGTGAAAGGAGATTTGTGAAGTACCGGGAGCTTGTCAGGCTGTTTCGCAATAACGGATGGCATCTGCAACGCGAGGGCAGAAGCCATGAGATTTGGTCTGATGGAGAGAACACGGAACAAATCCCCCGCCACTCCGAAATCAACGAGAGACTGGCAAGAGGATTGATTGACAAATGGGGTTTGAAATAGCAGCAGATAGATGTTGCGCGAGAATGGAGTAGCCATGAACGGCAAGCATGTCTATACAGTAGTCTTGGAATACAACGCCAGCGACCCGGTGCCCTATCTTGTCTATATCCCGGATTTCGATGGCTATACGCAAGGCACCAGCCTGGAAGACGCGCTGTTCATGGCTCAAGACTATATCGAATTGGCTGGCGTTGACGCCCAGGACAGAGGCGAGGTTGTACCTGCGCCAACGCCACCATCCAAGATAAAGCTGACAAAGAATCAGGAAAAAGCGCTGGTATTGGTGGATTTTGACGTCTACCGTGCCCGAATAGAAAACCGCTCGGTACGCAAGAGCGTGACTATCCCCAGCTGGTTGAACATGGAAGCAGAGTCAGCACACATCAATTTCTCCGCAACCTTACAGGAAGCCCTGAAACAAAAACTCGGCGTTGCTTAGAGAGCCCGAGAACCGAAAGCCAGAATATACCCATCACGTCCCATCACGTGATCGCCGTAAACCGGCACCACCGAAACCGGGGCTTGACACACAGGCATGGATGCCGTAGGATATGCCGCCGGAAAGGAAGCAGGATGATGATTAACGCGCAAGGCTTATTGCCATTCAATAACCGGAAAGGTTACCGCTGCGAGCGGTATATTTTGCCATGCGCTGACTAAGTCGTTCAGAGGATTCTGCTACGTAAGCCCCGTCTGTCAGCCTGGCAGACGGGGCTTTTTTGTTAGCACACTCGCGTAGCTCAGCGGAGTAGAGCAGCGGCCTACGAAGCCGCGTGTCGCTGGTTCGAGTCCAGCCGCGAGTGCCAATCTGGGTCGGTGCGCCGAGCAGCGAAGGCAGCGGGTTGTAAACCCGTGACATCAGAAACACCGGTGGTGCAATTCCACCCCGACCCACCAAATGACGAAGTGGCGCAGCCACTGAGAAGGAGAAAGAGATGATTGAGATTACAGGCACACACAACACAGCAATCTGCTACACCGACGAGCTGGAAGACTCGGCTCGCCAGCAGATCCAAACCGTTTGCAACCAGCCGGAGTTCGCCGATAGCCAAATCCGCATCATGCCCGATGTCCATACCGGCATGGGCTGCACCATCGGCACCACCATGACCATCTCCGATAAAATCGTGCCTGGCATGGTAGGCGTGGACATCGGCTGCGGCATGGAGACAGTCGAGCTGGCCGAGCATGAGATCGACTTCGCCGAGCTGGACGCACTTATCCGCCAAAGCATCCCCAGCGGCTTCAGCGTACGCAAGCAACCGCATGAGCTGATTGACGAGATTGACCTTGACCAACTGCGCTGCGTCAAGGAGATGAACCTCGACCGCGCCCGCAAGAGCATCGGCACGCTGGGCGGCGGCAACCACTTCATCGAGGTGGACCGCAGCGACGACGGTCGGCTGTTCCTGGTTGTGCATTCCGGCAGCCGCCACCTGGGCAACGAGGTGGCCAAGCACTACCAGGCCGAGGCCTTCAACTCGCTGGGTGGCAGTGCCAAGCACCAGCTGGCCGAGGCCATCGAGCAACTCAAGGCTGCCGGTCGCCAGCAGGAGATTGCGGAGACCATCCAACGCCTGCGTGCCGAAGCCGCCGCACGGGTGACGCTGCCCAAGGACCTGGCCTACGCCACCGGGCAGCTGTTCGAGGATTATCTCCACGATATGCGCATCATCCAGCGCTTCGCTGTGCTCAACCGCCAGGCGATGGTCGATGTCATGCTCAGCGGCCTGGGGCTGACCCGGGTGGATGCCTTCACCACCATCCACAACTACATCGACACCGAAGCGATGATTCTGCGCAAGGGTGCCGTGTCGGCCAAGGCGGGAGAGAAGCTGCTGGTGCCCATCAACATGCGCGACGGCTCGCTGATCTGCACCGGTAAGGGCAACGCCGAGTGGAACTGCTCCGCCCCGCATGGCGCCGGACGCCTGATGAGCCGGATGGCCGCCAAGCGCCAACTGACGATGGATGAATACCGCGCCCAGATGGCTGGCATCTTCACCACCTGCGTGGCCCGGGCCACCCTGGACGAGGCGCCGATGGCCTACAAGAGCCTGGACAGCATCGTCAGCCAGATTGGCCCCACCGCTGAGATCCTCCAGCGCATCCGCCCCATCTACAACTTCAAGGCAGCGGACTAGGCGGACTAGGCGGACTAGCCCCACCGGCTGGTCCGCCCGCCCGGGCGAAGCGCGACATACGCGAATCAACACAACATGCGATTCTCTGTATATTTTGTAATTCTCTGTATAATTTGCGATACGTTGTAATTCTTTGCGATACGTTGTAATGCTCACTAGCTGAGTCTGGGTTTTTAAATGGGTCAAGGTTCCTCTATTTAACTGGGATCAAACTAAGGTTTCGTGGGATCATTTGAATGCCAGTTTCGTAACTACATATTTTTTCGTATATATATACGTATTTTTCTGCTATTATTATTTTCGTAGCCCCTATCGAAAAGCAAGGAGTAATGCATGAGCCGGGCATCAGCTTTGAACCCGTTTCGCTTTGGAGTGGTTGTGGATGGCCCGTTCTTCACTGATCGCACAACCGAAAAAGCTGAGCTGAAGCAAGCGCTCAACAGCGCCAACCATATCGTACTCATCAGCCCAAGACGCTATGGGAAGTCCTCGCTGGCGCTCAATGTCGCCAGGAGTACGAAACGTCCGCTGATTTATATGAACCTGCAAAGCGCCACCAGTGTTACGGATTTTGCGAACCAACTGCTTAAAGAAGTGCTGAAGGCCTACAAATTTGAGAACATCCGCCGACACCTGGCCGGGTTGAGGGGCAGCCCGGCCTTCGAGACCGACATGGCTACCGGGGCTATCTCGGTGTATTTCAGGCCTATCGGTAAGGAGAGTACCTCCTCCCTTGAAGATGTATTCACCTTGATAGAGAAGTTGGCGACCGCCAAGAAGAGGCCGATCGTGATTCTCGATGAGTTTCAGGAAGCAGCCAGCATCGATGCACAGTTGTTCAAGAAGCTCAGATCCGTCATGCAGATGCAGCAAAACATCAATTACGTTTTCATCGGCAGTGAAGAATCGATGATGGAGCAGATATTCAACTCCAAGAAATCACCTTTCTATCATTTTGGGCTGCTGATGCGCCTGGCGCGAATACCAAAAAGCGATTTTGAATCCTTTGTCGCAGGCGGCCTTCAAGACATCAGCAAGCATGCGGCGCTGATTGCCAGAGACATCGTCGCTTTCACCGAGTCACATCCTTACTACACGCAACTCCTGTCTTACAAGTGCTTCGAATTCCTGAGAAACACCGACTACGATGTCGACACGTTGCCCCTCGTATGCAGCAGCATCGTAGCTGAGCAGGACAACAACTACGAAAAACTCTGGAACCAGCTGAATAAGAACCAGCAGGGTATACTGGTCTCGCTGGCGCTGGGCGCAGCCAATATACAACCTGCAAAAAACAGCACCTATTACAGCAGCCTCAAAGCGCTGGTCAAAAAGGGGCTGGTCGTAAAACTTGAAAGTTACATTCTGGAGGATCCATTCTTCAAACTCTGGATAGAAAAGAGCCGCAGGTAGCGAACAATGCTCCTTGCCCGCTTTACAACATGAAACCTGCACTGCCAGAGAATTACACAATTGGTGGATTCGTGTTCGACGAGCATCAGCGGCCCGAGAAGAAGGACATCCACCTATGGTCGCCAAAACACCTCAAAGAGCTCATATGCACGTCTTTAGAAGGCAGATGTCATTCTGCGCGTACGTTCATATGAGGACCTCGCAATGAAGTCCATGAGGTTTTGGCAATCCGAATGATACCAGAATCCGTAAGTGTGTGTTGATGCCATACGGACTTGTAATTGCTAATATTCTTCGCTGATATACGCCTTTTTAAATTATTTCAGCGGGATATATTTGTTTTACTCGCGGCATTTCAGGCATTTTATGTGATATTCTGAGATTGCTGTGCTATTTTTATCCGCTGAATTGGCCAATATTATCAATATTTCAGCGACTTATATGATAAACTACGAAGTAGCTTAGCTTGCTGACTTACGCCTGTTGTTGCGAGAGGAACTGGAGCAGTATGGAGATTACTGGCAGAAAGGCCGAGCGGCAGTTGCTGCAGGAGTGTGCTTTGTCTGGGCGTCCTGTCTTCTTAGCAATTTACGGCAGGCGGCGTATTGGTAAAACTTACCTGGTCAAAGAGCATTTCAACAACCACTTCACTTTTTACGTCACTGCCGAAGCCAATGTTTCCAAATCTGACCAGTTGGCAGTCTTTGATGCGGCACTTGACAAGTATTTTACCGGCGACATTCAGGCATCCCGCAGTTGGTTGCATGCCTTTACTCAACTGGAGTCACAGCTCACATCCCTGACTACCACTGAGAAGAAGATCATCTTCATCGACGAGTTGCCCTGGTTTGACACCCGCAAGTCGGGCTTCTTGCCAGCCCTGGAACACTTCTGGAATTCTTTTGCCTCATCTCGCCCAGACATCATGCTGATTGTTTGCGGCAGTGCTGCCTCCTGGATGATTAAAAACCTCATCGACAGCTACGGCGGCTTGCATAATCGAGTTACTCACAGCATCTCACTTGAGCCGTTTACCCTCGCAGAAACCGAAGAATTCTGCCGCAGCCACGGGGTAGTATTCAATCGCCATCAATTGGCCGAAGCCTATATGATTCTCGGCGGCATACCTTATTATCTGGAACTGCTGAATAAGGGTCTGAGCTTGAGTCAAAACGTTGATGCTTTGTTCTTTGCAAAGAATGCCCCACTGAAAAATGAGTTCGACCGCCTGTTTCGCTCACTGTATCGCTCGGCAGGCAATCATATCCGGATTATCGAAGCTCTGGGCACTCAAAACACAGGTTTGAGCCGTCATGAGATCATCAAGGCCTGTGGCATATCGGATGGTGGGGCCTTGTCTGGTACACTGCGCGAACTGGAGCAATGCGGCTTCATCTCCACTATTGATGACTATAACAAACGCCGCAATGGTGAGTACTATCACCTCGTTGACTTTTTCAGCCTCTATTACCTGCGCTATGTCAAAGGCAATCGCACCAAGGACGAGCATTATTGGACCAACTACCTGCTGCACCCCGCCCACGGCAATTGGTGCGGACATGCCTTTGAGCGCCTTTGTCTGGCACATATCCCACAAATCAAGGCCTGCCTGGGAATCACCGGGGTTATCACCAATGCCTGCTCCTGGCGTTCAACCAACAGTGCTTCTCCCCTGCAAATCGACTTGGTGATTAACCGTAAAGACCAGGTGATCAACCTTTGCGAGATTAAATACACCACCTCCGAATTCAGCATCGACGCCGACTATGCTGAACACTTGGCCGCCAGGCGCCAGCGCTTTATCTCCGAAACCGCAACTCGCAGCGCCATCCACCAGACGATGATTACCACCTATGGCTTAACTCACAACGCCTTCGCCAATAACATCCAGTCCCAAATAACCCTGGACGATTTGTTCGCTGGCTGATTAGATAAAGCCAGAGCCTACCAACGCTGGCCTGTCAAATCAGGTAACTCCAGACTTGGCCGAGTAAGTTCTGCCACGGCGAATGCCGCATAGAGCGGTATGGTCTTGACGTTGTTAACGAAGCCGAAGTTGTTTCCCATCAGCCTGATGACCCAAGGCGGCCGAAACTTCTCCTGGTATCTCTTCAAGCTTGCACTCACTTTGTTTGTTCCGGATTTACATTCAACAGGGATGACACAGTCATCAGTCTGGATCAGGAAGCCAACCTCGTTATTCTTCTCATCACGCCAATAATGGAGAGGGATACCTGTTGCAGCCAGTTGACCTGCAACATAGCTTTCGGTAAGCATGCCCTTGTATTCGAAGGCCTTATTCAGCATGATATCTGGATAGCGAATATCCGCAAGATTACCCAGCAAACCGGGGTCGTTCAAGAACAGCTTGAAGACCCCTGCATCCAGATAGCCCTTCAATGGCATTTTGGGAGCTTCTACCGAGTTGCATTGTAAAACCATCTCGGAGGCTGACAGCCAATTGAGCGCAGAGTCATAGTCTCGTCCGCGAGCACCTTTCTTGGCACCGTTTTTACAATTTACTATAATTTTTCGCACCTTTTCTCTGCTTAGAATGAATGCAAACGGCACCTTTTCTACAATCAAGCTGGATATGTAACTGCAATTGTAGTCGTATAATGGTTTGCAGGGACATGTTCAACATCCTTTCTCGTCCTATCCTGTGTTCTGGCACGGCTGCCGCATAACAGGATGACATATTGTGTTATCTGGACATGTCCCACCGGTGTATCCAGTAGGGAGATTAACAGGGGGATTCCTCACCAGCGAAGTGGAGACTTCGCAACCGGTACCCCGGGGGAATTCTAAATTAGCGTAAACATCTGTTTTGGCTGAGCTGCTTGTTGGAGCGGTTGCGTTCTGCTTAGGCGAGCATCATTTTGTGCTAGTTAGCAGGAACACCGTAGAAGAAGTTGGCGATAGTCAGCTCGTCGCCGACAAACTCTTTGTCGAACAGGTCTGCCAAATCGAGGGGGTTCTCCATCCAAAGTTTGGTGCTGCTGCTGGTCAGAGATGGATAAAGATCGGCTTTGGTCATGCGCGACAGAGCCTCATTCAGACTCCACCCGTGCCTTACCGAGAGTTCCTCGGCCACCATGTTCACAGTGATGCGAGCAGCGGCATCGTATTTGTCTGGCGTCATATCAGCACCTCCTCAGAACTGACGAACTGCAGCCTGCTGACGGCTGCTGACGATTTCAGACAAATCTGATCTTCCAGCCGCTCCGGTTTGAGGGCGGCAATCGTAATTCTGACGGCTTCATCAGAGCCGTATGAGCCGAGTATGCCACCGAGATATGCATTGATGACAGCCATCGTGTCGTCATTGGCAATTTTGCCGATCATTGCGTCGTAAAC
This sequence comes from Coriobacteriales bacterium, assembly GCA_031272005.1. Classification (GTDB taxonomy): domain Bacteria; phylum Actinomycetota; class Coriobacteriia; order Coriobacteriales; family UBA8131; genus JAISUQ01. Next base: position 23,403 of record JAISUQ010000029.1, on the reverse strand, counting down.
ATCCCAAGGCAGCTCGACTTCTGCAGCTTTCCGCCTCCTGCGGTATTCGCAGACGCAGTTGAGCCAGTCTTTATCTGCAGATGCAAACTCCAGAATGTTCAGCTCTGCGAGACCTGCGAACAGATACTGATTCACAAAACCGGAGCGCTGGGTGCGCCCGCTTTTGCCTACAGCAGTCCTGAAAACTTTCTAGCCTGCGTATTGCTGGTGGTAAGATAAAAGCCCTGCCCGAAGTCGCTGCGTTTGCCGCAAAGACACAAATCTACCTTTTTGACCTCCATGAAGCTGGCGTGGTACAACGTCAGGTTTTTCTGGTCGGCTATCATTGGTTCTGCCTGCGGTTTTCCAGGCACTGGTTGATGTCCTCAAAGGTAGCCCAGGGGCCTTGAACGTGAAAGCCCTCGTAGCAGTCGTCGATGAGCTGCCATATGCCGTTTTCATCGAAGTACTCCGATGCCTGCCGGTAAGTAAGACCAAGTTCCTGCTTGAACAGGTCGAGTTGCTCGACCTTAATCATGGTGGCTATGTTGTCTTTACCGGTCATACGCTTGAACTCCTGCCGCAATGCATTGTGGCAACCTGTTTGCATACGCTTCAGGTTTTGCCCCATTCTACCATGAACGCCATTACTGAACTGCCTGGAGTCGCTGCCTGTCGTGGCAGCTGCCAGTCGTGGCGAACGAGCAAACAATCGAATACGGTAGAATGGCAGGTATGCGAATCAGTTATCGACAGGCACAGCGGGATGATGTGGCGCTGGTGTTGGACTTTGTCCGGCAGCTGGCGGCCTATGAACACCTGCTGGATAAGGTGGTGGCCACCACAGAAGACTTGGAGCAGTGGCTGTTCGACAAGCAGCTGGCTGAAGCCACCTTTGCGCTGGTGGATGGCCAGGAGGTAGGCTTTGCTTTGTACTTCTACAACTACTCCACCTTCCTGGGGCAGGCTGGCCTGTACATTGAGGATCTGTTTGTGCAACCGCAGTGGCGCGGCCATGGCCTGGGCAAAGGGCTGCTACGCCAGCTGGCTCAACGCGCCCTGGAGCAAGGTTGCGGCCGCATGGAATGGTCCTGCCTGGACTGGAACCAACCCAGCATCGACTTCTACCTCTCCCTGGGAGCCACACCCATGGACGACTGGACCACCTACCGCCTGAACACCGAGCAATTACAGCAACTAGCCAGCTAATTCTCCACGATTATTGTACTTTTTTAAACGTTTTGTCCCATTTTCGCCGCAATTTAATTTACTTTTGTACAATATTATTGCTATTATTGAGGAAGAGCATTTCTGGTGTTGCTGGCCAACATTATGCTCGTAGACAAGTTCTGCCAGCAGCAATCACTTCAGAAGCGTCTATGGTAGAATTCATACGACTTTGGCCAAATTCTGCATCTTCCATTTTGCGGCTGGGTCTGCCAGCGCTGCTTGGAGTATCGACGGAGCATCGTCAAACAATAACGACGGATCAAGTTGCGCCTTGGCAGCCTTTACTACGAATTCCTCCTCTGCTGCGTCCTTTGGGGTAGTTGTTATGGCAATGAAATCTTCGGCGCAGGCAATCATATCTGCAAGCAATGGGCGCTCGCCATCTCTGAGCATCGGATAAAGTATGTCCTGCACTTCGCGCTCTTTGGCGTGAAAACGAGAGGCTACCGCAAATGGCTTCGGGAATGGGTCAGACAGAACTGAGTAGTAAATCATGATACGTCGCATTAACGTCTCATCTCCATCGCTGACGAGCGCAGGATATAGCTCTGCTAAACGACAGATATCATAAAGGTCTCGCGGCACGACGCGGCTCAGCAGCGCCTTGAGTTTGCCGCCGATCAGTTCTATTGCTGAGTTCGTCAGAATAGCTGCCATCACTTGACCATCCAAAACTATCTGGCGTATTTCTGGCGACAGGAGAGGTGATCTATTCAGGTAATCCAAGTCGATTTTTATGAAATCGGCACCATACTGATCCTCGTAGCGAAGTTTGAAACTCATGCCGGCATGCTCTTGTTTTCCAATCGTAACAGCGTAGCCCTGCTCCAAGGCAATTTCCATAACTGCCTCCTCTACTGCTGGGCGCTCATCCCACATTTCTTCATAGTCGACAGTGCCTATATAGTTCAAGTCTATATCGACCGACAATCTGGGTGCCGATAGCAGGAACAGGTTTATCGCCGTACCGCCATGCAGACAAACTCGGCTCATTAAGAAAGGGTGTCGCGTTATACTGCTCAGGATAATCGCCAGGCGTTTCACTTTGTTAGCCACAGACGGGTTGAATCCAGACAAGTCAATGGGTGTCGTCTTCAGTGGTTTAGCCATGCTGTCATCTCCTCTTCCTCGGTTGGCAGATAGAGTCGCCAGGTTGGTTGCCAGGTGGTTTTGGGCGCTGCTTCTGACTGGGCAATTGAGCCAGCTGCACTTGCTGTTGGTTTTGAGCCAAAATAGTATGGCCCTGCACCGATGCTTGTCTGCAGCTTCAAGAGTTGAGTATCGCTGACTTTCCAGATCTGCTTATTAACAGATAAAAGCCATCCAAGCCGAGCACGTGTGCCAGCGCTGTAGCTGGCAGCAAGGTTGAGTAACTGGGCAACATCCAAATAGGCGAATCCTCCAACAGAGCGCAGGAGATTCTCTGCTCCGGCAGCGCGATTCACGTTACTCAGGCAATCAAGCACCGTCTGCTCTCTGGAAGTTACAGGATAACTGCCGCCGCGTAAGGTCATGACTCTATCCAGGTCGATGTTTTGTCTCTTGTTATAAATAGGGATGTATCTCTGACCTTCATAGCTGAAGACAGGCAGATGGTGTCTTGTATAAAACTGTGTCCAGTAAATGGTGTTGTGTAGCACGCCATGCAGTTGCAGAGCAGATAGACAGCAGAATACAGCATCGTCGACTGCGGCCATGGCGACGTCGTAAGGTTCTGCAACGGCGCCCTCAAAACGCCCGGTCTTCGAAACGTAAAGTCCTTTGCGTACTCGCTCAAGCTTGCCATTGGCAACAGCACGTGACAGTAGGTTGAGATTGGTAGTGCTTAAGCTGTTACCGCTTCGCAAGTCGGCAATGTTGAACACCTGATGTGTATTGATGTACTCCTGAATAGCCATGCTCGTCCTTATGTTGAGTTTTATCTACTGATAATAACACTTTCAGTGTGAATATCAATATTATATGCTCAACAGATGCATCTAAGCTGTTATTTCCACGACCTCAACAGCAGCAACTCGGCTGGGGGTTGTTTTCAGGAGCATGATGCTGGGGGGGCTGGTGGCGCGGGGGCGGGTGGGGGAACCGGGGCAGAGGAGCAGGACGGAGCCCTGGTGTTCCTGACGGGGGATGTGGGTGTGGCCGTGGATGGCGATGTTGGGCAGCGGTTGACCGGCGGCGATGGCGCCTCTGCCGCGCAGGGCGGCTTCCAGGTCGGCTGGCTTATGGGTCATGAAGATGCGCAAGCCGTCCAGTTGCAGGCTCTGCGACTCGGGCACGTCGAGGTAGTCGCCGCTCCAGTCGCAGTTGCCCAGCACGGCTTGCACCGGGGCAATCTCGGCCAGCTCGTCAAGTAGCCATTGGCCGCCGATGTCGCCGGCATGCAGGATGTGCTCCACCCCCGCCAGCGCCTGCTTGACGCCCGGCGACAGACTGCCATGGGTATCACTGAGGATGCCGATTAACACTACAGCTGGGACTTGATGGCAGCGGCGGAGGCCTGCAGCGCGGCCAGCTCGTCGGGATTCAAGGGAAGCTCGACTATCTCCTCCACACCTGCTTTGCCGAGGCGCACCGGTACGCAGATGTGGGTGCCCTCGATGCCGTATTGGCCGGCCAGGCGGGCGCAGACGGAGAGGGTCTGGCCGCTGGGGGAGAGGATCTCGGCCACCATGCGGGCGATGGAGGAGGCCGGGGCATAGAAGGCCGAGCCGGTCTTCAGCAGGTTGACCACGGCTGCGCCACCCTGAACGGTGGCCTCAACGATGCGCTGGATGGCAGCAGCATCCACCACTTCCGGCAGCGGGCGGCCGGCTACGGTGGCCAGGCGGGGCAGTGGCAGCATGGCCTCGCCGTGGGCACCGATGACCATGGCCTGGATGTCACCTGGCTCGGCACCGGTCTCCTGGGCGATGGCGTAGATGAAACGGGCGGTATCCAACACACCGCCCATGCCGAACAGCCGATTGGCCGGCAGGCCAGCCAGGGAGAAGGCCAGGTTGACCATCACGTCCAGCGGATTGGTGACAAAGACGTAGATAGCGTCTGGCGAGGCCGGCAGGGCAGCGTCGAGTACCGAGCGTACGATGCCGGAATTCACGGAGAGCAGATCCTCGCGGGTCATACCCGGCTTGCGCGGCACACCGGCGGTGACCACCACGATGTCGCTGCCGGCCGTGATGGCGTAATCCTCGCTGCCGCAGATGCGTGGCCCGAAGCGCTCGTTGGAGCGCATATGCATGATGTCCAGCGCCTTACCTTCGGCCACACCGGGCACCACGTCGACCAACGCCACGTTGGCCAGGTCCTTGAGTAACAGCAGCAGGGCGGCATTGGCACCCACGTTGCCGGCGCCGACGACGGTTACTTTGGGGTAGCTTTTCTCAGTCATTCTCGGCAGCTCTCTACTCGGTGGCCTCGGCGGCCTCGGCGGCATTGGTGGCCTTGCTGGCCGCGGGGGCCTTCTTCGCGGACTTCGCGGACTTTGCGGACTTGGTGGACTTCCTGACGGCTGGCTTCTTGGCCGACTTGCCAGACTTGCCGGCGGCCTTCTCCGCCGCTTTGGCTTTTTCGCGCTCTTCGCGCAGGGGGCATTCCAGATTGGGGCAGAGCTCCCAGGGGCCGCGGGTGGTGTTGACTATCACCTTTGGCGCCCCACAGGCCTCGCAGACCTGGCCGGTGGCCTCCAGCTTGCCCCGCTGCGGCAGCGGGTAGGAGACGTTGCAGAGCTCATAGTTGGTGCAGCGGATGAAGCGCTTTAGGGTGCGTGGGTTCTTCTGGGCAATCAGTGCGCCTGTGCGGCCGGCGGCGGCGCAGATGGGGCAGTCCCCCACCTTGAGGTCCGGCTCATGGTTGGTTGGGCAGTGCGGGTCGACGCATTGCAGATGCGGCTTGGAGCGAAACGGCGTCACCTTGATCTGGGGCTTGCCGCAGGTGGGGCAGAGGTCATCCACCGGCTCGATGCGGCCTTGCGGCACCGGATAGGTGACCGCGCACTCCGGCCAGCCGGAGCAACCGATGAAACTGGAGCGGTTCTTGGCCGAGTGCTTCATCAGCAGGTCCTTGCCGCAGGTGGGGCAGGCGCCCACGCGGGCATCGGCGGTGACGGCGTCCTCCAGCGCCTCGCCGACCTCCTCCTTGGCCGGAATCAGCTCGTCCATGATGTCGGCCAGCAGGTTGCGGGAATGGTTGACCACTTTGTCCCGGCTGCTGGCACCGGCGGCGATGGCGCTCATCTCCTCCTCCAGCTGAGCGGTCATCTCCGGCGTGGTGATATGGGGGGCGAAGCGGCCTAAGGCCTCGATGACGGCGATGCCCAGGGCGGTGGGCTCCACCGGGTCGTTTTGGATGTAGCGCACGGCAATCAGGCGGTCGATGATCGAGGCGCGGGTGGATTTGGTGCCCAGGCCGTGCTTCTCCATCTCCTGCACCAGGCGACCCTGGGAGAAGCGGGCGGGCGGCTCGGTCTGCTTCTTGGTCAGCGTGGCACCGAAGAAGGCCACCCGCTGGCCCTGGGCAAGCGCGGGCAGCTGCTCGTCCTTCTTCAGGCCGTAGGGGTAGATGGCCCTGAAGCCCGGTTGCACCAGCACGTCGCCTTTGGCCACGAAGGGCTGGCCGGCGACGTCGATGGAGACCTTGGTGCCCTCCACCGTGGCCGGGCCGGACAGCGTAGCCATGAAGCGGCGGGCAATCAGGTTGTAAAGCTTCCACTCCTCCGGCTTGAGCTTCTCCGGAGAAGCGACGCCGGTGGGATAGATGGGCGGGTGATCGGTGGTCTCGGTCTTGCCACGGGTGGCGCTGAGCTTGCCGCCGGCCGCCTTGGCCAGCAGCTGGTCGGCATAGGGAGCGTAGGCGGGCACGCCTTTGAGCATCTTGACGGTGCCGGCCAGATCCAGCGAGGCCGGATAGACGGTGTTGTCGACACGTGGGTAGGAGATGAAGCCGTCCATGTACAGCGACTCGGCGATACGCATGGTGCGCCCGGGTGCCAGACCCTCGGCGGCGGCGGCGGCTTGCAGGGAGGTGGTGTTGAACGGCGTTGGCGGCGGGACGCGGCGCTCCTTCTTCTCGATGCTGCTGACGGTGCCGCTGGTGGCGCCGTCGATGGCAGCCATGGCGGCGTTGGCCTCGGCCTCCACCTTGAAGCGCTCGGTGGCGTGGCCGGCCTCGAAGGGCTGGACGGGCTGCTCGGGCGTGGCGGCAGCATCGGCATCGAAGCTGGCCTTGATTACCCAGTAATCCTCGGGGACAAAGGCCCGCCGCTCCATCTCGCGGGCGACAATCAACGCCAAGGTTGGCGTCTGCACCCGCCCGGAGGGACGCACGTTGCCAAAGCCGGCGAACTTGGAGATGGTCAAGAAGCGGGTCAGCACCGCACCCCAGATCAGGTCGATCCACTGGCGGGACTCGCCGGCCTGGGCCAGGTCGACATCCAGCGTCACCTCATTGGCGAAGGCGTGGTTGATCTCCTCCTTGGTGATAGCAGAATAGCGTGCGCGTGTGGCCGGCAAATCCGGCGCCACCTCGCGCACCACCGACAGGGCATCCGCGCCAATCAGCTCGCCTTCGCGGTCGAAGTCGGTGGCGATAATCACGCTATCGGCCTTGGCGGCCAGGTTCTTCATCGAGCGGATGATGCCCTTCTCGGCCGGCAGCTTGCGCAGCGGCGCATAGACCAGATACGGCAGCGCCCCCACCTTCCAGGCCTTGAGGTCCACGCCGTCCTCGGAGAAGGGCTTCTTCTTCTTGAACGGCGGCGTGGCCAGGGTGGATGGCAGCTCAAAGCTGGTCAGCACGCCGTCCTCATCCACCGAGTACCAACCCTGCTTCTTGGACCAGCGGATGCTCTCCACAAAATCCACGGACAGGATGTGGCCCTTCAGCCCGATGCTGACCCACTCCTCGCCGTCGCGCTCGAAGCGGTAGACCTGGGTGTCGTAGACCTTGTCAATCCTGGGCTTGCCGGTGGCCAGCAGCTCAGCAATCTTTTTGGCGGCGATATTCTTCTCTGTGATGACTAGACGCAAAACTGATCTCCAATACAAATGCTTGCCTGGCGGCAGACGGCCGGCGACTGGCAGCTGGCTGGTGGCGGCTGGCTGGCTGGTGGCGGCTGGTGCCACGCGGTCAACTGCCGTCTGCTGCCGTCAGTTGCCATCAGCTGTCGTCAGGCTCTGACTTCCTGTCAACTTCCCCAGCCAGCCATTGTACCCAAAGTTCCAATCCTTTGCCCGTGGTGGCGCTGAGCGGGAAGACCGGCGCCTGCGGATTGAGGTCCTGCACGCTTTGCCTGAAGGCCCGCTCATCGAAATCAAAGACCGGCATGGTGTCTATCTTATTGAGGATAACGGCGCGGGCGACCTGGAAGATGCCCGGATACTTGAGCGGCTTATCATGCCCTTCAGGGACGGAGAGGATCATCACCTTGGCGTCCTCCCCCAGGTAGAAATCGGTGGGGCAGACCAGGTTGCCGACGTTCTCCACGATAATCAGGTCTAATTGGGAGAGGTCCAAGGCGTCCAGGGCGCGCTTGACCATCGCTGACTCCAGATGGCAGGCACCGCCGGTATTGATCTGCACTGCCGGGATGCCCTGGGCTTTGATCTTCTGGGAGTCGACGTCGCTGGCGATGTCGCCCTCGATGACGGCGATGCGATAGCGCTGACGCAGGCGCTCGATGCTGGCCAGGATCAACGAGGTCTTGCCGGCGCCGGGCGAGGCCAGAAGATCGAGCAGGTAGATGCCGTGCTCGTCGAGGCGGGCGCGGTTCTCCGCAGCCAGACGGTCGTTGAGGTCCAGGATGGGTTTATGGATGTCCAGTTGCATGGCGGTTCTCTATCTAATTCTCTATCTCGATTGCATCTATATATAACTCCCGACCGGCTATCAGCTCGCAGGCCAGGGAGCCGCAGTGGGGACAGGCGCGGTGGTAGCGGTCGTGCTCGAATTCCTGGCCGCAGGCCGCGCAGCGCGAGCGCGGGCGTACGATGCGCATCTCCAGCGCGGCTCCTGCGCTTAAGGTTTGCGGAGAGAGGGCCTCAAAGGCGAACTCCATCGCTTCTTCCACCACCTCGCTCATCTCGCCGATTACCAGCTTGATGACAGTAACGCGTTCGGCCCCGGCATCCCGCGCCGAGGCCTCCACAGTGTCCAACACACTCTGCATCAGCGAGAACTCATGCACTCAGCTCGCGTCCTCGTCTTCGTCTTCGTCTTCGTCTTCATCGCCCTCGTCATCGTCATCGTCGTCTTCGTCCTCGTCCAGCTCGCCGGCCTCCGCCGCTTTCTGGCGGGCGATGCGGCGGGCCAGCACGATGCGCGAGATGAACAACGAAGCCTCGTAAAGCACGGCCATGGCCGCGAACATCAGCAGCATGGTCACCGGATTGGCATCCGGCGTGACCATGGCGCAGACCACCAGCAGCACTATATATACCACTCGCCAACTGGCGCGCAGTTTCTTGTAGGGCACGATGTTGAAGACCGTGAGGTAGAAGACGACCAGCGGCAGCTCAAAGGCCACACCGAAGCCGATCTCAAACAGCAGGATGACGTTGATATAGTCGGTGGCGTTGGGAAAGACGCTGGCGTAGTCCTCAATCTGGCCGACCAGGAACTGGAAGGCCGGGTCGAGGATCAGCATGTAGCAAAAGACCATGCCAAAGGCGAACAACAGCACGGCGGCGAAGAAGGTGGGCAGTACCCATTTGCGCTCGTTGGGCTTGAGGGCCGGCACGAAGAAGCCCAGCAGCTGCCAGATCCAGATGGGGCTGGTGACCAGGATGCCGAAGACCAGCGCCACCTTGAAACGCAGCGAGAAGCCGCCCAGCGGGTCGAGCTGATAGAGGATGGGCTGCAGAGCCTCCAGCGTGGTCACCGGCTCGCCGCCGTTGATGTATTCAGTCACCGGTTGAACGATGAACAGGATCAGCATCGGCGAGATGAAGTAAAGCGCCATGGTGGCGATGAGCAGGGCAACCACGATGACCGTCATCCGGCGGCGCAGTTCGCCGATGTGGTCAAACAGCGGCATCCGGGCTTGTCCGACTGGCATTACCGGCCACCTCCATCGGCGGCTGAGCCAGAAGCGGTTGCGGGCGCATCAGGCGTGCTGTCTGTTGAGGCAGTTGCGGCTCCAGCAGCGGCAGCGGCAGTCGCAGCGCCGGTGGTGGCGTTGGCAGGCGCGGCGCCGGCAGACGCAGTGTCAGATGATGCGCCGCCGTCTGCGGCTGCTTCGGCAGCCTTGGCCGCCTTGGCAGCGGCGTGCTCCCGCTCCAGCCGGGCGCGGCGCTCGGCGAAGCTCTCAGTTGACGCTTTGCTGGTGGTGTTGGTGGTGGCAGACGCGACAGCAGCCGCTCCGCCTGCGGTGGCTGCCCCGCCTGCGGTGGCTGACCCGCCTGCCCCGGCGCCAGCCGATCCGCCAGCCCGCTTCTCAGCCGCCTTGGCCGACTTGGCCGACTTGGCAGCCGCCTCCTTGGCCTTGCTGGCCTGCCCAGCGATGGCTGCCTGCATGGCGTCAGCCGGAATCGGCTTGGCGTCCTCAGTTGTAGTATCGGCTTTACCGGACTTGTCGCCAGCCTTGCTTCTGCCAGCCTTGCCAGCGGTCTTATCGCCCGACTTCAACGCAGCAGGCTTATCGGCTTTCTTGTCGTCTTTCTTCTCCGCCGCTTTGTCGCTCTTCTTGCCGGTCAGGGCGTCTTCCAGATTGAGGCCGGCGAAGGGGTTGGCAATCGGCTCGATGTCCTTCAAAGGGTCATAGACCTCGGCCTTGATGACCTTGTTCATCTGCTCCTGGGCACTGCGGAACTGCCGCATCGCCCGGCCGATGGTACGGGCAATCTGCGGCAACTTATCCGGCCCGAATATCAGGAATCCGAACAGCGCGATAATCGCAATCTCGAATCCACCTAAACCAAACACAGCGCTCCTTAGGGAGTAATCAGCGGAGATAAGCGCCTCGCGGCGCAAGTTAACATAGTATACCAGCAGCGCAATTGGTTCAACGGCCGGAAACCGACAACTCTCTCAGGTAATCATCCAGGATGAAAGGGGAGCTCTCAGACCAAAGCAGGGTGTCTGGGTTGCAGAGCGACTCGTAGGTTTTCGAGTCCAGGAACTTCTCCAGCGCCGACTCGAAGTCTATGCCTTCTCTTGCAGCTATCAATTCGACTACTTTCTCGGTCTTGAGCAGGATAATCGAAGTCAGGTTCTTCTCTTTGTAGAAATAGTGTTGGCTCATAAGCGCACTTTTCCAACCAATTCCAGCTTTTGCAGGGCAATCGGTGTATGCAATGACACTTGGTCGTTGGGCTTGGAATACTCCAGTTGACGCATAGTTGCTTCCACGCTCAGCAAACCATCAACGTATAGGGAAAGTGTCGGCATCGTATCGTCATCAGCCACAGGCCCACGCACAATATCGTACGAATGTTGCAAACCACCTTTGATGCGGTTTTCCTTAACCATCTCCAGCCAATCTGCAGTAATACCATCGAATTCCAATATTGCAAGGCTTGGGTCAAGATTCAAATCGAGCAGGTAAAGGAACTTGCCCTCGCCATCATAGCGCAAATGTGTTGTTGCGGCCCAACTTTCAGCTTGTTCGCGCAGGGTTGTTGCATAAAACCCCTTGCTAAAATCGCGTTTGTCTCGTGAATGGTTCAAATCAATACGAGAAAAATCGCAGTTCGAGCCATGATAGAGACGCAATGTTGTCACTTAGACATCCTCGCAATGAAGTCTTCGGCAAAGTCGGCGCTATCGTCGAAGCTTTGCGTGTGCAGGCTGTCAGCACTCTGACGGAGAGCCTCAAAGACATCATACCTGCGAAATAGTTTGAATGTATCACTGGGGGACAAGCCATGCTTATTCGAATAGCCGTCAATAGCAGCTACGATAATCAAGTTCTGATATTTCTCTGTTTGCTTCATTATTCCTTCTTGCCAGATTATAACAGGTTGGGTGTCCATACAATTGCTCACTTCAGAATTGTGCCGTTACTAAGCGATATTGTCCGCACCCCCAACTTATCAAGCGAGAATGTCAAAACCGTGTCATCCCGGCGGCACTTCCACCGAGCTTCTCACGCAAGCCCGGGAATGGCTCATCCCGCGGCACCGCGCAACACGCACCCCTACGTTTTATCGTGCATACGCGACGAAAGGTATACATTTTGTCGCGTTCATCTCGACACCTTTCCCCAGCGCGCAAAGAAATCGATTTTGTATCCAAACACCTTGGCGGTGTAGCTGTGGAGAGTGTTTTCAAGAGCCTGTAGTGATCCCACTTGACAAAGTGGGGCAAGGGGCGAATAATACTTAAAGAATTTTAAGTTTCTTTGGTTGGCAGGGCGTCGCCTGGTGTGGATGAAAGAAGGTTGGCAGATGGCAGATGGTACGTTTGAGGCGATTCAGAAGGTGCTGGTGGCCCAGCTGAGCCTGGACGCTGCGGATATCAAGCTGGAATCAGACATCGCGGACGACTTGGGTGCGGACTCGCTGGACGCCGTGGAGCTGATTATGTCGCTGGAAGACGAGTTCGGCGTGACCATTGAGGCGGCCGATGCCGAGGGCTTGAAGACCGTTGGCGACGTCGTTTCGCTCATCGACTCCCTGAAGGCATGAGGTCGCCAGAAGAACTGGCTGCTCTGTTCGAATCGCATAACCTGACCCGCCTCGAATATGAGGAGGGTGGTGTGCGCCTTGTCCTCGAACGACAGCCGGTCAACATCCAGTATCTGGGCTACCCCGCAGCTGCCAGCCATCTGACCGCTGGTGCGACGAGTGGGCAGTTGCTGGGAGATGCCTCCACGCTGTTTAGCGATGCTGGAGCAGGTGTGGATGGCCGCGTTAGTGCATTCGGTGCGGGCGGTGTTGGCGGAGCTGACGGTGCAGGCGGCGGCGGTACTCTCGTCAGCAATCACGCCGCGGGCAACCAAGCTGCCGGCAGCCCTTCTGGCTCCCCCGTTGGCAGCGCTGCCAACAACACGACCTTCTCCGCCATAAATCCCTCAGACATCCTGGTTACGGCGCCTTTGCTGGGCATCATCTATCGCAGTGCCGAGCCGGGCAGCGAGCCTTATGCAACGGTAGGCGAACATGTCAACGCTGGCGATGTGCTCTGCCTGATTGAGGCGATGAAGACCTTCAACCAGGTTACAGCGCCGGTTGGCGGTACCATCACCGCCGCGCCGGCGGAGAACGGTCGGTTGGCGGAGTACGGCGACCTGCTGTTTGCCATCGCAGCAGACAGCGCCGTGAGGTAGCCATGCTCAGGCGCGTGCTGGTAGCCAATCGCGGCGAGATCGCCGCCCGGATCCTGCGGGCCTGCCGGGAGATGAACATCGAGACGGTGGCCATCTGCTCCGAGGCCGACCGCGGCGCGCTGTTCACCACCCTGGCTACCCGCTCGGTCTGCATCGGGCCGGCGTCGGCTGCGCAGAGTTATCTGGACCAGCAGGCGGTGCTCAACGCCGCTTTGCTCACCGGTTGCGACGCCATCCATCCAGGCTTTGGGTTTTTGTCGGAGAATGCCGAGTTTGCCGCTCTGACCAGGGATAACGGGCTGGTCTTCATCGGGCCGTCGCCAGAGGTCATCGCGCTGTTGGGCGACAAGGATGCCGCCCGGCGCCTGGCGCGCGAGCAGGGCATCCCGGTGGTGCCCGGCTCGCAGGGGCTGGTGGGTGATGCCGAGGCCGCCGAGCAGGTGGCCGGGCAGTTGGGTTATCCGGTGTTGCTCAAGGCGGCGTCCGGCGGTGGCGGGCGTGGCATCCGGGTGGTCGCTGAACCAGGCGAATTATCGTCGCAGCTGGCCGAGGCCAGGGCGGAGGCCAAGGCCTGCTTCGGCAACGATGACATCTATATAGAGAAGCTGATAACCGCGCCGCGCCATATCGAGGTGCAGATCCTCGGCGACAGCCACGGCAATCAGATCCATCTCGGCGAGCGGGACTGCACCTTGCAGCGCAACCGCCAAAAGGTCATCGAGGAGGCGCCAGCGGCCGCTGTGCCTGAGGAGCTGCACCAACGCATGACCGCCGACGCCCTGCGGGCGGCTCGGGCGGTGGGTTACGAGAATGCCGGCACCGTGGAGTTCATCCTCACGCCGGATGGCGAATACTACTTCATCGAGATGAACACCCGTATCCAGGTCGAGCATCCGGTGACCGAGATGATCACCGGTATCAACATCGTCCGCGAGCAGATCCGCATCGCTTCGGCGCTGCCGCTGGAGTTCTCCCAGGCCGATGTGCGCTTCGAGGGGCACGCCATCGAGTGCCGCATCAACGCCGAGGATCCGGCGCATGGCTTCGCCCCCTGCCCGGGCACCATCGAACATCTCCACCTGCCCAGCGGCTTCGGCGTGCGGGTGGACACTGTAGCGCACCCCGGTTACATCATCTCACCCTATTACGACTCGCTGCTGGCCAAGATCATCGTGCATGGCCGCAACCGCCACGAGGCGGTGCTCCGGATGCGGCGGGCGCTGGAGGAGACCCTGTTCACCGGCATTACCACCAACCTCGGACTGCTCTATATGGTGCTTTATAGCCCAGACTTCCTCTATAACCGCATCGACACCGGCACCGTGGAGCGCAACCTGGATACGATGCTGGGGGCGCTGAAGGAAGAGGTGATGCTGTGACGCCGCTGAACATCTTTGAGGCTTTTCGCCAGCGCAAGGAGAGTTTGGAGGCCTTGTCTGAGGAACGCCGGGCCGGGCGCCAGAGCAAGGCGCGTATCCGGTTTCGCAGCCGCATCGACGAGGTGTTGGACAAGGGCAGCGCTTCTCCGCTGTTTGGCGAGCTGGCCACGCGGGACCCGTTGGGGTTTCCGGGTTATGCGGAGAAGCTGGCCGGGTTGACCAAGCGCAGCGGCCTGCCTGATGCTGTGCTCTGCAAAAGCGGCCGCATCTGCGGTTGCGGGGTTGTTTGCGTGGAGTTGCTGCCAGAGGTCTTGATGGGCAGCATGGGCACGGTGGTTGGCGAGACGGTCGCCCTGGCCGCCGAGTATGCGTTGGAGCAGCGGTTGGCGCTGATCATCTTCGCCGCCAGCGGCGGGGCGCGGATGCAGGAGGGGATGTTCTCGCTGATGCAGATGGCCAAGACCGCTGCTGCCGTGCGGCGGCTGGCGGCTGCCGGCGGGCTGTTCATCAGCGTGCTTTGCCATCCCACCACCGGCGGTGTGACCGCCTCCTTTGCCTCGCTGGGCGACATTATCCTGGCTGAGCCGGGGGCACTGATCGGCTTTGCCGGGCCGCGGGTGATTGAGCAGACCCTGGGCACCAAACTGCCGGAGGGCTTCCAGAGTGCGGAGTTCCAGCTGAAGCACGGCTTCGTGGACGCCGTGGTGGCGCGGGAGAAGCTGCGCGAGACGCTGGGCTTGCTGCTGCGGTTGCATGTGGCGGATGTGGGTGATGTGGTGTCAGCGGGTGCGGTGGGTGCGAGTGCAGGGGCGGCGGCGGGTGCGGGCGCGGTGGGCGCGAGCGCAGGGGCGGCAGACGCGGCGGGGACAGCGGGTGCAAGCAACGCGGTGGGAGCAGATCCGGGGGCAGCGGACGCAGCGGGCGAAGCTGATAAGGTGACTGGCGCTGAGGTGTCGGCTGCAGTCATTGCTGCAGATGCGGGCATTGGGGCAGCCTCGGATGCCGCTTCTGCTGCTCCATTGGCGCCGGACGTCTCCCCCGCCTCAGCCTCAGCCACATCGACGCCAACCATCACGGCCAGCGAACGGGTGGCCCTGGCGCGGGATGTCGGACGGCCGCGGATTGGCGATTTTATCTCCCAGCTTTTTGAGGACTTCTTCGAGACGCACGGCGATCGGCTGTATGCTGATGACCGCTCGCTGATTTGCGGCATCGCCCGCTTTGAAGGGCGGCCGGTAACGCTGGCCGGGCACGTCAAGGGCACCGATCTGTCCAGCAACATCGCCTGCAACTTCGGCATGTCGCACCCGGAGGGCTACCGCAAGTTCCAGCGCGCCATCGCCCAGGCCGAGAAGTTCGGCCGGCCGGTCATCACGTTCATCGACACCTCCGGCGCCTACCCCGGCACCGGCGCCGAGGAGCGTGGCCAGGGCGAGGCCATCGCCCGCTGCCTGTTTGATTTGAGCCAGCTGAGGGTGCCGACCATCGCTGTGATAACCGGCGAGGGCGGCAGCGGCGGGGCGCTGGCGCTGGGGCTGGCGGATAAGGTGCTGATGTACGAGAACGCCATCTATTCCATCCTCAGCCCGGAAGGTTTCGCCAGCATCCTCTGGAAGGATGCCTCACGGGCCGCCGAGGCCGCCGAGCTGATGCGCCTGACCGCCGCCGACCTGAAGGAGTTCGCGATGATTGACGGCATAGTGCCCGAACCGCCCGCTGGCGCCGGCGCCGATGAGGCCGCAGCCAGCGAAGCCATCTTCGCCCTGCGCCCGCTGCTGCGCCAAGCCCTGGCCGAGCTGTCGACGTTGGGGACCAGCGAGCTGTTGGAGCGGCGTTATCAACGTTATCGGAGGTTTAACTGATGGGACTGTCTATCCTCGCCACCGGCAGCGCTCACCCGCGCCGCGTACTGACCAACGACGATTTGGCGCAGATGGTGGAGACCAGCGACGAGTGGATTGTCTCACGCACCGGCATCCACAGCCGTTATGTCGCCGAGACCGAGACGGCGCTGTCGCTGGCGCGGGAGGCTGGCGCGCAGGCACTGGCGGCAGCTGGGTACAACGCTGTGTCCGCCGCTGGATTCACCGCTGGGTCCGCCGCTGGGTCCGGCTGCGCGACAGGACGCGATTCCGGCTGTGATTCCGGTCGCAATTCCGGCAGCGGTGCTGACACTGACGCTATAAAGCTAGTGTTATGCGCCTCAATCACAGCTGATGCCGCTGCACCCTCACTGGCCTGCTACCTGCAGCGTGATTTGGGATTGCCCAGCCAGTTGCTGGCCTTTGATGTCAACGCCGCCTGCAGCGGCTTCGTCTACGCCCTGATCGCAGCCGAACGCCTGCTCAACGAGGGCGAGACGGCGCTGCTGGTGGGCAGCGAGGTCCTCTCCCACGTTGTTGATTTCACAGACCGCAACACCTGCGTGTTGTTTGGCGATGGGGCGGGTGCGGCAGTGGTGCGCAAGACGACGGGACGCTTTGAGTGGCTGGCGCGGGCACAAGGCGATGACGTGACGCTTTCGGTGCGCGATTATATCCGCATGGACGGGCCGGAGGTGTTCCGCTTTGCCGTGGAGGCGCTGGTCAGCGGGGCGCGCCAGGTGGTGGAGCAGGCCGGGTGGGCGCTGGCAGACATCGAGCATTTCGTCTGTCATCAGGCCAACCAGCGAATCATCGCCGCTGCCGCCCGGCGTCTGGGGTTGCCGTTGGAGCGCTTCTTTGTCAACCTGGCACGCTTTGGCAACACCTCGGCTGCCAGCATCCCGCTGGCCTTGGACGAGCTGGCCCGCTCCGGGCGCCTGTTGCGTGGTCAACGCCTGGTGCTGGCCGGTTTCGGCGCGGGACTGACCTCTGGCGCCGTGTGTATGGAGTATTGAGAACCAAAGGGAGAAGTCCGATGTTGTTGAATGAGTTCTTGGGTATCAGGTATCCGTTCATGCAGGGTGGCATGGCTCAGATTGCCACCGGGCGCTTTGCCGCCGCCGTCTGCGAGGCCGGAGCCTTGGGGATTATCGCCAGCGGCGGTTTATCCGCCGAAGCCCTGCGCGCCGAGATTGCCGAGCTGCGCACACTGACCGATAAGCCCTTCGGCGTCAACCTGATGCTGATGCATCCGCAGATTGCCGAGCTGGCTGAGCTGCTGGTAGAGCAGCGCGTACCGGTAATCACCACCGGCGCCGGCAATCCAGCGCCCTATATCGCAGCCTTCAAGGCATCCGGCGCCAAGGTCATCCCGGTCATCCCCAGTGTGGCGCTGGCCCAACGCATGGAGCGCAGCGGAGCGGATGCCGTGGTGGCCGAGGGCACCGAGAGCGGCGGCCACGTGGGCGAGCTGACCACCATGGCACTGCTACCGCAGGTGGTGGCGGCCGTCTCCATCCCGGTCATCGCTGCTGGGGGCATCGCCTCCGGACGCCAGCTCTGCGCGGCGCTGGCGCTGGGGGCAATCGGCGCCCAGATGGGCACGGCGCTGCTGGTCAGCGAGGAATGCCCGATACACGCCAACTACAAGCAGGCCCTGCTGGACGCCCGCGACACCGGTACCACCGTCACCGGCCGGGTCAGCGGTACGCCGGTGCGCCTGTTGAAGAACAAGATGAGCCGGGAGTATCTGGCGCTGGAGCAATCCGGGGCCAGCCGCGAGGAGTTCGAAGGCATGGCCCTGGGCTCGCTGAAGCGGGCGGTGCGCGAGGGCGACCTGGAGCGCGGCTCGTTCATGGCCGGGCAGGTGGCCGGTCAGCTGACCGAGATACGCCCGCTGGCCAGCATCTTCTCCGAATTGATGAGCGATTACGCAAAGGTCCGGAAGGGGCTGCCGGAGTTATGAGCACCCCAACCGCCTGGCTCTATGCCGGTCAGGGCTCCCAAACCCCCGGCATGGGACACGACTTCTACGAGCTCTACCCGCAGGTGCGCCCGCTGTTTGACAGCGACGCCGCCGGCTTCGACCTGGCCGCCGCCTGCTTCGAGGCCTCTGCCGATGAGCTGGCCGATACCCGCATCACCCAACCCTGCATGGCAGCATTTGCGGCTGCCGTCACGTTGCTGCTGCGCGAGGCCGGCCTGGCACCGCAGATGACCGCCGGGCTGTCGCTGGGCGAATATGGCGCCCTGCATGCTGCCGGGGTGTTCGATGCCGAGACGCTGATCTCGCTGCTGGCCTTCAGGGGCGCCCGAATGGCCGAGGCTGCTGCCTCTGCAGCGGGCGGGATGTGCGCCGTTCTCGGCCTGGCCGATGCTGATGTGGAAGCAGCCGTGGCCGAGGCTGCTGCCGCCGGGTTGGGCGTGGTGGCCTGCGCCAACTACAACTGCCCCGGCCAGGTGGTCATCGCCGGTGAGCCGGCTGCCGTGGAGAAGGCCGCCGAGTTATGCCAGGCGCGCGGTGCCAAACGCTGCCTGCCCCTGGCCACCAGCGGTGCCTTTCATACGCCGCTGATGGCTGTTGTGCAACCGGCATTGCAAAAGCGGCTGGCACAGACCGAGCTGGCGCCGCAAAAGGTGCCAGTGGTATTCAACGCCACCGCTGCTGCTGCCTCAGATGACCAGGTGGCAGCCCTGCTGGTGCGTCAGCTGATTGCACCGGTGCGCTTCGCTCAGAGCATCCTTGCGCTGCGCGACGCGGGCATCCGGCGGGTCATCGAGATTGGCCCGGGCAAGGCTCTGAGCGGTTTTATCCGCAAGACCGCCCCCGAGCTGGAGTGCCGCAGTATCCAGGTTGTGGAGGATTTGCAAACCATCATTGCAGACTGGGGCGATAACTTGAACAGCGAGCAGAGAGGATAGTCACGATGAGTACCGCATTGGTCACCGGCGGCGGGCGGGGAATCGGCCGCGCCATCTGCCTGGCACTGGCGCAGGCCGGCCATGATGTCGCCATCAACTACGCCGGCAACGCTGCGGCGGCGGAGGAGACGCGGGCGCTCTGCGAGCAGGCTGCCAGGCAATTCGCACACACAGTCAACGATGACAGAGGCGGCGGCGCCCGCTTCGCCACCTTTGCCGCCGACGTCAGCGAGGCGCAGGGCGTTGAGTCGCTGTTTGAGCAGGTAGAGGCAACGCTGGGAAGCGTGGGCATCCTGGTCAACAACGCCGGCATCACCCGCGATGCCCTGCTGCTGCGAATGTCTGAGGAGGACTTCGATGCAGTGCTGGACACCAATCTCAAGGGCGCCTTCCTCTGCTGTAAACGGGCCAGCCGCAACATGGTCAAGCAGCGCGGCGGACGTATCGTCAACATCACCAGCGTGGTGGGCATCGCCGGCAACCCGGGCCAGGCCAACTACGCCGCCAGCAAGGCCGGGTTGATCGGCCTGACCAAGACGCTGGCTCGCGAGCTGGGCAGCCGCAATATCACCGTCAACGCCGTGGCGCCCGGCTTCATCGCCACCGACATGACCGACGCCATGCCGGAAGAGGCCCGAACCGCCGTACAGGCCGGTATCGCCTTGCGCCGGGCAGGGCAGCCTGAAGACATAGCCGCACTGGTGGCCTTCCTGGCCGGCGATGCGGCCAGCTATATCACCGGACAGGTAATCTGCGTGGACGGAGGGATGACGCTATGAGTAACACGCAAGGACAACCGCAGACCAACGAGCAGGCTGCGCATGGTATGTCGCAAGTACGTCAGCGCGTTGTAATCACCGGCCTGGGTGCCGTCACACCACTGGGCAACGACGTCACCAGCTTCTGGCAGTCCATCCGCGCCGGACGCTGCGGCATTACGCCCATCAGTGCCTACGACGCCACAGACCAGGCCGCCAAGCTGGCCGCCGAGGTGCATATCGAGCCCGGTGAGTACGTCTCCGCCGCTGAAGCCCGCAAGATGGATCGCTTCACTCTGCTGGCCCTGATTGCCGCCCGCGAAGCCCTGCGCGACAGCGGCATCAGCGCCGAGAACACCAACCTGGAGCGCGCCGACGTGCTGGTAGCCAGCGGCATCGGCGGCCTGGCGACCACGGTACGCGAACACCTGCGGGCCCAGGAGCGCGGCTGGGACCGGGTTTCTCCGTTTTATATCCCCACCACCATCCCCAATATGGCAGCAGGGCGGATTGCCATCGACAGCGGTTTTCGAGGCGACAGCTCCTGTGTGGTCACCGCCTGCGCCTCAAGCAGCCATGCCCTGGGTGAGGCGATGCGCCACATCCGCCACGGTTATGCTGATGTGGTGCTGGCCGGTGGGGCGGAGGCCTGTGTCATCCCGCTGGCGATGGGCGGCTTTACCTCGATGCAGGCTTTGCATACCGGCAGCGACCCGGCGCGTGCCTCCATCCCCTTCGACCTGGAGCGCTCCGGTTTTGTGCTGGGAGAAGGCGCCGGCATCGTAGCTTTGGAGAGCCTGGAGCACGCCCTGGCTCGCGGCGCCCGCATCTACGCCGAGTTGAGCGGCTTTGGTGCCACCTGCGACGCCTACCACATGACCGCGCCGGACCCGGAAGGTACCGGCGCCGCCCGGGCGATGCGACTGGCGTTGGCCGACGCCGGTATCACCACCAGCGATGTGGGCTACATCAATGCCCACGGCACCTCCACGCCGCTCAACGACAAGGGCGAGACGCTGGCCGTGCATGCCGTCTTCGGCGCCGGGTGCACCGTGCCCTGCAGCTCCACCAAATCTATGACCGGGCATCTGCTGGGCGCGGCTGGAGCGGTGGAGGGCATCGTCTGCGCGCTGGCGGTAAGCGAGGGCTTTCTGCCACCGACCATCAACTACCGGGTTCCGGATCCGGAATGCGACCTGGATGTGGTGCCCGGGACTGGCCGCAACGCTGAGGTGCGCCATGCCCTGTCCAACTCCCTGGGCTTCGGCGGGCACAACGCCAGCCTGGTCGTCTCCGAATATCATTGATTGCCTGGATTGGCAACCTTTGTTGTCGCCCGCTTTGACTGCCCGTTTTGAGCGTTCGCGTGACTGCCTGCTGCAGTCGCCCGTTTTGACCGCTCGCATGACCGCCCGTATTGACCGCACACGCTGGCAGCCCGTTTTGACCGCTCGCGTGACCGCCCGCCATGCGAGCATTATAGTTAAGGAGTAACGTATGACTTTGGACATCGAAGCCATCCAGGAGATTCTCCCCCACCGCCCGCCGTTTCTGCTCATCGACCGGGTGCTGGAGATGCAGCCCGGCCAATACGCCAAGGCGCAGAAATGCGTGACGGCGGGCGAGCCGTTCTTTGCGGGGCACTTCCCACAGCAAAAGGTGATGCCCGGCGTGCTGATCCTCGAAGCGCTGGCCCAGACTGGCGCCGTGGCGCTGCTCAGCGTACCGGAGAACGCCGGGCGGCTGGCCTTTTTCGGCGGCGTGAAGAAAGCCCGCTTCCGCAAGCCGGTGGTGCCAGGAGACGTGCTGTTGCTGGAATGCCAGATCACCGGTATGCGCGGCAGTATCGGCTTTGGCGAAGGCCGCGCCTTGGTTGACGGCCAGCTGGCCTGCAGCGCCGAGATCTCGTTCGCCCTGATGGCAGAAGACCCTGATGTGCCCGGGGAGGACACCACCGGAGCAAGCACACCGCGAGCAAGCACACCCCCAGCAAACACGGCTTCAGAGAACGCGTCCAGAGAGGATGACGCCAATGGATAAACCGCTTGACCAGGCCTTTATCGACGTCTATACCAAATTCAAGCTGCAGTTCTACCGCAAGATCTTCGGCCGCTTCGAGTCGCGCGAAGCCACACTGACGGCAGTGGAGACCTTCTGCGTAGAGGTCATCAACGCCCTGGGGCACCCGACCATCGGCGATTTTGCCAAGTTCGTAGACATCTCCCAGGCCAACGCCACCTACAAGGTCCAGAGCCTGATCAAGAAAGGCTATGTGGCCAAGCAGCGTTCCGACACCGACAAGCGCGAGTATCGCCTGGCCGTCACCAAAAAGTTCAATGACTACGCCAAGATCAACACCGACTACGTTGGCGAGGTAGTCAACCGCATCCGCCAACGCCTCTCCCCCGAAGAACTCCGCATCTTCCAGCACACCTTAGAAGTAATCAACCAGGAACTGATGCCAGAGATCAGTTTGCAGTAGCCAAGACACCATGTGCAAGAATCTGCGGGCAGGCATTGTCGGCAGACGTTGAGTAAGGCACTTGCTGGCACGCTGGGCCAGCCAGCCATCACCGTTTCGCAAAATCCCCATTTTTTGGCAGAGAATTACGAAAGGGCGATGTTTGGGATGGCAAAAACACCTACCTTTTCAATGCCGGATTCCAGCACAGCTATCAACACACTGCGTTTACGCATGTAGATGGCTTGAATTTCTCCGCATGGTTTTCTTCGGTCAAACGATAAGCGCTCAAATGCCGGAGAAAACATCGCCCTTTCGTAATTCTCTGCCAAAAAATATCTAAATCGTGTTACAGTAGCTAAATGAAGTGGTTCATCTCACATGACTCGGCCTTGCAATTCTGGCGCTACTACCAGCTTGGTGATGCCAGGGTTACACGCTATAGCTGTGTGCGGCGAGTAAGCCAGAAGCTGCCCGCAGCTAAGCTGCCTGATGCAGGCAGCCTGCGTGCTGTTGAGCTATGGAGCTTGGATAAACCCCTGCACATCCTGGTGGGCAGTAAGGCTGGGCGCAAAGGTGCTGGATTCATCAAGTCGCACATCCTGACCACCCAGTTGCCTGCTGGCAGTTTCCTGAAGGCCAAGGACGGACCTTACGTGAGCTCGCCGGAGTTATGCTTTGTGCAGATGGCTGGCAAGCTGACCTTGCCTGAGCTGATAGCGCTAGGTTACGAACTGTGTGGTTCCTATCGCCTGGCGGCCAACGAAAGCACTGGCCAGGGATTCACTCTGGCCAGCCCGTTGACCACTGTGGCTAAATTGCAGGCCTTTGCCAATGCTGCTACTGGCCTCAAGGGGCGCAAGCAGGCCATGCGGGCTATAAAGTATGTCCTGGCAGATTCCCGATCACCTATGGAAACCATCCTTGCCATGCTGCTTTGCCTGCCTTATCGGCTGGGCGGTTATGGCTTGCCTGCGCCGCAACTCAATACCAGGATAACGGGCTCCGCTGAAGCCAAACGCACAACCCACAGGAGTCACTTCGTTTGCGACCTGTACTGGGCAGATTACCAGGTTGACGTAGAGTATGACAGCCGCGACTATCACCTGTCAGAAGAGCAGGTCAACGACAACGCCAAACGCCGCAATACACTGGCCGCAATGGGTGTGGAGGTTATCACCGTTACCCGTCGGCAGATTGTCAGCAACTCGGAGTTGCGCAGAGTGGCCGAAGCGCTGGCTGTTCTGCTGGACAAGCGACTGCGCACACCGGAACAAAACTTCAACGCTGCCCATATCGAGCTACGCCGTCAACTGCTACCTCGGGTGCGAGGATAATCAAAGAGCTTGACAAAGCGTATCCCAGCAATGCCAGCGAAGACGACTTGACCTGGCGACTGCTGTCAATCTACGAGGAGACCGGCACCCGCTTCGTCTTCATCATCGACGAGTGGGACTGCGACTTTCGTATACACCGCCGCGATACGGAGGCCCAGAAGGCCTATCTGGATTTCCTGCGCAACCTGTTCAAGGATAAGCCTTACATCGCCCTG
>JAISUQ010000129.1 GCA_031272005.1 Coriobacteriales bacterium | reverse complement strand
GGTGAGGAGATGGAGTCGGTATTGCGCGTGGTCAACGGCGACGGTGCCTGGTGGGTCAACGGCGGTGCCTTCGGCCTGGAAGGCGGCCTGGCCGTGACCGCCGTGCTGGCCGCAGGCCTGGTGGTGCTGCTGCTGATGCGCACCGCCGAGCCAGCCGAACTGCTGCCCCAGCCGCCAGTGCCGCCTCAGCCGCAAGTGCTGCCCCAGCCGCAACCGTCACCCCCGCCCCAGCCGCCAGTGCCGCCTCAGTCGCCAGACTACCAAGCGCCGAATGCTGAGACCCGGCAGCAAAGCTGAGGTTTCTCCGCAATATTGCCCTTAATTAAACGTTTGACTCCCAATTTGAGAGCCAAACGTTTACTTTGGTACAATATTAGTGGTATTTAAGCTTTTTATCGTGTACCAGCGGCCTGTTTCAGCGTTGGCTGGAACGGGTGGCGAAGCGGATGCCGCTGAGCAGGAAGCACAGGGTGGCGAACAGCGCCAGCACCAGGGTGTTCAGCGGCCAGTTGACGCTGCCGCCCTCAGCCATGATGTAGATAGGCTGGACGAACCAGTACTGCGGCGTGAAGTGGGCCAGCGTCTGCATGAACTGGGGCGCGTACTCCAGCGGGAACCAGGCGCCACCGATCATGTTCAGGATGGTGGAGGAGGCGATCACCGCCGCCGTGATGGTGTTGCGGCTGGCCAGGAACAGTCCGCAGAGCAGCGCCAGACCTACCACAAACAGCACTTCCATCAAGGAGAGCAGGGCGATGACACCCAGATGGTACTCGGCACCTAAGCCCTGGGCGGCCAGGAAGGCGATGACCGGGACGACCATGGCCAGCGAGACGGTGAAGCCGGCCAGGCAGACACCGGCGATGTATTGCCAAGGCCGCACGTCGGAGGCCTGGACGCGGCGGAAGGTGCCGGCTTTGCGATCGTCGAACAGCAGGTTGCTCATGCCTTGCGCCAGGATGATGACCACGATGGCGAACATCGCGAAGACCCAGATGATGCCGTTCCAGATGTTGCTCCGCTCGGCAGCGCCTTCGTCACGGGCGGCCACGCTGACCTCCGGGGTCTGCTCGCGCGCCGAATCAAGCAGTTCGCCATAGACCTCCAAATCGCCATCAGCAGCGGCGGCCAGCAACTGCAGCGAGCCGGTGTACTGCTCCAGATAGGCGTTGGTGAAGGCGCTGTTGGCATAGTCGTCGGTGTAGGTCACCAGCAACGGTGTATCGTCGCGACCGGCCAGCAAAGCAGCCTCGAAGCCTGCGGGGATCTCCACGATGCCGCTGATGCGTTTTTCAATCAGCTCGGTCTGCAGCTGGTCGTAGTCGCCAGCCACCAGCTCCATGTCCAACTCGTCAGTCAGATAATCCTGCAGGTCGGCTGCCGTAGCCGTCCCATCCATGTCAATCACGCCTAAAGCCACAGCCTTGGCTCCGGTCTCCTGCGAGCCACCCAGGGTGCTGAACAGCAGATAGGCGCCACACAAACCCAAACCGATGAGGAAGGACACCACCAACAGGAAACGCAGACGAGCCAGGGAGTTGACATAGACCAACAGTGTCTTTTTCATGGTTAAGCCACCTTCTTCCGATTGAACAGCACCGTACCCACGGCCAGCGCCAGCGCGAACACCGCCGCACTGACAGCAACCGCCACGAGCGCTGCCTCCTGCCGGCCAAACAGCGTCAGATCGAAGGCAGCCGACTGCAAGGCGTAAGGCGGCAGATATTGCGAGAAACCGGCGATAAAGACGTCCTTGTTGAAGGTACCGCTCAAGAACAGCAACACCCACAGCAGCGGCATCAGCACCAGGCTGGGATTGGCCCGCTTGATGAACATGCCGATAATCACAGCAATAGAGGTGGTAGCCTGTCCAGCAACAAACAGCATCACGAACAGCAGCAGGTTATCCTGCCAGCTCATGGCATACTGGGCGCCAAAGCACAGGCTGGCCACCAGCATCACCACCAGCACCTGGGCCATATTGGCCGGCACCCAGCTCAACACGTACTGGACGTAAATCGAGCTGCGGCTCTGCGGCGAGGCCAGAGTGCGCCTCAACGTGCCCTGCCGGCGGGCGTCATAGAGGGTCATGGCGCCACCGGAGAAGCCGCCCATGAAGATGATCATCACAATCATCGCGATGGCGTAATAATCCATCATCGTCCGGCTGATACCAAACTCCTTGTTGGCGACCAGGGAAGTGGCGGAGAAGTCCACGTCGATGGCTGCATCTGCACTATCAGCTGCGGCAGCTTGATCGGCTGAGGCTGCTGGAGTGTTGGCACCAGCGGTGGCATCCTGGACTGTCTCACCGCCGCTCGCCTCACCCCCGCTCACCTCATCCTGCGGCATCTGGGCGGCGGCGGCCTGGGCAGCAGCAGCCTGCTCGGCATATTGCTCGGCATACAGTTGTTCGTAGTGCCCAACCAGCGCCTGATAGCTGCCGGTGATGCGGGCCACGCCGGTGAAGATGGCGCCAACGGCCCGGCTCTGGACGCTATCCGTCCCCTCATAGATACGGATGGCGAAAGGCTCCTCGATGGCGATGGCCGCGGTGATCTCCCCGGCGTCCAGATGCGCGCGGGCGGCATCCAGGCTGCTGGCCTGCACCAGATCCAGGCCCTCAACGTCCTCGAACTGCTCGATCAGGGCATCGACTACCGTTTGCGTCTCAGCGCTGTCGCCTTCCACCACATACTCCACGGTCATCGGCTCAATGACCGCATCGGGGTTATCCATTGAAGCCAGCAGAGTACCCAGCAAAAAGCAGAGGATGGTGGGAAAGAAGATCAAAAAGAAGAGGCCAAAACGGTCACGCAACAAATCCAACTGTGCGGCTTTGAAGATGGAGAACATCGTTTATCCCTCCCCTAACCCTGACGCAGCTCGCGGCCGGTCAGCGCCAGGAAGGTGCTTTCCAGGTCGGGGGCCTCGTTGTTAAAGGAGCGCACCCGCACGCCGGCTTCCATCAGCACCTTGACCAACGGTGTGATGTCGGAGAAGGCCAGGTCGACGTCGATGCGCAGCTGGGAGCCATCGGCATCGGCGATCACCCGGCGGACGTCGGGCAGCAGCCCCAACTTATCCGTGATGCCCTCGATAGCCAGGCCGGCTTGCGGCTCCAATTCGACAACGATGCTCTTGACGTCGGTGACTACCGCCAGCAGTTCGGCCTCGGTACCGATGCCGACCAGCTTGCCATGGTCGATGATGGCGATACGGTCGCAGATCTCCTGCACTTCGGGCATGTAGTGGGAGGTGTAGATGATGGTGGCGCCGCGGTCGCGCAGGGTGCGGATGGAGTCCATGATGTGCTCGCGGCTCTGGGCATCCACGCCCACCGTAGGCTCATCGAGGATAATCAACTGGGGGTCGTGTGAGATGCCGCAGGCGATGTTCAATCGACGCTGTTGGCCGCCGCTCATCTTGCCGGCCCGCTTTTTGGCCTGCTCCGCCAATCCGACGAATTCCAGCGCCTCGGCCACCGCCTGCTTGCGCTGGCTGCCGCCTAAGCCATAGAGCCCGGCGAAGTAGGAGACATTCTCCTGCGCGGTCAAAGTCGGGAAAAGTGCTATTTCTTGTGGCACTAATCCGATCAGCGATTTGATGGCCCGCGCCTCGCGCCGCAGGTCGTGCCCGGCGATGCGGATGTCGCCTTTATCATAGTCCAGCAATGTGGAGATGATGTTCAGCGTGGTGGATTTGCCGGCGCCATTCGGGCCCAAAAAGCCGAATATCTCCCCCGTCCGCACCGTGAACTCCAGATTGTCCACCGCCACCAGATCGCCGAAGCGTTTGGTCAGGCCGCTGACAGTGACGTAGCTATTGTCGGTTTGTTTGCTCATGGATAGCCTCCCTGCCTTGCGTAGCACATTTTCAGGATGGCTCCATGTTAGGCTGCTTTGCGCTGCCCGGTAAGTGTCAGGCGTCCAAATCCACCATGACATTTGTCATGGAGAAAAGGACGGGTTTGAAACCCGCCCCTTTGAAACCCGCCCCTGCGCAGCATTCCGTAGCTGGAACTTGCTCAGCGCTTCTATTGTGACTTCCTAATAGCTGATCCACATGGCCGGGCGGATGCCGCAGTCGGCATAGAAGGCGGTATAGCCATAGGTGTTGACGTGCCCACCACTGCCGACAGTGGCCGCCTCAGTGCCGCTGGCACCGGAAGAGCGCAACCACCAACCCCAGCCGTCGCCATCGGAGATGAACAGCTCGTCCACGCCGTTGATACGCCGAAACTCATTGATTGGCGCCGAGCCCAGATCCAAGCGGGCACTGCGCAGCTCGTCATTGGCAAAATACTGCTCGGCTTCATCCACAGACAGCAAGAAGACCTTGTCGGTGGTGGTGGCATGGGCAGTAGCCGTGGGGTCATCGGGATTGACATAGGAGTTGGAAACCTGGGTATCCTGCACCCGAGCCTTGAGCTCGGCGGGCAGCCCCTCATAGAAGTTACCGTTCAACCAGCCGCGGATGAAGCTGTTCTCCCAGTAGACGTCGGTCTCTTCGCGATGGAAGGGCCTCAGCTCAATGACCTTCTCGCTGATGATCAGCGCCTGGCCATCGGTTACGGCCAACACCCGCCAGTTACAGGCCTTGGTCACCGTCTCACCGGTCCAGTAGCTCTGGAAGCTGATGTTGCCCAGGTTCAATGTCTCGCCGGCTATTGGCGGCGGCGCGACAACCTGCCCTTCTTCCTCCGCAGCAGTTGATTCGGACTGGGTATCGTCAGCCTTGCCACCACATCCGGCCAGAGCCAGAGAGGGCAACAGGACGCTCGACGCAAGCAGCGAAACCAACAGCAGTCGAGCAGCCAGGCGCCCAATTGACAGCCTTGCACAGTCGTTGATAGCGCAAACTTCTGTTTGCATGCGAGAGATGCTCCCACACTTCGATGCTGAAGCCACGCTCTCCTCCCATCTCCGCCGTATCGGTTCTGGAGAATCATACCATGACTTGACCTCCGGTTGGCACAGGCCAGCAGGGAGAGCTCAGGCGCTGTTGCGGATTGCCGACTGTGCGGCAACCTGATTGTGCGGCAGCGCAGTTTAGGGCAGTATGGCGCTGGCATAACTGGTCGATGCAAAGGAGCTATTATGGATAAAAGCAACTATACTGCCAAATATCTGTCTCGCGGAGTCGTCCTGCGCTATGACTTCCCTGCCTGCAGACTGCACGTCTATCAGACCAATGACCCCCTGAACGACTTTGTGCCGGTATTGGAGCGCGATGGGCAGGCTGTGGTGATTGAAAACCCCAGCTTCCACGCCAGCCATTGGGAACTGACCGATTACCTCAAATCCGAAGGCCTGTCCGTGCAGGCCAGGCTGCTGGCCTATCATATGGCCGGTGCGGCCTTTATGCCCCAGACGCCAGCCTGGGCTACCCGCCGGGCAATTGAGTATGGGCACAACGGCGGCGGCCGGGCGCTTGTCAGCGGTTTTATCCAGACTTTCGGAGCGGACTTCGATGAGCAGCTTACCGAGGTGACCAACGTCGTTGAGACCGGCGAGCTGACCCTGGCGGGAATGCGCTTCAGGCTGCTGCCGACCCCGGAGGCTTTTGACGTCGTCATGCTCGATACAGATGCGCTTTACCTGCATCTGCTGGGTTCAGACTGCCATTCGCTCGTCATGGGGCCTGAGGACGCCAATCGCCAGATCCGGCAGCTGAACGATTATCTCACCAGCGATTACTCTCTTTACGTCAGCGGGCATCACGCCCCCGAGGACGCCACCGATGTCCGGCGCAAGATCGCCTATCTCAAAGGCTGCAAACGTCTGGCCGCAGAATGTGATTCCCCGGCCAGCTATCAGGCGGCGATGCGGCTGGCGTTTCCCAACTTCGGCAGCGAGAACTTCTTGGAGATGTCGGCCCCGGCTTTCTATCCAGACCAATGCACTCTGTAGGGGCGGATTTCAAGCCCGGCTCTACCGGCTCGCAATATGGCCCTGCTCGAAAGG
Organism: Coriobacteriales bacterium; assembly: GCA_031272005.1. Classification (GTDB taxonomy): domain Bacteria; phylum Actinomycetota; class Coriobacteriia; order Coriobacteriales; family UBA8131; genus JAISUQ01. Next base: position 1,360 of record JAISUQ010000129.1, on the reverse strand, counting down.
GCGCGAGCAATCGCGCCCTACGGGGTATTGTGGCTTGGATAGCCTACGGGGTTCCAAGCCCTGTTGGTCGTAGGGATTCGCTGTCCACTGGACTGCGAATCCCTACGACCAACTGAGGCTTGAGGCTTAACCAGCATTCCCACTATCCTCCAAAGCGGTGACGATGGCTTTGGTCATCGCCTGGGTGCCGATGCTGGGCTGGCTGGGGGCGGCGATGTCGGCGGTGCGCAGACCGCTGTCCAGCACGGCGTCGACGGCTGACTCGATGGCCCGGGCTTCGGCGTTCAGGCCCAGGGAGTAGCGCAGCAGCATCGCCGCCGAGAGGATGGTGGCAATCGGGTTGGCGATGTCGCGTCCGGCGATGTCCGGCGCCGAACCGTGGATCGGCTCGTAGAGGCCGCGCGTCCCCTCTCCCAGTGAGGCCGAAGCCAGCATCCCGATGGAGCCGGTAAGCTGGGAGGCTTCATCCGAGAGGATGTCGCCGAACATATTGGAGGTCACCAGCACATCAAACTGACCTGGGTTGCGGATCAGCTGCATGGCGGCGTTGTCCACCAGCATGTCGCTCAGCTCGACTTCGGGGTAATCGTCAGCCAGGCGGTGCATCGTCTGGCGCCAGAGCCGCGAGGTCTCCAGGACGTTGGCCTTATCCACGCTGACCAGCCGCCCCGTACGTTTGGCGGCGGCGGCAAAGGCCACCCGGCCGATACGCTCAATCTCTGGGGTGGAATAACGCTCGGTATCGAAAGCCACCTCGCCGGCCTCAGGGCCGCCGGCGGCGGCGGGCAACGGCTGGCGACCGCGCTCACCAAAGTAGATGCCACCGATCAGCTCGCGGACAATCAACAGGTCAAAGCCGGCCTCGGCCAGCTCGCTGCGCAGCGGGCAGGCTGCGCGCAGAGCCGGATAGAGGCGGGCCGGGCGCAGATTGGAATACAGGCCCAACGCTGCCCGGATGCCGAGCAGGGCCTGCTCCGGGCGCTGGTCGCCGGGCAGGTCGTCCCACTTGGGGCCGCCCACCGCACCGAGCAGCACGCTGTCGGCAGCCAGGCAACCCTGCACCGTGTCTGCAGGCAGCGGCTCACCGGCAGCGTCGATGGCGGCGCCACCCAAGAGGTAGCTGGTGGTAGCGAAGTGATGCCCGAAGCGCTGGCCAACGCACTCCAGCACCTGGACGGCGCTGCGGACGATTTCCGGCCCGATGCCGTCTCCGGGGAGCAGGGCTATGTTGTAGTTCATTGTAGGCCTCCCTGACGGGCCAGCTCGACCAGGCCGCCCTGGGCGATGATGCCCTGGACGAAAGGCGGGAATGGCGGCACTTGCCACATCTGGCCTTGGGTGAGGTCCACAATCCGTCCGG
>JAISUQ010000155.1 GCA_031272005.1 Coriobacteriales bacterium | reverse complement strand
GGCAGACTCAGCGGCCTGGGTGCTGTAACCAGCAAAGGCGTCTCAGCGCAGCCCTGGCCTGGTAACGACGGAGTGCGCATCGCCGAGACGGCCAGCGGCATGCTTAACTCCATCGGTTTGCAGAATCCTGGCGTTGAGGCCTTCTGCGCCGGTGATCTGCCCTGGTTGGCAACGCAAGCTGTCCCGGTCATCGTCAACGTCAGCGGTCATTCGGTTGACGAGTACGTAAGCGTCATCCAGCGGTTGGAGTGCGAGGCAGCCGTCAGCGCCTATGAGGTCAACATCTCCTGCCCCAACGTCGACTGTGGCGGCATGGCCTTCGGCACCGACCCTGCTGCCGCTGCCGAGGTCACGGCAGCCTGCCGGGCGGCGACCTCCCGTCCGTTAATCGTCAAGCTGACCCCCAACGTCACCGACATCTGCGCCGTAGCCCAGGCCTGCGAGGCGGCTGGCGCTGATGCCCTGTCGCTGATCAACACCGTGGCCGGCATGGCCATCGATGGCAAAGCCCGCAAACCGGTCTTCGAACGGGTGGTGGCCGGGCTTTCCGGCCCGGCTATCAAGCCTGTAGCTCTGTATGCCGTCTACCGCGTGCATCAGGCGGTAAACCTGCCGCTGTTGGGCATGGGCGGCATCCGCACAGTGGACGACGTGGTCGAGTTCTTACTGGCCGGGGCAACAGCCGTAGCTGTTGGCACGGCGAATTTCTCCAATCCTTGCCTGGCGCCAACCCTGGTGGCGGATCTGGCCAATTGGTGCAGGCAGAATCACGTCCAAGACATCAACGAGCTGACAGGAGGCCTGCTTTGAAAGCTGCCGAGAGAATCATTGTTGCCCTGGATTGTCCAGAACGCAAAGCAGCCGAAATCGCCCGCTTCCTGAAGGGTATCGCCAGCTGGATGAAGGTCGGCATGACGCTGTATTACAAGAGCGGCCCGGCCATTGTCGCCAAGCTGCGCGGCATGGGTCACAACGTCTTCGTCGACCTCAAGCTGCATGATATTCCGCATCAGGTGCAGGGTGCCGCCAAGGCGGTGGTGGAAGCCGGTGCCAATATGCTGACTGTCCATGCCAGCGGCGGCCTGGCGATGATGCAGGCGGCGGTACAGGGAGTCGAGGAGGCTTGGAGCGCCAAGCCGGCCAAGGGTACCGTGTTGGATCGCTATCACACTGATGCGCGCCCCAAGGTGTTGGCCGTCACTGTCCTCACATCGCTGGACGATGCCGTCCTGCATAGCGTTGGCGTCGCTGCCAACAGTGCCGAACAGGTCGCCCTGCTGGCTTCATTAGCCCGCCAGGCCGGCTGCGACGGCGTAGTCTGCTCTCCGCAGGAGGCCGCCGCCATCCGGGCGCTTTGGCCAGAGGCGTTGATAGTCACGCCGGGTATCCGCCTGGAAGAGAGCGGCGCGGATGACCAGGCCCGCATCGCTACGCCTGACGCAGCGCTCCAGGCCGGCGCTGACTATCTGGTCATCGGCCGCAACATCACCAACCAGGCTGAACCAGGTTTCGCATTCGAGCAGATAGTCCACAGCATCAGGGCAGCATGACGATGATTTCGGTGGATACCAACCCAATCGGTCAGGGCAGACGAGAATAGGAGCATTACAGTGTGCGAGCAAGTTAATAGAATGACTGACGAGGAGGTCATGGCCGTCCTGCAGCAGACCGCAGCTATCCGCCACGGCCACTTTCAGCTGACCAGTGGCCGACACTCGGATACCTACATCCAGTGTGCCCGGGTCTTGGAGCACCCCCGCCTGTCCTACCGGCTGGCCCAGGAGACAGTTGCCCGACTGCCGCAGGACCTGGCGGTGGATCTGGTGGCCTCACCGGCTGTCGGCGGTATCCTCTTCGGCTTTGTTGTGGCCGCAGCGTTGGACAAACCGTTGATCTTCAGCGAGCGCGTGGATGGTCGGATGGCGCTGCGCCGTTCGTTTGCGGTCCCACCGGGAGCCCGGGTGTTGATTGCCGAGGATGTGGTCACAACCGGCGGATCGGTCAAGGAGTTGGAGGAGCTGATCAGCGACGCAGGCGGGGTCGTGGCCGGTGTCGTATCACTGATTGACCGCGGCGGACAACCGGTCTTCTCCGCACCGTTTTATCCGCTGATACAGCTGGAAGTACCGTCCTGGTCACCCGAAATGTGCGAGCTCTGCCAAAATGGTGTGGAAATCCATGCACCTGGCAGCAGAAACCTTGCCAAATAGCACGTAAAACCATTACAATCAATGAGAACATGCAACCTAACCAAAGGAGAAAACATGGCTTTGCCAGAACTCACGCCCGAACAACGACAGGAAGCCCTGAAGAAGGCGGCAGCCGCCCGCAGCGCGCGCGCCCAGCTCCGCCAGGATGTCAAGTCCGGTAAGCTGTCGTTTGCAGATGTCCTGAAGAAGGCCGGCGATCCGGTGGTCGACAAGATCAAGGTCGTCACTCTGATTGAGTCTTTGCCAGGGTACGGTAAGGCCAAGGCTGCCAAGCTGTTGGCCGAGTTGGACATCTCCGACACCCGTCGGGTCAAGGGGTTGGGCGACAAGCAGAAAGCAGCGCTGCTCGAGCGCCTGGGCTGAGGCCTTGGCGACCGGAAACCTGTTCGTAGTTTCCGGCCCTTCGGGAGCCGGCAAGGGCACCCTGCTGAATCGGGTCCTCAAAGACGTGCGAGGGGCGTGGCTTTCCATCTCTGCTACAACGCGCAATCCGCGAGCCGGCGAGGTCGATGGTGTACACTACTTCTTCAGAACCAATAGCGAATTCACCGAATTGATTGCTGCGGACGGCCTCCTGGAATGGGCGGTCGTCCACGGCAATTATTATGGGACTTTGCGCGAGGAGGTCCTGCGACGCCTGGCCGTGGGCATTGATGTCATCCTGGAGATAGACCCCCAGGGCGCTTTTCAGGTCCGGCAGAACTATCCGCAGGCGATTTTGATCTTCATCGCCCCACCTTCCATGGAAGTGCTGGAGCAGCGCTTACGCCTGCGCGGCACGGAGACTGAAGAACAGATCCAGACCCGCCTTAAGACCGCCCGACTGGAACTTGCCCAGGCAGACCGCTATAATGTGACAATTGTCAATGATGAACTGGATTCAGCGGCTGCTGAGTTGAAAGCTGTGCTCAGTCAGCCGTACGTATCCGATAACTGAATGTAACGCCAGGGATATGAGGTCGAAAAGAAATGTCTTTGATGCAACCACCGATTGATGAGCTGCTCAGCCGCTCCAACAATGATAAGTACCTGCTCTGCGCGGTAGCCTCGGAGCGCGCTCGCGACATCAACGATATGATGCGCAACCAGCGGGAGCGCGCCGGGCTGACGCTGTCTTCAGCCACCCAGATCGCCCAGCTGGCTGGTCGCAAGCCGCTGTCGCTGGCGATGGAGGAGATCTTCCGCAATGAGGTCGGGTACGACCACCAGCAGTTCGAAGGCGATGAAGCCTGAGCTGCCGCTGGCCGATGTCGTCTGCCTGATTCATTATCACGAAATCGGGCTGAAAGGCCGCAATCGCTCCAGCTTCGAGCGCCAACTCCAGGAGAACATCGAGAAATGCCTGCGTGGTGTTGCCGCCGGCCATATCCGGCGGATTTCTGGTCGCCTGCTGGCCGTGCTGCCCAGCTGGGATGATGCCCTGACTGTCGCTGCGATGATTGCCAGGATACCGGGGGTGGTCCGGGTATCCACCGGTTTGAAGTCCAGC
>JAISUQ010000046.1 GCA_031272005.1 Coriobacteriales bacterium | reverse complement strand
AGCGCCACAGACGATTACGTCTTCCTGCTGTCTATCGACGAGGCAGAACAGTACTTCTCCAGCGATTCCGACAGGGTCGCCAAGAAAAGCGATGGTGGGGCGGATGGGTGGTGGCTGCGCTCTCCGGGCAACAACAGCAACAACGCCGCGAACGTCAACAACGACGGCAACGTCAACACCAATGGCAACAACGTCAACAACAACAACGGCGTTCGTCCCGCACTGCTCGCTATCCGGAACCTCACCCTGAGTTGGGCGGTCAGCATGCGAAGCAAAGGAGCCGGTTTCCTGTCTGCCCCAGCGACAGGCAAATCCACAGCGGCGGAAGCAAGGACGCGCAGCGATGGCAAGTTAAGCACAACAAAATGATGCCGCGCTTTCTGACTTTAGGGAGACGGCATACCGGTGCTGCCGCCTCCCCCGACCGCAATACTATTGGAGTTCATGATGCCAGGCTATGAGCAGATGACGAGTTTTGAAAACCTGTATTGGGCGCATCGCGCTGCTCGCCGCTCGAAACGCTACAAGCGCGAGGTCATCAGCTTTGAATTGCGCCTGTCTGAAAACCTGATTGACATGCAAAACCAGATGTTGGCGCAAGAATATAGACCAGGCGATTATCAGTGCTTCACTATCTACGAGCCAAAGGAGCGGTTGATTTATGCCCCCAGCTATCGCGACCGCGTTGTGCAGCACTGCCTCTGTGACAACATACTGGCGCCAATGCTGGATCGACGACTCATTTACGATAACTCGGCTTGCCGCTTTGGCAAGGGCACGCATTTCTCGTTGTATCGGTTATCGGATTTTATGCGGAGGCAATACAAAGAATCGGGAACGCGCGGATACTTCCTCAAATGCGACATAGCCAAATACTTTGAAAACATTAATCATTCGGTTTTGCTGACAAAGCTACGGCGGGTGTTTTCAGGCGCTCCGCTACTGGAGATGTTGGGCCGCGTTATCGACAGCTACCAGTCCGCTCCTGGCAGAGGTTTGCCGCTGGGCAATCAGGCCAGCCAATGGTTCGCCATCTACTATCTGGACTCGCTGGATAGATTGGTTAAGGAGCGGCTGGGGATACGTTGGTACACCCGCTATATGGATGACTTCATACTCATCCATGCCGACCGTGGATACCTCAAGGAGTGCTTGGCTGCGATGACCGAGCATATAGAGGGCGACCTCGGCTTACGCTTCAATGCCAAGACTCAGATCCATCACTTGACCAACGGCATCAACTATCTGGGTTTTCATCTCTATCTCACCGATAGCGGGCGGGTGCTACGCCGTTTAACGTCGCGGCGTCGGGCAGAGATTCGCAAAGCTTTAGAAGCACTGCACCTGCAGCATGATGGGGGCATGATTAGCGAAAGGGATTTCCAAAACCGCTTGGCAAGCTACAGAGGGCATCTCAAGCACGGGCACGAGCAGGGGTTGATGAAATTAGCCACTTATAAGGCGACAACAAGGGAAGGATAGTTCTGATGGCAATGCAAAAATTACAATGTGAACTCTGTGGTGGCAGGCTGATTAAGCGAGAGAGCGGCGAGTTTGAGTGCGACAGCTGCGGAATGGCTTACGAGAAGGAAGTCATCCAACAGATGCTGGTCACTTTGGACGCACCGGTGCAGATTGAGGGCATGGCCAACGCCGCCAGTCTGCTGGATCGCGCTTTCATCCTTTGCGAGGATGGTGACTTTGATGGTGCCGCACAAGGCTTTGCCCGTGTGCTGGAAGCTGAGCCGCGAAATGCTCAAGCCTACGTAGGCTCGCTGATGGCCTCGCTCAAGCTGCGGCAAGAAAGCCAGCTGGGGACGATAAAGGAGCTGCCGTCTTCCTACCAATGGTTTGAGCGGGCCAGGCAGTTCGCCGACAGTGATTATCGTACCGTGCTCGATGGGTACGAAAACTTGGTGAATGAGAAATATCGCCCAAGGATTAAGTTTGCGCAGAATCTGACACAACTACAAACAGGGCAGCACATTGCCTTCGGGGCACAGGCGTGGCGTGTGCTGCATGTCGAAGGCAAAAGGGCACTGATCATTACCGAGAACCTCATAGATATACGCAGATTCGATGCTTCCAGCAACAAATGGGCTGTATCTGAGCTGCGCTGCTGGCTGAATGGGGAGTGGTATGGCAAGACTTTTATTCCAGAAGAACAGCGGGTGATTGCCACCACAGAACTGGAGGCAAGTGAAGACAAGGTATTCCTGTTGTCTATCGACGAGGCGAAACAGTACTTCTCCAGCGATTCCGACAGGATCGCAAAGACCAGTGATGACGATGCGGAATTTTGGTGGTGGCTGCGCTCTCCGGGCCGCGGCAGCTACGTCGCCGCGTTCGTCGACGAAGACGGCATCGTCTTCGCCGATGGCAGCGAGGTCGACTTCAGCCTCAACGGCGTTCGTCCCGCTTTGTGGCTCAATCTCGAATCTTAAATCTCTTTAATCTTCATCTTGAGGGGCGAGGGGTATGCGAGTTTGGCAGTCAAACCACTTTGAGCAGGTGCACTGAATGACAACTGTGCAAACACAGCAGCTATCGGACGGGCGCTTTATCGGATGCACAGTGCTGGAGGTTGTGGCGCTGCCTGAAGCAGATGGCTCCAGTGCCAGCGTCAAGGAGAACCTGGAGCGTAACAGGCTCTCGTTTATCCAGATTATCCAGGAACTCCATACCCTGTGTGCCGGAGCTGACATCGTCATTGAGCTTCTCTGGTTGACTCAAGCCGAGAAGAACCAGTCCTTCCGTTCGTCGCTGCACCCGTATTACGTTTTCCGGCAAATTGCCAGTGATGCCGTAACAATAGAGCAAATCCTGGGGCGCTTGGCCAACACCCTGCAAACCACGCTTCAGGCAGCGCAGTATATAGTGCGGGCAATCAATGCCAAAGATGAAGGCTTTTCTCAACAACTGGCAGATATTGATGACAGCTGCGTGCTGTCTGTGGTTAAAACCGATAAGAGCATCCACAACGCCAACTCCGTCTACCCCTACTATTACTGCGATGTAGTGCCAGCGGACAACCGAGACAACTTTACATCCCTTGTGGCAGCCCTGAGCCAGACTAATGGCTGCTGCCTCGCGCTCCAGCTGCTGCCAACGTCATTTAATGCTCAGGAGGTCTCAATCATCAATGAGTTGGCGGCCGAGTATAACCAGATTGCCGGAGGCTTGCAGGTGGAAGGGCAATTCTACCGCGACCCAGCGGCTATCGAGCCATACAAGGTGATGTCCTACTACAACGCCAATGCCCGTGCCCCGCTGTTCACTTACAACATACTGGCCATCGGCAACCGTGCGGACTGCACCGGCATGGCTGCCAAATTGGTCAGCCTGTTGAAAAGCGGCGAAAAGGCACTGAGCACACCGGAGTTTGCCTGTCACGACCTCTCTGGCAGCGGGCTGGATTTGGACGGGCAGTTCCTTATCTATCCCTGGAACCTGAACAGCCAGATGATGTGGCTTTACCAGAGCCGCGAGGCGTTGAAAGCGTTCCCGTTCATGTTGGCTTTGGCGCGGATGCCATTATTGATGACGGCGGATGAATGCAGCGCCTTTTTCCGGCTGCCGCTGCATGAAAAGAACATGCCGGCCCTGCAGGGCAGGCAGACGCTGCGGGCCAGCGAGCAGTTCTCGGCGGCAGTCATCGACGAAGACAACATCTGGGTTGGCCAAGTAAACTCCGAGGCGCGCGGCAGCACAGCTGTTCAGATTGGCTGCCCACCAAAAGCGTTTGCCAGACATGCGCTGATCGTCGGCGCCCCAGGCACCGGCAAGACCACCTTCTCCATCAACTTGCTCTTGCAATTCACCAGTAAGCAAGTGCCTTTTTTGGCTATCGAGCCAACTAAAAGCGAGTACCGGGCGCTTGTCGATGCTGTGTCAGGCTTGCAGGTCTTCACGCCAGGCAACAACGATGTCTGCCCGTTCATTATCAACCCCTTCATACCTCCTGGCGGGATCAAGCTGGAGCAGTATATCCCCAGCCTGGCCAGTGCGTTTCAGGCCACATTTTCAATGCAGCAGCCGCTGGACATGCTGTTTCTCAAGGCAATACGCCAGACTTACTCACAGTACGGCTGGCGTGGCTACAGTACCCGCGACGACAAGGAAGCCCAACCATTTGGGCTGTTTGAGTTCATCCGGGTGTTCAAGCGCCTGGTGGATGAAAGCGAGTACGAGCAGCGCATCAAAGGCAACCTGCAAAGCGCCGGCGTTCTGCGCTTGATGAACCTGATTGAACAGAACAGCAATATCTATGACACCGTGAAGACCATCCCCATAGAAGACCTGCTCAGTGCTCCAACGGTATTGGAGCTGAACTCTATCGAAAACGCCGAGCAGAAGTCGCTGTTGATGGCGTTGCTGCTAATCAACATCTGCACCTATACGCGGCACAACCACGTCAGCGGCAGCGCGCTGCGCAACGTCAGCCTCATAGACGAGGCCCACGTACTGTTTGGCAGTAAAAAGACGCAAGAGGGCGAGGCCAATCCGGTGGCCGCAACCACCAAGGTCTTGCAGGACATGGTGGCCGAGATCCGTAGCTACGGCACTGGTGTGATTATTGCTGACCAGGAGCCGAGCAAGGTGGGGCGTGAGATATTGGCCAACACCGATGTCAAGCTGGTCTTCCGATTGAACGAAGGTTCTGACAGAAGCATGATTGCAGACAGCGTTTTCAGCAGCGATGACATCTCGCAACAGATTGCACGGCTCAAAGACGGCGAGGCGCTGTTTGCGTTCAGCCAATTGCAGGAGCCGCAGGTGGTCAAGACACCCGACGTGCGGGCAGAGGGCGGTATCCGCCTGGACTTGCCCGATGCCGAGCTGATGGGCTATCAGAGTTATTGGGAAGGGCATCAAGACCTGCTCAAACCTTTTGTAGAATGCGGCTTGTCTGCGGCGTGTGTAGGCGGTTGTGACTTCCGAGTCCGTGCCGATGCCGAGCACTATGCGGAGCTCTATTTGCAGGAGTACAGCGCCCGCATTATTGACGGGCAAAGCTTGTATAACTACGCCTCGCTTTTGGATAAATGGTTTGCACGGCAGGGGATTGAAGCGGGAGTGGATGGGCAGAGGCTGTTGAACTGTGCGCGAATCCGCCTGTTGCGTGACGCTTTGCTGCAGAAGAACTTCAAGATTTCAGATGCCAACATCAGGAAGATACTGGAAAAATTATTAGTAGATGAGGGGGAAGTGTGATGGACGAAGGCTTTGACGACGGCTATGGGATGGACGGTGGCTTGGATGGCGGTTTTGACAGCGGTCTAGATGCTGAGCTAGATGCTGGCTCGGATTTGTTGGATGAAGCTGGTGATGAGTCCATCGACTTTTCTGACCCCGCCGTCGCAGACGAGTTGATGCTTGACGACACAGGGCAAACAGAGATTAGCGAGATGCCTGAAGACGAGGAAGTTTATGATGTCCCCGATACTGACGAAGCCACAGATGTCGAGCCTATCTTGGATCAAGGTGCCAATGACTTTGGCTACAACGGTACGTGCGGCCCCACGTCGGCGGCAAATACCCTCAATGACCTGCTTGGCTCCAATGAGTTCTCCGAAAATGACATATTGGAAGAAGCCATTAACAGCGAGCTTTGTACCACCACAGAGCAACTGGAGTCTATGTCGCAAGTAGAAGTCGAGCAAGTATTTGGCAAGGACGCGACCGACGTCACTACCGAGGACATCCAGGGTGCTTTAGGCGGCACCACCACCGATCAGATGCTTGAACTCTACGATAACCTCAACGACAAATACGACCTGGGTATCAGCACGGAAGTACATGAGTTTGACGACGCGCTGAGCATCGAGCAGATGGCTGACAAGCTGGATGAGGGCGACACAGTTCAGGTAGCGGTAGACTTTGCGCAACTGGATCCCTCGTTAGCCGAGAACGCGGACAACGGCTTGATGAACCCCACCGGTGAGGTCTATACGGATCACTGGATAACGGTCACCGGTACCGAGCGCGATGAGACCGGTGCAATCACCGGATTCGATGTAGTCGACTCATCCGGCACCGGCATTGAGCATCTATCCGCCGAGCAGCTGGAGGCAGCCAGCCTGGGCAGCGAGGGCAGGGAAGTGCTCGACCCCACAGCCATAGTTGTTTCGAAAGCAGCCTAAGGAGGCTTCTGATGAATGTATGCGGTTTTGTTTCCAGCGCCGAGGTCTACCGAAAACTTCAAGCTGAGTTTATGCGAGGCGCAAAGGTGTTGCATCGGGTGTCTCTGCCGGTGTTGCGGCGTACAGATGATGTGGCGAGCGGTTATGTGTTGGCGGCTTTCGCTTTCATCTATACCGCCGAAGGGCTGGCAAAGGGGGTTATTCCTCGTCCGGCGCTGTGGGTGACGTTAGACTTGGCTACGGGAGAGATTCTGGAGCGTCACAACTGCCATGTGCAGGATTTCTCTGACGCTGACTTTGATGCTCGTTATGATATTTCTGCGGCCAGTTCGGCAAAGCCGAGCAAAGAGCTGGCGGCTGAGAATTTTGCCTTGTTAGACAAGGTGCGCGAAGGATTGCTTTGCGGAACGGAACTCGACCAGCCTGGCTATGACGAATACCTGCGCGGCGTCCTCTCCACAATCCCTGACAGCTACCAGCGCTTCTATCGGGAACTAAGCAGCGTCTGACCTCGATTTCGGCTGGGCAACCACCGGTAGGTTGGGGGCGTACCGTATCCCCAACACAAGTCCCTCTCCATAGTAGAAACCCCGCCAGACCAGGAAGTCTGACGGGGTTTACAGGTTTTTTGGTGCGGGTGAAGGGACTTGAACATTTGCGCCGCTGTCGCGGCACAAATGTGAGACCTCGCGCAGGCGCGAGGCCATTTTCGCTAAAACGTGCCGCTGGCACGTTTCTTAACGCGAAAATCCCTCTCGGGGTTCAAGTCCCTCTCCATAGTAGAAACCCCGCCAGACCAGGAAGTCTGACGGGGTTTACAGGTTTTTTGGTGCGGGTGAAGGGACTTGAACCCCCA
>JAISUQ010000044.1 GCA_031272005.1 Coriobacteriales bacterium | reverse complement strand
GCCGGACTTCCCAACTGGCGCGATGATCATGGGCAAGCAGGGTATCCGCGACGCCTACACCACCGGTCGCGGCTCCATCACCATCCGCGCCAAAGCCCGCCTGGAGAAGACCTCCTCCGGCAAAGACCGCATCATCTTCTACGAGATTCCCTATATGGTGAATAAAGAGAAGCTCTACCAGAAGATTGACGAGCTGCGTCGGGATAAGAAGCTGCCGGATGTGTCGCTGGTGCGCGACGAGAGCGACCGCAAGGGCATGCGCCTGATGGTTGAGCTCAAGCAAGGCGCCATTCCCCAGGTCACCCTGAACCAGATTTACAAACATACTCAGGCGCAGACCAATTTCGGTGTGATTATGCTCTCATTGGTGGATGGGGTGCCGCGCACCCTGACCATCAAGGAGACCCTGCACTATTACATCCAGCACCAGGAAGACGTCATCGTTCGCCGCACCCGCTTCGACCTGCGTAAAGCCGAGGAGCGCGCCCACATCCTGGAGGGCCTGGTCATCGCCCTGGATAACATCGACGAGGTGATCAACATCATCCGTGGTTCGCACGATGATGACGAGGCGCGGGTCGCTTTGATGGAGCGCTTCGGGCTCTCCCAGGCCCAGACCGACGCCATCCTGGAGATGCGCCTGCGCCGCCTGACCGGCCTGGAGCGCGAGAAAATCGAGTCTGAGTTGGAGGAGTTGCTCAAGCAGATTGCCTGGTATAAGGAGGTGCTGCAAAGCAACGTCCTGGTGCGCCAGATAATCAAGGAAGAGCTGGCCGAGATCAAGCAGCGCTTTGCCAACAAGCGCCGCACCGAGCTGGCCAACGACGCCAAAGACCTTGAGGTAGAGGACCTGATCGCCGAGGAAGACATGGTGGTTACGGTGACCCGCACCGGCTATGTCAAGCGCCTGCCGGTGGCCACCTACCGCCAGCAGAAACGCGGCGGCAAGGGCCTGCAGGGCGTCAACCTCAAGGATGACGACTTCGTAGAACATCTATTTATAGCATCAACACATGAGTATATGCTATTCTTCACCACCCACGGCAAGGTCTATCGCCTGAAGGTCCACGAGCTGCCGGTAGGCTCGCGTCACGCCCGCGGCACGGCGATTGTCAACCTGCTGCCGTTGGAGTCCGGCGAGAAACTGGCCTCGGTATTATCCACAAAGGACTTCCCGGCGGATGAGTATCTGCTCTTTGCTACCGAGAACGGCATGATCAAGAAGACGGCCATGAGCGCCTACGCCAACTCCCGCTCCACCGGCCTGATTGCCATCAAGCTGCGCGAGGGCGACGCCCTGATTGCCGTGCGGCGGGTCAAGGAGGGGGAGAAGGTGGTGATGGTCAGCTCGGTCGGTAAGGCTATCCGCTTTGATGAGAGCGAGGCCCGGCCGATGGGCCGCGACACCTCCGGCGTCAACGGTATGAGCCCTGGCAAGGGCGCCAAGGTGCTGGGAATGGAGATTGCGCCAGCCGGCAGCGAGCTGTTTGTGATTACCGAGAAAGGCTACGGTAAGCGCACCCCGATAGACGAGTACACCGAGCACCATCGTGGCGGCCAGGGGATGTCGACCATCGCCATGACCGACAAGAAGGGGCTGCTGGCCGGGATGAAGATCGTCATGCCTGGCCAGGAGTTGATGATTGTCTCGGAGGAAGGCGTGGTTATCCGCGTCAAGTCCACCGACATCTCCCAGCAGGGGCGCTCCACTCAAGGTGTGAAGGTGATGAACGTCTCCGACACCGACCGCATCTGTGCTGTGGCCCGCGTCGCCGGCGCCAAGAAGAAGGCCCCGGTTGCCGGGCCGGATGGTAATCTGCCTGGCCAGGAACAGCTGTTCAAGGACGAAGAGCCTGCGGCCGCCGCCGCCGCAGCCAGCGAGTTGGACGAGTTGGACGAGTTGGATGCGGAGTAGGGTTGGACGCGGAGCAGAGTCGGGCGAAGAGTAGGGCCGGGCGCGGAGTAGAACTGGATGCGAGCAGGGCGAGGTCTCTGGTTTACTCCTTGACCTGAAAGTCCTCCGGCTTAATGCTGTCCAGGAATTGCTTGAATTCGTCCATGGTGGCGTTCTGGTCGGGGTGTTTGGCGAAGATGTAGGGGAATGAGGATGTGTTCAGCACGTCCTCATCCACAAACAGCGGCGCCAGGGTGCGTACGGCCAGGGCGATGGAGTCCGACGGGCGGGCGTCCAAGGTGATGGTCTCGCCGTTGCTCTCCAGAGAAACGGTAGCAAAGAAGGTGGAGCCATCAACGCGGTCTATCACCACTCGCGTGACACTGGCTCTCAGGGCGCTGATGATATTGGCCAGAAAATCATGGGTCATCGGCCGAGGATGCGGTGAGCCTTCCAAGGCTACACCGATAGAGGCCGCCTCTGTGGGTCCAATCCAGATTGGCAGCACCCGTGGCTCACTGAGCTCCTGTTCCAACGGTCGCAGAACCACCACAGAGGGAGAGGGAGGAATCCCCACCACCAAAGTCTCAATCCTCACCGGAACCACAGCAGACTCCTTACAGTACAGGTAACGCATCAGCAACCGCTACCATTGTAACGCAAACCATCTACGGAAGGACGGATGACAGTGGGGGTGTCAATGAGAAAAAAGGACGCCACCATCGAAAACCAGAGGTGCTCGGTGAGCTGATGGCTGATGGCACCCTGGATTCTCTGCTAGAATGATGGGGAGAGAATCGTGGATAAGGGAGGCACAGCGTGGCAGAGGCACAGATGCAGACGCAGGCACAGACGCAATTGCAGACAGCGGCTCAGGTGCAGCCGCTGGTGGGCATCATCATCGGGTCCAAGTCTGACCTGGAGGTCATGCAGGGGGCCGGTGAGCAGCTGGAGAGCTTTGGCGTGCCCTATGAGCTGATCATTGCCAGCGCCCATCGCAATCCCGAGCGGGTGCATCAGTGGGCGAGCCAGGCGGCCGGGCGCGGCATGAAGGTGTTGATTGCCGCCGCCGGCAAGGCTGCACACCTGGCCGGTGTGGTGGCTGCCTGCACGCCGCTGCCGGTGATTGCCGTACCGATGAAAACCTCCGATTTGGGGGGATTGGATTCGCTGCTCTCCATGGTCCAGATGCCAACTGGCGTGCCGGTGGCCACCGTGGCCATCAACGGCGCCAAAAACGCCGCCATTCTCGCCACTCAGATCCTTGGCAGCGGAGACGAGCATTTTCGGCAGGTGATTGAGGATTATAAGCGGGCGTTGTCCGAGTAATTGTTGTTCGAATAACGGTGCGGGGGGAGTTGCCCCTGCCATACAGCAAGGGAGGGGACAATGCGTCCATTACCGACTCGCAAATTGGATAAGCGCATCATGCGCGTCTGGCGTCTGAGCGCCCTGGTCAACGTGGTGCTGTGGTCGCTGGTTTGTATCGTGCCGATGTTGGTTGCGCTGCTGGTGCTGGTGAACAGTGGCGCCCGCGGCAGCGACGCCCGCACAGGCGCTCTGGTGCTGAACATCTGTCTCTGGGCGTTGGTGGCGTTGGCCGTGCTGCTGCTGGTGCTGTTTGTGGTGGTTATCCCGGCCATCCGCTACCGCCAGTGGAGCTTTGATGTCTATGCGGAGGAGATCGATATCCACAAGGGCATCTTCTGGCGCAAGCGGATTATCATTCCGCTGATCAGGGTGCAGAACGTGGATACCCGTCAGGGGCCGATTATGCGTGCCAACGGCTTGGCTTCGTTTACCGCCGCCACCGCCGCTGGCGAGCACGAGATACCCGGTTTGGACGTGGCCGAGGCCGATGCCCTGCGCGATCACGTGGCCATGCTGGCCCGCATCGCCCAGGAAGATGTATAGGGGCAGCGCCATGAGCCCCGAAACGAGCCCACAGCCTGGCAGCCCGCAATCGCCGTTGCCGCCGCCTGCGCCGCAGCCTGGCTCGCAACTCAACACTCAGCCGCCTGCGCCGCAGGCCGATTCGCAACTCAATACACAACCGCCTGCGCCGCCACCTGGCAGCCCGCAATCGCCGTTGCCGCCACCTGCGCCGCAGCCTGGCTCGCAACGCAACACTCAGCCACCTGCGCCGCAGCCCCTGCAGCCCCTGCAGCCCCTGCAGCCTCCGACTCCACAGCCGACGCCTGCATACCTACCCGCGACGCCGGCGCCTGCCGCAAAGCAATCAGAAGCGCAGTCGGCCAACGTCACGCCGACGCTGTCCGCATCCGGCAGCATTGCACCCGGGCCGCACCGGATGCACCCGGCCTATGTATTATTGAACATACTACGCAGCTTATCTGCGATATTGATTGCGGCGTTGTTCAGCGTGGCCGGCATAATCAGTGCAATCACAAAAGCAGTCGACAGCGGCTTCAAGGACGTCTCGTTATTCATCCCGGTCCTGGTGGTGCTGGGATTCTTGCTGCTGCTGGGCCTGTTGGTTGTCTATGCTTATTTCTGGTGGCGCCGCTTTACCTGGGAGATTGCCGAGACCGAGATCCATATCCGCTCCGGAATCTTTTTTAAGAAGCAGATACATGTGCCTTTTCAGCGGGTGCAGTCCATCGACTTCAACGCCGGCATCCTGGAGCGCATCGTCGGCATCGTGCAGCTGAAGGTCGAAACAGCCGGTGGCTCCGCCAACAAGGCGGTGTCTATCCCGGCCCTGAAGCTCAACGAGGCTGAGGCTTTGCGGGCTGAGGTCTTCGCCCGTAAGCGGGCGATAGCTGGTGGTGTTGCGGGTGGGATTGCACCAGCCGGCGGCGTCATGGCTGGGATTGGCGCAGCTCCCTTGCCGCCCGGTGCAGTCCCACCGCCGCCGCAGCCGGGTGCGTTGCTCTCCACGGTCCGCGGGGTCGAAAGCTCGTTGGCTGGCGCCCGGGGCCTGCTGGTCGACGACTACCAGGAAGACGCTCCCATTGAATACGAGTACGGCCTGACCGTCAAGGAAATCGTCCTCTCTGCCATCTCCAACGAGTATAATTACGTCACGGTGTTGCTGATCCTGGCGTTCTTCTCCCAGATACCCGGCTACATGGCTGCCTTTGGCGATTTTGACGACGTCACCGACCGCGCCCTGTTAGCTGTGACCAGCATGGCTCTGCCGGTCGCCCTGATGGTTGCCGCCATCACCCTGCTGGTGTTGATGCTGCTGGCCATCCTGGGCTCGGCCCTGAGCTTCGGCGGCTTCAAAGCCCGGCGGCGCGGTGGCCGTATCGAGGTGGAACGCGGCCTGCTGCAGCGTCAATACCGTGGCGTGGCCATCAAGCGCGTGCAATCGGTGGAAATCAACCAGGGCTTCATCCGCCGGATGCTTGGCTATGCCAGCCTCAAGCTGCACACCGTGGACTCCATGGAAGGAAGCTCCAGCCAGCAGGGCCAGAACAAGAACATGCCCTCCATCGGATTGGTGCTGCACCCCTTCATCAAGATGGACAGGGTCGAAATGCTCCTGGCTGGGATGTTGCCGGAGTTCAACAACCGCCCCAGCATCGTGGCACTGCATCCGCTGCCCGGGCGGGCGTTGCGGCGAGCTGCCAATCGCAAGGTGGTAGCGCCGCTGGTTGTTGCTGGCGTCATTTTTGGAATCTGGGATTGGATTGTGGTCTTTGCTCTGGCTGAGTATTTCAGTTCCAGCCTGGCCAAGCTGCTGATTGCCACCCCCTGGGTGCTGCTGCTTGTCTATCTGGCGCTGGCCATAGCCGACGCGGTGCTCTGGTACCGCCATGCTGGATATGGTTGGAACGATAGCATGCTAACGTTACGTCAAGGCGGCTTCAGCATCGCCACCACCTTTATCCCCCGCCAGAAGATCCAGTTTGCCAGCATCCGGATGAACCCACTGCAGCGCCTTTCCAATGTGGCCACCATCCAGGCTCGAACCGCCGCCGGTGTCGGCGGCACCACCACCCGCCTGCGCGACCTCCAGCGCGACCAGGCCGAAGCCTATCTGGATTGGGTCCGCCCCTCGGTACGCAAGAGCGTTTGAACCCACATCGAGCTGTTGCTGCGGGATTGCGACCGCCGCAGCATTGCGCTGCTGCGCCGCCGCGCCGCCGTGCCGCGCCAACCTGCGGATGCTTGCAACCGCAACGGCGGCGGGTCCAGGCCTGGGGTGGGTTGGGTTTAAGAGCTGCCTTGGGGAGAGAATTGCGGACCTGGTGCCGGGCGGTTGGTTGATGGAGGCTTGCTGGCTTATGGCCGGGCGCATGTGGGTTATAAGTGCTGCCTGGAAAAAGGGATGTGTTTATGCCGGGCGGGCGCTTTGGGGGCAGGCGCGGGCGCCCGCGCCTGGCGTTTGCGCTATGGCCGGGCGCATGCTTGCGCGGGCAAAAGGCTGCCGTGCAGTTTGGGCCGCATGGCCCCGCCCAGGCTCTGAGTACTGGGATGGGTGGGTGCTGGCAGGTGCTGTTGGGGGCCGCTGCCTGCTCAGGGCCGCAATCGCCCCGCAAGGGCGCTGCGCGCTACGCCCGCTGTGCGGTTATCCGGGGTATGGCGGGTATATTGGTGCATTATTGGCCCAAAGTAAACGTTGAGGGGCGCATTTGTGGCTTTGGTGTTTACTTTGGGGCAATAATGATGCGGTTTGCTGCGCATTGCGCCCACGAGGCCGCTTTTTTGGTAATTGGCGCCATTTCGGGCGCCTGTTACACGAA
>JAISUQ010000010.1 GCA_031272005.1 Coriobacteriales bacterium | reverse complement strand
AGCGCCAGGCGGATCTCGCGGGAGGCGGCGTCGATGTCGGCCTCGGTGAGGCGGCCTTTGGAGCGCAGGCCGGAGAAGACATCCTGCAAACGGTCGGAGAGATTATCGAACATGGGTATCCCCTATCAATGCCCGGGCGAAATCGTGTGCGTCGAAGGGGCGCAGGTCGTCGATGGCCTCCCCCACGCCGATGCGCAGGATGGGCAGCCCCAGCTCGTGTGACACAGCCACAGCGATGCCGCCTTTAGCCGTGCCGTCCAGCTTGGTGACGATGACGCCGTCCAGTTGCAGGGCCTTGTTGAACTCGCGCGCCTGCTGCAAGCCGTTTTGACCAGTGGTGGCATCCAACACCAGCACGGTGCGCACCGGCAGGTTATCGCCGGCCCGCTTACGGGTCACCTTGACCACCTTCTCCAGCTCGCGCATCAGGTCATCAGAGGTGTGCAGGCGCCCGGCAGTGTCAATCAACACCAGATCGGCGCCGGCGGCCTCGGCCTTCTCGATGACTTCGAAGGAGACACTGGCCGGATCGGCGCCACGCTCCCGCTTGACTACCGGCACGCCCGCCCGCTCGGCCCAAACATCCAGCTGCTCGATGGCTGCCGCCCTGAAGGTGTCGGCACTGCCCAGCAGCACGCGCCGGCCAGCCTCGGTGCCGGCCTTGGCCAGCTTGCCCACCGTGGTGGTCTTGCCCGAGCCGTTGATGCCCACAAACAGCACGCAGACCGGGCTTTGCTCCAGGGGGTCACAATCCGTTGGCGTGAACATCGCGGCTATCGTATCGGCCAGGCGGTCGAAGACGGCATAGCCATCCGGCAATGCCAGGCGCTGGGCGCTGTCCTGCAGTTGCTCGATGATATCCACAGTGGCCGGACCGCCGAAGTCGCCCAGGATCAGCGTCTCCTCCAGGCTGTCCCAGAAGTCCTCGTCAATCTCCGGCCCGCGGTCGAAAATCACATTGAGTTGCTCGTTGAACCGCTCCCGCGTCCGCGCCAGCCCGGCACTTATGCGATCAAATAAAGACATACGCTAATAACACTGCTCCTTCAAACCCAAATCCTATTGATAATCCGGTACAGGCAATTCTACCATTATGCGCAATAGGCTATGACGGTCTCGTCGATGGTAATACACCAGTGAACATGGCATGAATCTCTGCTGTCATCATGGTATCGAAGTCCATAGGGATTTCCAACTCTGCCATAAATCCGGTGCGCTTTTGTAATCGTTGGAATGATGCCGCATCGGCCTGGGATTTCTCACCCGCCTCGGCGGCTAACACCTCTGCAATTCCTATCCTTTCTGAACAGGAGTTAGTATCACTGTCAGCATGTGCGCCGTTGTTTTTCATAGCTACCTCCGTGCCTCTACACCAAATGTTTTCAGCTGTAACTACTCTTTATCTCATAGTTACAGCTGGAACTTTTCTGAATTACTCGGGTTTTGTATTTATTTTCAGCTGTAACTGGGTATTTTTTGGTAGTTACAGCTGAAATACGCGGACTGCTTGCCCTTTACGCAGCCGACAGTCGACAGTCTAGCGAACATAATTGTACATTTCTAACTATTTTGAGCTGCTTGAGCGAGCAGAGTATTTAGTTTAGGGCAATATTGATTGCATATAGGCGATTAGCGACTTCTCGGGATGGGAGCTGGCCGCTTACCAATCCGGTTTGCGCGCCAGATTGGTGGCGACAGGTTGGCGTTACCCCGCCACATCCGCCGCACCCGCTGCGTCTGCCACATCCGCTGCGTCCTGGCTGGCGTGACGCAGGGCCTGGTCGAGGCGTTGGCTGACCAGTTTGCTGACGCCGGCGGCTTGCATGGAGACACCGTACAGGACGTCGGCGGCTTCCATGGTGCGGCGCTGGTGGGTGACCAGGATCAGCTGGGTATGGCTGCGGATCTGGTCGAAGTAGTCGATCAGGCGCGAGAGGTTGGTGTCGTCTAAGGCTGCTTCCACCTCATCTAAGATGTAGAACGGCACGTTGCGGATGCGGTAGACGGCAAACAACAGCGCCAGGGCGGTCAGCGACTTCTCGCCGCCGCTCATCAGGGAGAGCTTGGTGATCTTCTTGCCCTTGGGCTGGGCCGAGACCTCCACGCCGTTCTGGTCTGGGGTCTCGCCCTCGGTCAGCAGCAGCTGGCCGAAGCCGCCGGGGAAGAGGATGGCGAAAATCTCTTGGAAGTTCTTGTTGACCTGCTCGAAGGTCTCCAAGAACTGGTTGCGCATCTTGCGGTCCAGGGCGGCGGCGATCTTGGAGAGGGACTTGCGGGCCTCGCGCAGATCCTCCACCTGGGCCAGCGTGTAGTCGCGGCGGGCCTTGAGGGCCTCATACTCCTCGGCAGCCACCTGGTTGACCGCGCCCATGGTGGTCAGCTTCTTGCGCAGCCGGTTGGCCTGGGCCTCGGCGGCGTTGCGGTCCTCGGGCGAGGGGGTGTTCAAAGCCGTCTCCAACACCGTCTCGTTGTCCTCGGTGATGCGGCGGATGGCGTGCTCCACATCGGCCTGCAGCCGGGCCTTGTCCACCCGCACCTGTACCAGACGCTCGTTGATGGCCTCCAGCTCACCACGGGCGGTGTCCACGGCGGCGGCGGCCTCCTGGATGACCTTGCGCAGGTTGCTGGAGTCGGTCTGCTCCAGGGCAGCCTGGTCGCGCAGCTTCTGGGCCCAGACGGACGCCCCCTCGTGCAGTTGCTCATAAAGCTCGTAGAGCGGAGCCACGCGGGTTTGGATGATGCTCAAGGCCTGCTCGGTCTGTTGGGAGACAACCAGCGAGTTGTCCAGCTCGGCGATCTCCTTTTCCAGGGCGGTGTAGCGGCCGCGCAGGTAGGTGGAGCTGCCCTTGGCCGTCTCCATCTGGACTTTGATGTCGGAGAGGCGCTCGGTGAGGGTGTTCTTGCCCTCGGTGAGCTGGGCCAGGCTCTCGCCGGCGCGGGCCAAAAGCTCGGTCTGGCTGACGATGTCCGCCTCCAGATTGGCGATTTTTTCCTCATATTGGCTGGTCATCGGCTCGGATGCGGTACGGCGGGCAGCTACATCGCGCAGCTTGCGCTCGTTGCCTTCACGCCTGAAGAGCAGCTGGGTCATCGACTCCTCCAGGCGGGCCACCTCTTCGCGGGCGGAGTCGCTGTCGCCTTGCACCTTGGCCAGGCGCTGGGAGATCTCAAAGTCATCCTGCTGGGCGGCGGTGAGGTTCTGCTCGGCGACGGAGAGGGCCAGCTCCTCGTCGGCCAGGCGGTTCGTGGCCGCCTTCAGCTCATCAGCCAGCAAATCCAGCTTGCGCCGGCGTGATAGTACGCTATCAACATCGTGCAGTTGCTCATAAAGCTCGTAGAGCGGAG
>JAISUQ010000092.1 GCA_031272005.1 Coriobacteriales bacterium | reverse complement strand
AGGTCATAGTCCGGGTAGTCGGCGGTGACGGCCGGCTCGGGTTCCTCCGCTTCCTCCCCCTCATCGAGGGTGGTGATGGCGCCCTCGGGGTCGGCAGCCTCGGGGTCGGCGGGGTCGGCGGGGTCGGCGGAATCGGCCGCCCCGGGGTCTGCGGGGTCGGCGACATCAACAGCTGGGTCAGCGCCCTCTGCCGCGTTCGCAGAGCCTGACGTCCCAGACTCGGGATTATCCAAATCAGAGAGCGCAGCCGCAGCCGGGTCATCATTCAGGTCAACAGATTCTGTTGTCGGCACATCCGCTGCTGCAGGCAGCACAACTGGAGCGTCATCTGCTCCATCTGGGATGCTGGCATAGGCCGGCAAGGCCATCGTGCCAGTTGCGAGAAGAAACGACAGAGCAAGGCACAGGAATTTCTTATTCATATTGACGCCCCAATACTGGTAAAACACTTACAGTATCGAGTATAACGCCACTGTCCGAAATGCGCTAACAAGACTTTCCTGAGTCCTCTCAAGTCGAAGTTGAATAACATAGGGAAAATAACGTTTCGCAAAAAATATTTTACGTTATTCGTTAAATTTTTATTGACTTACGTTCTCTAGCCATGTATGATGTCCCTGTCGCGACAGACCGAATCCTGATAACCGTATTTTAACTGAGACAAGAAAGGTAGCAAATCATGGATACCAGAATCAATGATAGACTGGCCCGTTCCGGCCGCGTACTGGACATTATTGGCAAAGTGCTGGCCATCCTCTGCATCATTGGCGCCGTTGCAGCGCTGTTCACGGCTATTGCCGTTGCTGTATTACCTGAGGACCTGATTACCGGTGCTCTGGCTCACATCCCCCTGGCTGATGCCGACCTGACCGTCAAATCCGGCGGTATTGAGTCAGACATCCTTACCTTCCCC
This sequence comes from Coriobacteriales bacterium, assembly GCA_031272005.1. GTDB lineage: Bacteria > Actinomycetota > Coriobacteriia > Coriobacteriales > UBA8131 > JAISUQ01. Next base: position 16,715 of record JAISUQ010000092.1, on the reverse strand, counting down.
GAAGGCGCCGTGCTGGCCGATTACATCCCCGTGGCCGCTGTACTGGCAGTCAAAGTCTCGCTCATCGCTGCCTGCGCCGCGGTCTGCATCTATTGCCTGATCGGTGCGATTATCCTCTTCATTCTCAGCGCCGTCTTCAAGGCCACAGCCATCAACCGGACACCCTTTGTACCGGAGAATGTCAAGCGCCTGAAGATCATCGGCATCATCCTGATTGTTGTCTCCATCCTGCTTGGTCTGACCAACCTGGTCTTCGCCTTCTGTGTCTTTGCCCTGGCTTATGTCTTCGAGTACGGTGCCGAGCTGCAAAAACAGGCCGACGAGACTCTGTAAGGCAGGTGCATCATGGCAATCATCATTCGCCTGGATCGGGTCATGGCCGATCGTAAGATGTCCTTGAACGAGCTCTCGGAGCGGGTGGGTGTGGCCAACGTCAACCTTTCCAAGATGAAGACCGGTAAGGTCAGCGCCATCCGCTTCTCCACCTTAGACGCCATCTGCGACACCCTGGATTGCCAGCCTGGCGACATTTTAGAGTTCCAACGCCAGCTGCCGCCGCCAATGCCTGAAACGCGACAGGGAGATTGAAATGGTCAGCAAGCTGAGGTTCATCGAAGCGGGCGCCGCCAACCGCTACCGCAAGACCTTCAAGAATCGCTTTCTGTACAACGGCAACATCTGCAACCCTTCCACCGGGCTGATCACCCTCACCACCATCGCCAGGCGGCTGGTAGACGACACGCTGATGTACAGCGAGTCCATCAGCGCAGTGCGTTGGACGGACGTGGTGGATGCCGATGTGGTGTTCATCTCCCTGAACACCTTCAACGCCCGGCGCGGTTACCAGATCGCCGATGCGCTTCGCGCCGGGCAGGTGGCGACAGACCTGGCTGGCGGAGACCGGCAGGTTGCCGCTGCCGAAGCGGCGACGTCTGTCCGCCCGCTGGTGGTGCTGGGCGGTATGCACGCCACGCTGAACTACCCTGAGGCTGTAACGCACGCCGATTATGTGCTGCTCGGCGATGGTGATGAGAGCATCGTGGAGTTCATCGAAGCCCTGCAGGCCGACGCGGCTGCCAGCCAGCTGCCACTTGCCGATGGCGGATGGCCAGCTGCCGGTGCCCCGGTGCGCATCCCCGGGCTGGCCTGGCTGCAGGCGGCCAGCAGCGATGGCACCGGCGGGGCTGATGATGCTGGTGCGGCTGGCGGCGCCGGGGGCGCTGGCGGCACTGGCGGCGCTTCTCCCAACACCGTTGTCTATCAAACCGCTGAGCGCCCGCAACCTCTGGACATCGAGACCATCCCCGACCGCTCACTGGTATACGATTATGCTCGCATGGCGAAGAAGTACGATACCCTCTGGCCGCAGGTCCATGCTTCACGCGGCTGTCCATCCAACTGCGATTACTGCTGCGTGATTGCCCACTTCGGGCGCCGCCAGCGCACCCGCTCTCCGGAGGTAGTGGTCGAAGACATCCGCCAGGCCATCGCCTTTCACAACCGCAGCTGGCCACCGCGCCTGAGCCGCGCTGTCTGGCTGACCGACGACAACTTCGCCCAGGACCGCGAGTGGGCAATCAGCGTCCTTGAGGCTATCGCCGCCAGCGAGCTCAACTGGCCAATCACCGTCCAGGCCCGCTGGGAGCTGGGGATGGACGACGAGATGCTCACGCTGATGAAGCAGGCCAACTTCTTTGAGGTCAGCCTGGGGATTGAATTCATCGACGATGCTTCCTTCCAGCGCTACCATAAGCGCTGTACCAGGGAGAACATCGAACGGGCAATAGCCAACATCCAGGCCCATGGCATCGGTGTGCGCGGGTTGTTCATCCTGGGCTCAGATGAGGACCGCCCCGGTGTTGGCGAGCGGTTGGGACAATTCATCCTCGACAACAGGATACACGGGTGCCTGATCCAGTCGATGTTCTTCGTCCCCGGCACCCCGGTCTATGAGCAGAACAAGGAGCGTCTGCTGCACCAGGATTGGGACCTCTACAACGGCAACGTGGTCCACTGGCCAGCCAACATGACGCCAGCCCAACTGCAACAGGAGATGATTGCCGCCAGCCGCAAGGCCTACTCTCTGCGCCGGCTTGGGCACTCTTTGCTCCACTCCCGGGGCATCTTCAAAGCCCTGGCCATCGGCGAGACCATCTGGCACGCCCATCTCCGCAAGACCTGGCGCCAACAGCTGCCCGCTCTGCAGGCATATGAGATAAAATGCTCGATAAGGCCTCAGGCCGAAGCGATCTCGCCGGGCTACTGAGAAGCCTTGTCCACAACGCGCTATACACAAAGGAGGAGAATTGCCTACCACCCGGAATATCGATACGACTTGTGTTCAAAGCGGGTATCAGCCCGAAAACGGTGAGCCGCGCTGCATGCCCATAATCCAAAGCACCACCTTCAAATATCTGTCCAGCGCCCAGATGGCTCGCTTGTTCGACTTGTCGGAGGCGGGGTATTTCTATACTCGTCTGCAAAACCCCACCAACGATCTGGCTGCTGCCAAGATCTGCGAACTGGAGGGCGGCGCGGCGGCCATGCTCACTGCTTCCGGGCAGGCCGCGAGCTTCTTCGCCCTGTTCAACATCTGCTCCGCAGGCGACCATATCGTGTCCTCGTCGGCAATCTATGGGGGCACATACAATCTGATTGCCGTAACCATGAAGCGTATGGGCATCAGCTGTACCTTCGTGCACCCGGATGCCAGCGCCGCCGAACTGGACGCCGCGTTTCAGCCGAACACCAAGGCCCTGTTCGCCGAAAGCCTGGCCAATCCCGCCATGATTGTACTGGATTTCGAGAAGTTCGCTGCTGCCGCGCGCACCCACGGCGTGCCGCTGATCGTAGACAATACCTTTCCCACACCGGTCAATTGCCGACCCTTCGAGTTCGGCGTGGACATCGTCACCCATTCCACCACGAAATACATGGACGGGCACGCCACCTGCGTTGGCGGCGCCATCGTCGACAGCGGCAACTTCGACTGGCAGGCCCATGCCGATAAATACCCGTCCCTGACTGCCCCGGATGACTCCTATCATGGCGTCATCTACACCCGGGACTTTGGCAAGGGCGCGTACATCACCAAGGCGGTTGTGCAGCTGATGCGGGATCTGGGTGCGACGCCGGCACCCATGAACTCCTTCATGCTGGCCACCCATCTGGAGACTTTGGCGCTGCGTATGAAACGGCACTGCGAGAATGCCCAGGCTGTGGCGGAGTTCCTGACCCAAAGCGCGAACGTCACCTGGGTCAGCTACCCCGGATTGCCCGATAACCCCTATCACGAGCTGGCCCGCAAATACATGCCCAACGGCACCTGCGGGGTCATCTCCTTTGGCATCTGCGGCGGGCGGGACAATGCATCCAAGTTCATGGACAACCTGAAGCTCTGCGCCATTGCCACCCACGTGGCAGATGCCAAGACCTGCGTACTGCACCCCGCCGGGACCACCCACCGACAGATGACAGACGAACAGCTGGAGGAGGCCGGAGTAGGGCCGGATTTGATTCGCCTGTCCGTAGGCATCGAGAATGCAGAGGACATCATCGCAGACATCGAACAGGCACTGGAGCAGCTTAGCTGAGCCTGAACAAGAAGTGCCAGCGGGGACCGCCTGGGCGCAAAAGGCAAGGCGTACCGTGCCCCTGGGGCAACGCTAATGGCTCCAGCCTAAGCCCGGCCGCGCGCATCTTCTCTGCCTATCCCTCGCATTTATCTGAGGAGATGCCGATTTGTTGGCATTTGTCTGAAGACCGATAGGCTGAACAGCAGCCTGCTGCGCTACGGCTCCAGCCTGGTGCCCTTCGTCAACAAATGGCCCAAAGGCAAGCTCTACGACCACATGACCACCAAGCCCCTGGATTCCTGGCAACGGTAGCTCCAAACGCCCCCAAAACAAACCGCCCCGCTCAACCAAGCAGGGCGGCATACGTAGCCACAAATGGACACAGAGGCAACTATGGGTCAACTTAAATGCCTCATTACGAAGTTGCCGAGATAGAAGAGATAGGCAAACCGCAGTACCGTATAAACTGTAAGGAGCAAGGCGGCGGCGTTTGCCGCCAAGGTAGCCCTGTGCTGTAGCAGCATGGACGACATCCGGGATACTGCAACACCTACGTACGTACCGAGCGTATTGCTCAGTACATCGGTTATATCGCAAATACCTAAAGCAAAGGCGAATTGGATAAGCTCAAAGGCTGTAGAGACGCAGACGCCAGCCAGCAGCTTTTTGGACAAGCCCCACTCTTCTTTCAGCAGGCAGGTGTATATGCCCAAAGGAATGAAGGCAATCACGTTTGAGGCTATCTCGCTTAAGAGGAGCACACCGTCCATATCGAATGACCCCATCAGAGGTATCAGGTTTATACTGCGCACCTGATCCGAGAAGTCGAGTCGCCAGGGGAGCTTGAAGAGTATGACAGCGACCAGTGGGGCATGACGTGCAGGGCGTTGGAGATGATGGCGGCATCAAAGCCAGTAATAAAGCCCCAACAGGGGCTTTTGTCTGCCGAACGCAGTTACGGGCGAGCACCACGCGGGTGCCCGCCCGTAACTGGAGCGGCAGACGGGACTCGAACCCGCAACAATCAGCTTGGAAGGCTGAGGCTCTACCAATTGAACTACTGCCGCTTACAACCGTAACTGCTAAACTCTACTGGAAAACGCCGGATAATTCAATTCCCCGCTGGTATCTGAGTCCTCAGAGTCCCCAGTCCACATAGGTAGCAACCATGCCGCAACTTGGACAATAACCGCCCACATAGACCCACTCGGCTCTTGAGCTGTCTGGCTGGCAGGATGTGCCCATCATCACCTGAAGCTCATTATTGCCACAATCACAGAGGCATTCCTCTAAATCGCCGACCAGCCGCGATTGTGAGCCCTGAATGTAGATGTACTTCGGGCAACTCAAACAGCGGGCTGCCACTCCGTTACCAGCTGCGTCTGTCTCCAACTTGAACAACGAACTGCCGCAAACAGCACAGACTATCTGATGCGCTTCAGACAGCGGATGCCCGTTGGCCTCGGCGAAGCGAGTCATCTCTGCTCGCAAATCAGCCATACCTTCGCCAAAGTGGCGCTCTCCTTTTGCCGACCTAGCCATATCTGTCCCTTCTCATAATCTTCTTGCCAACTGTTGTCAGATATCAGAATGCCATATTCCTCAACATAAAGGCAAAATCATGGTACAATACCTTTTCGCGTGTCATGGTGGGTATAGCTCAGTCGGTTAGAGTGCCAGGTTGTGGCCCTGGAGGTCGTCGGTTCAAGTCCGATTACCCACCCCAACGGTTTTTCTCGCCCACAGCGAGCAAAGTTTGGTTATAATTATGCGTCGCTGTTAGCAATTGGTTCCCCGCGTGGGGACATGAAAACACAATAATGTCGCAAGTCTGGGCCGTTAGCTTAGTTGGTAGAGCAGGGGACTCTTAATCCCAAGGTCCGGGGTTCGAGTCCCCGACGGCCCACCACTTCAATCTCAAAGCCGCATTAGCGGCTGACTGCAAGGTCTACTGCTCCACATACTGCCAGGAGAACGCCAAGAGTGCCCGACAATACCGGCGCAACAAGATACGCAAGGCGATTGAGGACGAGTGTTCGCGCGATGTGTTGTATCTGCTACACGTACTGGACGACTACAGCATCACGCGCGAGATGGTGGAAGAGGTGGTGGCGGAGGCAATAGAATAGATGACCACTGAAAGCAACTGAAGCAACAGAGCGGTAACCAGGAGAATTCTCCGTTGCGTGGCACCTGAAAAATTTGGTACTTATACCTTTGACAGAAGCCGACCCAAAAGGGCACCGTCTGGTGTTCCTGTCTGCGACAGGCAGACTAGGGTCGGTTTCGCTTTGCCAACCGCTTTACTCGAAATGCCATATTTCCTCTATTCTCTGATTGAGAATACTGATGTAGTCCTGACTGTCAGTCTTGTCAGTTTGAAGTGAGCGATATATCGAACTTGCTATCAGATCTGCAAATGTCATTGAGCCTTCCTCTTTGAACTGTGGAAAATAGTCTCTCCTATTGTATCAGCTGCGATGCGGTCGTTTTGGGCGATGGCGTGGACGTAGTTATTAATAAACTCAACCAGCAAGTGGAGGTTATAAGGCAAGCAGATTACACCGAATAATGTCTACTGTCACTCTGTCAAAGTGCTGCAATATCGGGCAATGCGCCAATTGCCCAGAGTGGGATGTTTATCAGCCAATCCTGCTCTCGATATGCCGACAGGGAAGTGCGCATTGCTTTGGGCAATTTATACTTCTCTGTGGCGACTTTCAGGCTTTTTGAACGGAGATTCTCAGTCGCCTTGACTTCGATAGGCAAGACCTGCGCATCTATCTGAGTAACCAGGTCAACCTCGGCGCGAGAATCTGGAGACCAATAGAATTGCCTCAGGCCTACAGCTCTCAATTGCTGTTGTACGTACTGTTCGGTCAGAGCACCCTTGAATTCAGTGAAGATGCTGGAGCCTTCCAGGATGACTTTGGCATCCAGATTGGCCAGAGCCGATGTTAATCCAACATCCAGAGTAAAGAGTTTGAAGTGCTCCAATTCCTCATAACCGGCCAACGGCTGTTTGATTGCCGAGACACGGCATACCTTATCGGCAACCCCATAATCAACAAGCCATTGGATTGACTCCTCAAAGTCTCGCCCTCTTGCGCCCTCGCGTACATAACCGTAAACAAACTTCCGATTCTCTTTGGCCAGTTGGGCCGGAATCGAGGCCCATGCCAGGCGAATGCGCTCCAGAATTCGCAGAGGGGCATGCTTGGAGAAATCCTGGTCGTATGTATTCAAAATTCCGCGTTGGAGTCTCCTGGCTTCGGCACAATCGCGGTGCTTTGCGAAATCGGCAACTACTTCAGGCATACCGCCAACATATAGGTACTCACGTAGCAAGCTGGCCAGCTTTTCTGCGAAAACCGGTTCCAGGTTGGTAAAATCCAGCATGGCAATCTGTGTTGCCAGCATCTCTGCACCACAGGCTGTTAAGAATTCGAGGAAACTCAGCGGGTGCAGCGTCAATGTGTCTACCTTGCCCACCGGAAACGCGCTTCCTTCATGCAAAGCCAAGCCCATCAAAGAGCCCGCAGCAGCAATATGATAATTGCCGGCTTTTTCGTAAAGGTATTTCAATGCAGTAATAGCGCGGGGGGATTCCTGGATTTCATCGATGATAACCAGCGTATCCCCAGGCGTAATGTCCACGCCTGTTTCGGTCTTGATGCCAGCGATGATACGATCCGTATCATAGTCCTGGGCAAACAGCTGACGCATCCGTTCACTTTCAGTCAAATCAACCGCAGCAGTCTTCTCATAATTGGAACGGCCAAACTCAGACAGCAGCCAACTCTTACCGGTCTGCCTTGCACCATAGAGTAACAAGGGTTTCCTGTTGCGGCTGGACTTCCATGCTATCAAATCATTGAGCAGCAATCTCTGCATGGCACCTCCAATGTAACTTCATGTTCAGTAAAGTACGTAATATGTGTAAGATTAACACATATTATGTACGATTAACGCGAGTTTAAGGGAAATTTTATGCTGAGTGGAGGTTACTGTGCAACTCAGAAAGCAGTTGCCTCTCTCCTTGCCCTGCGCAATTGTCTCGGCTCATTATTTGCTGCTGTTGCCTTAGCTGTTGCCTTCACAAAATTCTACTCAATAACTACTCGCCAGCATACGGCAAGCATGACGTTTGGGGGCGCAGATACCTACAAGACCCTTATAATCTTACCATGTGGATTTGCCCAAAATGCCATCGGGGGTTTTCCAGTGAGCCGCGGCATCACTTCTGTGATAGCGGGGCTACCACCATTGAGGAATATATCTGTGGGCAGGACGAGGCGGTGCAACCGCGGTTGCGGGAGATTTACGCCATCCTCAAGGCGGCACTGCCTGATGCCAAGGAAAGAATCAGCTATCGGATGCCGACCTTCTGGCAGGGTCGCAACCTGATTCACTTCGCCGCTTTCGCCAAATGGGCGGGGCTGTTCCCCGGCGGCGAGGCCACAACTGTCTTTGCCGATAAGCTTCGAGGCTACGAGACTACCAAGGGCGGCATTCGTCTCCCTTATAATCGGCCGCTGCCCGTGGAGCTGATTACCGAGATCGCTCTGTGGTGCGGGCAGAGAAACGCCAAACCTGCGCGGTCAAAGGACGACATCCGCCACGATACGCGCAATCGCCAATAGCCCTTGCGCCCCTGCGCAGCCGGCTACAACTGGGTTGAGCCGCCTTACTGTTCCAACCACAGGCCGTGGCCGGGGCAGAGGGTGTAGCCCTGGTAGGCGGCCAGGAGTTGGCGGCGCTCCTCGGAGGCTAATGCGGAGTCCATATTCACGCTGGTCATCAGATAGGGAGCCAGCAGGTTGAAATCGGCCTGAGGCTTGGTGAAGCCGTTGACGTTGACAAAAAGGTCGCCGGAGAAGACCAGCCCCAACTGCGGGCATTCGATGACGACGTCACCAGTGGAGTGGCCACCCAGCCCCGGGTGCCAGATGAAGCGCAAGCCCTGCCATTCGCTGCCCCCCACTGCTGGCTTCAGCTTCGCCGCAGCAGGCGTGACATATCCACAAAGCAGCTTGGAGATGCGGATGTAGGGGGCATGCTCGGGCTTCTGCTCGCGGCTGTTGGGCAGGCCGACCCGCTCGTTGGCGAAGTCGGCGCAGGCCAGCTCGGAAGCCAGAATCTGCTCGGCCTGCTCCACCAGGCCGCAATGGTCGGCATCGGAGTGAGTGAGATAGAGGGTCTTGCTGCGCTGAGCGAAGCCCGGAAACTCCTCCTCCAACACTGCCAGCTGCTCGCCTACCAGATAAGCGAAACCGCCATCTACCAGCAATAACTCGCCACTATCAGTATGCTCCAGCACGTAGGTGTTAGAACCACAGGGCGGCTCAATCAGAACCAGGGCAAAGCCGCCATCCAACAATCGCCGGCTGACTCGCGGCATATAACCCCCACCCCGCCCGGCGGCCAGCTTCTCGGCAAACTGGCCGATGCGCTCAAAGGGCAACCTGGCCTGCTCGCCCCGGCTGGCCAGCATCTGCATCAGCTGGTTGGCATAAGCTATCAAGCTAGAATGTTGGCTTATATCCAAGTCCAACAGGGTCGAAACGTGCTTGGCGAAAGCCCGGTAGAAGACCGTGTTATCCAAAGGCTGCTCGCTGGGGTCATATTCCACCACCCGCACCGGACAGAGCTGCCGGGCGGTCACCAGGAAGTCCTCAATCTCTCCTGCTGTGCCGGAGTACAGCCCCATTCTGAAGGCCTGTGAAACACCGTCGTCCTCGCTGCTGTCGATGTAGGAGATGTTGAAGTTGTAGCGCTCAATCAGCTCCAGCACCGGTACCACGGCACCGGGCTTATCGGCCAACTCAAACTCCAGCAGCACTACCTCTGGCGCCGCTTCATCGCTGATGTAGCCGATGGCGGCCAGCAGCTCTTCGGCCTCCTGTACCGCTGCTGCCTCCCCTGCCACATCGATGAACAGCATATGGGCGTCGATAGCCTTGTTGTAGCTGACCCGGGTGATATTGGCGCCCTGGCGGGCAATCAGGCGGGCAGCCTTGAGGAAGGCGCCGGCCTGATCGGGCATGGTGGTGACGAAGGTTTTCCGCACGGTTTGCTCCATGCGGTAATTATAGTCTATGCCTGCAGCCTCCGGTGCCGCCTTTCCTCATCATCGTCTTTCTTGCGGCGTTTCCAGAGTACCAGCAGCCACCAGATCAGGATGCTCGCCAACAGCAGCAGCAGGAACAGCCACCACAGGCTGATCAGCCAGTGCAGCAGGTTGAGCCAGAATCCCTGGTCATTGTGGGCAGCAACGACATTGGCAATCAAACTGCCGTCATCGGTGCTGGTCCATACGGTTTCCTTGACCGTATTGCCATCATCGCTACCGCTGCCGGCCTGGGGAGCCTCAACATCGACATTGCCGGGATTGTTGGGGGTGCCGCCGCCGCCACCGCCGCCGGACGGATCGGGCCAGTCAACCTTGAAGCTGGCCTGGCCGGTGCCCCGGCTATGCTCATCTTTGAAGTAGACCTCCAGGGTGTGCCAACCTTCGCTCAAAGTATCGACGTAGGCCGCATCAAAGGTCACCACCGTACCGCCCTCGCTGATCTGACCGATTTTTCGGCCAGCCAACATCAGCTCGGTGTCGCCGGTAGCTGTGCCGGCACCAGCGTAGACGTCCAGGCCGTCGAATGACACATCATCGACGTCGTAGAAGCAACCTTTGATAGTCACCTTGACCTGGGTACCGGTAGCCGTGACGATACCCGAAGAACCCTTGCTCAACGACAGGGACAACAACGGGTGGTCATGGACCAGCGATTGCAGCGACTTCTCCAGAGTGTATAAAACGGCATTGGTCATCCGTTCGGTGGCCGTATCCGGCGATGCGGTCAGACGCTGGGAGACGCTCAACGCGGCATCGGCGTATTGCAGGGAGTAGGCCGTATAGTTCTCCTCATGGCTGACGGCTGGATTATCGCCCAGGCGGATATAGTGCAACCAATACTCCAGTTCGGATTGGGCGGCCAGCAGTTCTGCCCAGCGGCTTGGTTTGACGTGCAATTCCAGGCCAAAGGTCATTACGACATAGCGCTCAGCCCAGTTATCGGCCTGCTGGCTGCCGGCATGGGGGTAGAAGGTCGCATCATTGCTGAAGTACAGGGCGCCATCATCAGTAGGCCTGGCGCTGCCGTTTTGCCATTGCAGCTCGCCTAAGACGGTCTCGCCAAAGGCGCCGGAGAATTGCCAGCCGTCGGAAGCCAGGAAGTTAGTCTGGGCTTCCATCTCGTCCAGCGTCTGCCCATAGACGATGTCCCGAGCCGGCGCCAAATGAACCAGGCGCAAAGCCGCCTTGCCTACCTGCACATCCACCACCGCATAGGCGGCCGGTATGCTGGCGTCATCCGGGGTGAAGACCACCGGCACTCCAGCCATCAGGCCTACCTCGTCGGCCCGGCGCTGGTCATCGGTGAAGCTCCAACTGCCGGGCACGTCGCTTTGACCAACATCATCGGACAGATAGACCTTGCCGTCCTCCAGAGCCAACCAGGAGATCAGATACTTGCCGTAGGAGATCTCACCGGGATTGGGGGCTGCGGGGTCCAGGCCGGCGCCACGCAGATAGTTGACGCTGGGCGCAGAGGCCACCACCAGCTGGTTGCGGCTGACCGTAAAGCTGGCTGAGCCGCTGGCGGATTCGAAGCGATAAGGGTCGGCGGGAGTGAAGACGGCCGGAGCACTGAAGCTGCCTTCGGTGTTGTATGGTGCCGTTTGATCAGCCAGTGCATCCCAGCTCCAGCCACCGGGCACCGTAACGAAGGTCGAGCCCATCAGGAAGGTCACCTGACCCTGATCGATAATCTTGGAATCAGCCAGGGTCTGCCCTGGCTGGATTGAACTGGCCTGCGGCTCACGGTTGACTATCGGTTTGGCCGGCTGCACCGCTACCGGCAACTCGAAGGTCGCCGACTGGTAATAGTTGGATAAGGTTGGCAAGAAGACCGCTTCGTAGGTCAGCGGCACCGATGGCGCAGCATCGTCGATATCGGGCATCACTGTCGGCTGCCGCCAGTACCACTCGCCAGCCAAAGCAGCGCCGTCCACGCCGGCTATCGTGCCGGTAGGCGTGGATTGCACCAGGCGCTGGCCGTAGACGACCGGCGTTCCCGAAACGCCGGCCGAAAGCGGTTTGGCCTTGCCAATCTGGACGGAGAAGGTGCCGCTGACGGGATTGTACTGCGCATCACCGGCCATGGTGGCGCTGACGATGACATTGCCCGGTGCTGCCAAGGTCAGTGCGCCGTCTGCCGACAGGGTGACGTTGGCCGGTGCCTGTACCAGATGCCAGGTCACCTCACCGTCAATCGAGCCGCCCTCGACATGCAGCATGGCCGTCTTGCCAGAATCCAACAGGCCGCCGCCATAGACCAATTCGATAGCAGTGGCGGCAGCATCCTGGTCGTTGAGCAAGGCGCCGATGAACTCCAGAGGCGCCTGGTCGCGACGGTTGATTTGGTAAGCAGCAGATTCACCGCTGGTGCTGAGATACCAGGCATCAGTACCCTGATCGGCGAAGGTGGGGTTGTTAAACCCGGAGGAAGCCGGTGTGGGCGTGTAATCAGCCACATAGATGTACTCCTGACTGAAGTCCAGGCCACTGACGGCGATGCTCAGCTCGAAGCAAACGTAGCCATCGTCATCCAGTTGCAGACCGGCTTGGATCAGCTCGGTCTGGTCGTCTTGGCCATCGACTGGATAGCGCAAAAAGTCCACGCTGCCGCGCGGGGTATTGCCCGCCACACCGCTGACAGTAGCAGTGAGATAGAGCTGGCCGCGCTCCACGGCAGTCTGGCTCTCCTCGCTGTTGCTGCCAGCGCCGCTGGTGCTGGGGCGGTTGGCGTTGGCTGTCACCGCCACAGCCGGGGTGGCCCTGTTGAAGGTGATAACCCCGCTCTCGCAACTGGCGGCGAGATAGTCAGAGTCGGCGGCCTTGGTCGCCCGGATCTCAAAGGTGCCCGGTTTGAGCAACTTCACCTCGCCGGTGGCGGCATCGATGGAAGCCACCTGTCCCGGTTCGGACTCCGCGATTATCTCGTAGAGGACACTGCCGGTACCGCTGCCGCCCACTGCGGCGACCTTAAAGCCGGTATCGACGCCATAGGTATAGCTGCGCTCATCCGGCAGGCCGATCAGCTGCAGCTGATCTTGATCCAGCGCCGTGACGTGCAAAGAGATGGTGGTGGTGGAAGGCGCCTCGTTCAGGTCGCTGCCGGTGCGCATATCGGCCTGGTAGGCGACGCCAGCAGGGGAATATTCGACTTGCAAGGTATAGTTTCCCTGCGGCAGGGTGCGCAACCAAACGCCTTTGAGCAGGATATGGTCGCCGTCCTCATGGCCATAGACAGCCGACCAGGCCGAAGCCGGCAACACCTCGGCACCGCCGTCGCTTAAGTTGACCAGCCGCACCGCAGTATTGCCGTTCATCCTAATGGCTGTGGTCATGACATCGGCATCCGAGAAGCGTTGCGTGGTGGCCGAGGCACCGTGAGTCGACACATCGGTATAGATTACGATGCCATCCTTGCTGACAGCCTTGTTGCCTTCCGCATCGGTGACCCGTGCCCACAACGTGAATTTGGCATTGCCGTTGACGGAGAAGGGGCCTGTATACTGCAGCCAACCGTTGGCCGGTTCAGAGCTTGATGGCGCACCGGTTTGCAGATTGTACTCGATTTCCACATCGCTGCCTTCATCGGTAGCGCTGATTATCACCTGGGCGGTGTTTTGGAAGAACAGCCCGAAGCTCACGGAGTTGAGGAAATCCATGAAAGGTCTGCTCTTATAGGCCACCTGAACCGCTGGCGGCTTGTCATCACGGTACAGCTTCACCTCGACGTTGCTGTCCAGGATACGATACGGGCTGTCGGCAGGGAGTTGGATGTTGACCATGGCAATCTCACCGTCGCCGAACTCGCCAGTGACCAGGCTCTCCCAACTGCCGCCGCTGGCGGCGCCGTCCGTCTCGTGCAGACCGCCGCCATAGACCACGCCAGTGCCGCTGAAGCGCACAGAGCCGGCCGGCAGCTGCAACAGTTCCAGCGAGGCGTCCGCTTCCGCGCTGGCATCCAGGCTGAACTCCATATGGATGGCTTTACTGGTGATGACCCCAGCCTCACCGCCGATTTGGCTGGCGGAGAAACGCACGGGAATCTTGCTGGAATCGTCGCCGCCGGAAGGACTGCCCACGGTCAGCACGCCATCCATATGCTGCAACTCGTAATTAAGCTGCCACTCCGGTTTGAGTTCGGCCTGGCAGCCGTCATTCTCGGTAAATCCAATAGTATAATAGCCTTCGACTGTGGAGTCGGCCTGTGAGTCATAGGCTGCCACCGCTTGCCTGGCGAACAGCTCTGTGTCCTTGTCGGCAGCCGCTATGCCGGTGTAGGTGACCAGATATTGGCCGCTGTTCAAGGCTGGCAGCACTCCGCCTAACTCCACCGCCAGGCTGGGTGCCGTGACGATGATCGCCCGTGCGCTGATGCGGAAGTAGTCCTCGCTGGAAGTGCCGGTATAGTCGCCGGTCGCCACAGCCCAAACCTTGTACTCGCCAGCATCGGTGGGTGGCGTGGTGGTCGGCCCGTAGTTCGTGCCGCCCTCCAGAGGGTTGCCGAAACCCTGATACCAATACTCGATGCTGCCCGCCGGCACCTTGCCGGTGCTGATGTCGGCCGGGCCGTCGTAGCCCTCCGGCACCTGAATGGTCGAGTCGGCAACCGCCAGGCGATAGGCAATGCCGTCGTAGACCTTGTCTGGCGCCGAGGCAATCCAAAGCTGGGCATCGATGAGCGGATAGACGTGCACCGTCACATCAATCACAACGTCGGTGTAATTATCGCTGCGGATGGTCACCACGAAGGTGGCATCGGCATGCGGGCTGTCCCAGGCCACCTCATTGGCTGGCACCTTGAGGATGCCAGAGCTGGCCACAAAACCATCGTCCAGGCCAGGACGGACTATGGCGGCGTTCATGGCCGGTGTGCCGATGATGTCATCGGGGTCGGACGGGCTGGAGACCTGGTAGGAGACCACGCCCGGGCTGCCGGCGGCGTTGGGGATGTAATCGTTGAGGTCGCGCGGATAATCCTGCGCCGGCCTGTTGGCAGCCACCTTGACCAACAATGCCCTGGACTGACCACCGTCGGCTTTACTGATGCTGGCGGTGGCCAGAGCAGGCGCGGCATTATCCGGATCATCGAGATAGGCGGCCAGGTCGGCTGGTAACGAATAGTTGGGCACGGCGCCAAGCAACTTCAGGTCGGTGATGGCCACCGGCTTGTCTTCGCCAGCGGTGGCATCTGGGATGTAGCGCCCGCCGGCAGACACCGCGAAGTTGGCCGTGCAGGCGCCCAACACACTGCCCGTGGTATCACCAGGCACCAGAGAGCCGTCACCGCTGCTGGCGGGAATGAAGCTGACTGTGGCTTTGGTCTGCCCGTCATAGACCTTGTCCTGCGCCTGCCAACTGCCCACCAGCTGGCGCGGGTTGAGTTTGGGCACTGAGACCAGATGGGTCTCGGCAATCTCGTTGTAGTTGGCTTTGGTCGCCTCATCCAGCCGGATGGCCACGGTATATCCGCTGCTGCCAGATCCACTGTTGGCCACGGTGGGATAAGTGTTGGCAGTCTTCCAATAGAACTCACCAGACGGTGGCGTACCCTGCGACCCCGCCAGGGCCGAGACCAACTGGCCATTGTCCAAAGCGATGCTGCTGAGCTGCACGCCATAGGTGAAGTCGCCAGAGGTGCTGGGCCAGCTTTGCACCTTGACATTGGCCTTGGCCACCTTGGGCCGCAGCCAGACGATTAGCGTTGAGTCCTGATAGTTAGGGTCGCCGGTGCTGAACAGCACAGCCTGGCGGCCATCGCCACCATTGCTGTCTGTGCCCTTGACGCTGAGCACCACCGTGTCATCATCCCAGGAGAAATTGCCGCTGACGAGCAGGCTGTTATCCACTGGGTTGACCGCCTGGCCGCTGCCAGCCGCCAGTGTTGACGCAGCCAGGGTCTGACCGTAGGTGATATCGCCTGGCTTAGGTGCCGTCTTCAGCTGTGGTGTAGCCTGACCGACCACCGGCGTGACGACGATGCCCTCCACCCGGTTGTAGCCAACGTCCAGAGGCTGGAAGTAGACCCGGTAGCCGCTGTTGCCGACAACAGGGCGCGTATCGGGTTCCTCCCAGATGAAGGTGCCGGCCAGCTCCTGCGAGCTGTTGGGGTCGACGGCTTTGCCCGTCAGCGGCATGTCGGCCAGCTTCGTGCCGTAGGTCACGGCAGCAGTGCTGGGGTTGACACTTAGCTGTGGTGTGGTCTTGACGGTCGGGAAGCTGACCGTCGCAGCCGTGCGAGCATTGTAGTTGTTATCACCGTCGCGGCCATAGGTGAGTTGATAGCTGCTGTTGGCCACGAGTACGGTAACCGTCCAGTGCCCAGGCTGACCCGTGACAGCTTTGACCGAAACCACCGAGTCATTGGAGCTGCGCAGGGTCAAGGAGCCAGTGCCGTTGCCGCCGCTGACCACGATCTCGGCGCTGGCCCGATAGCTGGTGGGCGGGACGCCGGTCATGGTCACGGCATTGGGTTGGTCGATTTTGGTCGCCGTGGCCGAGCGCGACACAGCTGTCGCCGCATTGAATGTGCCGTCGCCATCCTTGTTGGCGGTCAGGGTGTAGCTGCCGGTACCGCTGAGGATCTTGACCGTGTATTTTGGCGCCGAGCCGCTGACCTGGGCCACGGCGCTGTTGCTGCTGCGCAAAGACACAGCGCCGGAGCCATCGCCGCCGCCAACAGTGATCTCGGCACTGGAGCCATAGCTGGTCGGCAGAGCGCCGGAGATGGTCAGCGCCGATTGATTGCGCTTGTTGACGGTAAAGGACAGCGAGATATTGGCGGATTTGGCGGTGTCACCGCTGGTCTCGTGGCCCCAGAGGTTGAAGGAGACGGTTTCGGTGTAATCGATATGCAGGGTGCCACCGTAGGTGCCACCGAGCAGACCGGTCTTGGGGCGCACGCTGACCGAGGTCTTGCCACTGGTATCGACCGAACTGGCCGGAAAGACCGTTATCTCAAAGGCATTGCTGCCCGACGAGATGGAGGCCGAGATGTCCTTATAAGTGTA
>JAISUQ010000083.1 GCA_031272005.1 Coriobacteriales bacterium | reverse complement strand
GTCATAGACCTCCACCCGGCCGCCGGCGGCCTGCAACTCCCGACAAACCGCAAAGGCGTAATCGTTGTGGCGATCGGCAATGGGGATCACTGCCGCCTGCACCGGTGCCAGCCACAGCGGCAGGGCGCCGGCGTAGTGCTCAATCAGTATCCCCAAGAAACGCTCGATGGAGCCGAAAATGGCCCGGTGCAGCATCCAGGGCTGCTCCTCGGAGTTATCTGCCGTGCGGTAGGTGAGGTCGAAGCGCTCGGGGAAGTTGAAGTCGACCTGGATTGTCGAACATTGCCAGGTACGCCCGATGGCGTCCTTGACCTTGATGTCGATCTTCGGCCCGTAGAAAGCGCCGTCGCCCTCGTTGATCTCGTAATCCAACCCGTGGACGGCACAGGCTGCCTTGAGGGTGTCGGTGGCAATCTGCCACTTCTCGTCATCACCGATGGACTTCTCCGGGCGGGTGGAGATCTCGGCGGTATAGGAGAAGTCGAAGGTGGTCATGATGTGGTCGACCAGATCGAGGATGGCGACGATCTCATCTTGCAGCTGGTCGGTGCGGCAGAAGATGTGGGCGTCGTCCTGGGTGAAGCCGCGCGCCCTGAGCAGGCCATGCACCACACCGCTCATCTCGTGACGATAGACGGTACCAAACTCGAAGTAGCGCAGCGGCAAGTCGCGATAGGAGCGCAGCTCGTTGGCATAGAGCATCACGTGCCCCGGGCAGTTCATCGGTTTGACGCCGTACTCTGAGAGCTTGCTCATGTCCTTGGCTTCAGACTCGTCGACGTTAAAGAAGTACATATTATCCTTGTAAAAATAATAATGCCCGCTGGTCTTCCAAACCTCGGCGTTGTAGATATGCGGGGTGATGACCTCATCATAGCCGCGGGCATAGAGGTCGCGGCGCAGCCATTCCTGCAGCGTGCGGATGATGCGCGCACCGGCCGGCAGATACAGCGGCAAGCCCACACCGGCCTTCTCGTCCATCATGTAGATGCCCAGCTCGCGTCCCAGCTTGCGGTGGTCGCGCTTCTCGGCCTCTTCGATGCGGGTGAGGTAGGCATCGAGGTCCTTTTGTGAGAACCAGGCAGTGCCGTAGACGCGCTGGAGCATCTGGCGGTCGCTGTCGCCACGCCAGTAGGCGCCGGCCAGCTTGGTCAGCTTGAATGCCACTAGCTTGCTAGTATCTGGGATGTGCGGCCCACGGCAGAGATCCGTGAAGCTGCCCTGGGTATAGGCCGAAATCACGGCATCGGAGGGCAGCTCGTCAATCAGCTCCAGCTTCAGCGGCTGGTTGGCGAACAGCTCGCAGGCTTCAGCAGTGCTGACCTCGCGGCGCGAGAAGGGTTGAGCAGCGGAGACGATCTCGGCCATCCGGGCTTCGAAGGCCGCCATATCCTCCGGCGTCAGCGGCCGGCCGATCTCAATGTCGTAGTAGAAGCCGTCCTCGATGGCCGGCCCAATGCCGAACTGGGCATCCGGATGCAGCTCCAGGATGGCTTCGGCCATGATATGGGCAGCGGAGTGGCGCAGGATGTCCAAAGCCTCCGGCGAGCGGTTGGTGATTATCTCCGTCACATCGCCATCGGCCAGCGGGGTGGAGAGGTCCACCAGCTGGCCGTTGACCTTGCCGGCCAGAGCGGCCTTGGCCAGACCGGCGCCGATGGAGGCGGCCAGGTCGGCTACCGTGGAATTGTCAGCCAGCTCCTTGACGGAGCCATCTGGGAGTTCAACATTCATCATGCCCTCGATTTACGAATTGCGGTTTGCGATTTGTGGTCTACGATTCGCGGTCTATCCAGGCCTGCCCTACCGCACCGGCGTGCAGCAGTACGGGCAGACCTTCCAGTCGGGATTGAGCGCCTTGCCGCAGCTGCGACACTCGTTCTTGAGTTGTGTACCGCAGCGGGGGCACATCAGGTATTCCCGCTCCACCGGGTACCCGCACTTCCCGCATTCTCCATATTTCATCAGTTCACGCTGTTTGAGCGTGAAATCCAGGTCCTGCTCATCGCGGTCGGAGAGCAGCATCGGCGGCCGCAACATCGAATAGGCAAAAGCGCCGACGAAGGGGATCAAGGCGATGATGCCCCAGATGATGGGGTTGGCCCCGCGCAGGTAGGAGTCGCGGATGACCCAGATGATGGAGATCAGGTAGAAGATGGCGATGATGGCCACAATGCCCATTAAAAAGGCTTTGACCTCCGGGCTAATCAGCTGCTGGAGAATATCGACAATCTGTTCAGACATCAGGCGTCCTTTGCTTCCCTGGTAAGTTTATCCCACAAACTTGACTATTTTACCAGAAGTAAAACATTATGGGGCGTAAAGTGCGCAGACGTGCGCAGACGCTGCACCAGCCAGGGTTATGGAGCCGGTGGCTACTGTGGGGGACTGGCGGGCGGTGAGGGTGGTCAGGGCGGCGGCTACATTGGCGAAGACTTCGGGTTCACGGCCGCAGGTGTTGGCGACCAGCGTGGCCAGCTCGGCAGCCGGGATGGCACGGGGCGAGGCGGTTTGGGTCACGGCCAGATGCTTGAAGAGCGGCGCCAGGGCGGCGATGATGCCAGTGGCGTCCTTGTCGGCCAGCACCGCCAGCAGCAGGGTGTCCAACGGCAGCGGGCAGTTGGGCGCCAACAGGGCCTCGGCCAGCACCTGGGCCGACTGCGGATTGTGGGCGGCATCAATCAGCAGCGGCGGTGTGGTGCGGAGAAGCTCGAAGCGCCCGGGCGTACGCACGGTGGCAAAGGCTGCCTTGGCGGCCCGGGTATCCAGCGGCTGGCCCAAGGCGGCCTCAGCAGCCACCAGCGCCGTGGCGATGTTGGGCAGCTGATAGGCTGGGAAGCGACTGCCGGCCAGCTTCTGCGACAAACCGTCCAGGTCGGCCTCCCCCACCATCAGCGGTTGCACGCCCACTTCGGCGCAGCGTTGCAGGAAGACCTGGCGTGCCGGGGCAATACCCGGCCCGAGCACGGCGATGCCGCCGGGCTTGATGATGGCGGCCTTCTCCGCTGCAATCTGCTCGATGGTGTCGCCGAGGATGTGGGTGTGATCCAGGTCGACGCCGGTAACTACTGCTACCTCCGGAGTAACGACGCTGGTGGCGTCCCACCGGCCACCGAGGCCGCATTCCAGCACCGCCCAATCCACCTGCTGCTGCGCAAACAACCAGAGCGCAGCGGCGGTGAGCAGTTCGAATTCGGTGATGGGCGGCGGCGGCTGCCAGGCGTCGTGCGCCCGAAGGATAGCCCGGGCAAAATCCGCACGCCCCGCTGGACGGCCATCAATCTCCATGCGCTCTTCATAGTACACTAGCTCCGGGGAGGTATAGAGCCCCACTTTGAAGCCGTGGGCCTGCAGCAGGGCAGCAACAAAGCGCGAGGTCGAAGATTTGCCATTTGTACCAGCAATTTGTATGCAGCGATACTGCTGCTGCGGGTTGCCCAGGGCAGCGCTAAGCCGGGTAATCGGCTCCAGCGAAGGGTCGATACCGAAGGTCAGAGCGTCATGGAGGATTTCCAGTGCCTGCTGATACTCAGCTGGCTGCTCGCCCTGGCCCTCGGCCGGTTGCTCGCCCTGGCCCCCGGCCGACTGCTCGGGTTGATACTCAGCCGGATGCTCGGGCTGGCTCACAGCGAAGCCAATTGCTCGTCGATCTGGGCCAGCTCGGATGCCAGCGCGTCAGCGTCGGCCCGGGCCTTCTCCACCACATCGACGGCGGCCTTGGCCAAAAAGCCCTCGTTGGCCAGCTTGCGGGACAGCTTGTCCAGCTCGCCCTGCTTCTTCTCGCGCTCCTTTTGCAGGCGGGTGCGCTCGGCGGCGAAGTCCACCAGGCCCTCCAGCACGATGTAGATCTCCAGGCCCTGCTCAATGGTCACTGAGGATTGTTCCGGCTTGGCGGCATCCGGCGCGGCGTTGAAGCTGGCAGTGCGGGCCAGGCCGGCCAGCTGCGGCTCCTGTGCCAGCAGGGCGGCAGCGGTGGCGGCGGCATCCTCCCCAGAGGTGCGCACCACCACGTCCAGCTCCTGCTTGGGCGAGATGCCGTAGCGGGCCCGGACGGCGCGCACGGCGCTGACCACCGCGCAGAGGCCATCGACCGTCTGCTCAGCGGCCGGGTCGATATACTGGGCGAAATCAGCGGGCGCGGGCCAGGCCGCGACCATCAGGGAAGGCCGGCAGTCGCCATGCGGCAGCTCCTGCCAGATAGCCTCGGTGATGTAGGGCATCATCGGGTGCAGCAGCCGCAGGGCGCAATCCAACACGAACACCAGGTTGCGCTGGGCGGCAATGCGCGCCTGCCCCCCCAGCGCCAGCTGGCCCTTGGAGAACTCGATGTACCAGTCGCAGTATTCGTTCCAGAAGAAGGCGTACAGCGCCCGGGCAGCGGCACCGAAGTCGTAGGCGGAGAAGTCCTCCTCCAGCGCAGCCACCAGACGGGCCAGGCGGGAGAGAATCCAGCGATCAGCATCGGTGGCGGCCAGCGGGGCGACTTTCTCCCCCGTATCACCAAGCCCGCCAGAGCTGCCGTATCGCTGCCAGTCGCCATCCTCCACATTCATCAGCACGTAGCGCGCGGCGTTCCAGATCTTGGTGGCGAAGTTGCGATAGACCTTCAGCTTCTCCCGGTCGAACTTCATGTCCTGGGTTCCGGTAACCTGGATGGCCAGGCCGAAGCGCATGGCGTCGGCGCCGAAGTCGCGGATCAGCTCCATCGGGTCGATGCCGTTGCCGCGCGATTTGCTCATGATGTTGCCATGCTTGTCCAGTACCGTAGGATGGATGATGACGTCCTCAAAGGGCACCTGGCCATCAAGGAAGTACATCGAGCTCATCACCATCCGCGCCACCCAGAGGAAGATGATGTCGCGGGCGGTGGAGAGCACCTGGGTGGGATAATTGGCCTTGAGGTCGCCACAATCCTGGGGCCAACCCTGGGTGGCGAAGGGCCAGAGTTGGGAGGAGAACCAGGTGTCCAGGACGTCCTCATCCTGACGCACAGCAGCACCGCACTGCGGGCAGACCGTCACGTCCTCGCTGGCAGCGTCGCTCCAGCCACAGCTGTCGCAGTAATACACCGGGATGCGGTGCCCCCACCACAGCTGGCGGGAGATGCACCAGTCGCGGATATTCTCCATCCAGTTGAAGTAGACATTCTCCCAACGCCTGGGATGGAAGACCACCCGACCGTCACGCACGGCGGCGATGGCCGGTTCGGCCAGCTGCCGCATGGCTACGAACCACTGCTCAGAGGCCCAGGGTTCGATGACGGTATCGCAGCGGTAACAGTGCCCCACGGAATGGTTGTGCTCCTCGATGTGATCCAGGTAACCCTGCTCTTCCAGCGCGGCCAGCACCGACTCGCGGGCCTGCTCGCGGGTCTGGCCGGCAAAGGCGCCACCGTTGGTGTTGACCACGGCCTCCTCGGTGAAGATGTTGATCTGCTCCAGGTCGTGGCGCAGACCCATCTCAAAGTCATTGGGATCGTGCGCCGGCGTGACCTTCACAGCGCCGGAGCCAAAGCTGGCATCCACGTAATCGTCGGCAAATATCGGAATCTCCCGCCCCACCAGCGGCAGGCGCACCTTGGCGCCGGCGGCCACCAGGGCGGCATAGCGCTCGTCGGCTGGGTTGACGGCCACACCGGTGTCACCCAGCATGGTCTCCGGGCGGGTGGTGGCCACCACGATGTATTCCACCCCGCCCACCGGCTCAACCAGCGGATAACGCAGGTGCCAGAGATGGGCGGCCACATCGGCATGCTCCACCTCGTCATCGGCCAGGGCGGTGGTGCAGCGCGGGCACCAGTTGATTATCCGCAGACCGCGATAGACCAGCCCGGCCCGGTACCAATCGACGAAGACCTTGCGGATGGCCTCGGCATAGTTGGGATCCATGGTGAACTGCTCGGCGGAGAAGTCGCAGGAGCAACCCATCGCCTTGAGTTGGCTGATGATGGTCGAGCCGTATTCCCGCCGCCAGTCCCAGCAGGCCTCGACAAAGGCTTCGCGGCCGAGGTCAAAGCGGGTCTGGCCCTCGCCGGCCAGCTTCTGCTCCACCTTGTTCTGAGTGGCGATGCCGGCATGATCGGTGCCGACCACCCAGCGGGTCGGGCGCCCCTGCATCCGGGCGCGGCGGGTCAGGATGTCCTGCAGGGTGTTGTTCAGGGCATGGCCCATATGCAGCATCCCGGTAACGTTGGGCGGCGGGATGACGATGGTGTAGGGCGGCAGCTGCGCATCGGCAAAGCCGGCAGCATCGCGCTGGAAGTAACCGGCGGCCTGCCAGCTTTCGAACAGCGTCGACTCCAGCGTTGAAGGCTCATAGTTCTTGGACAACTCAGGCATAGTTGGGCAACTCCTTAGCAGTTTGCAGGGCTCGTCTATTATCCACTATTCTCCAGAAAAACCGTATCCAGCCATGGTATCACAGCATATGGGATATGACCGGCATCTGGGCTATACTGGTGTTGGCGGGTATGGATTGGGAGAGGGAATGACCAACGCGAACAGTGATCGGCACCCAAAGACGCTGGCGTCGCAGCTGCAGACACCACAGCCTGCGCCGCGCTGTTCGGCGCCGACTGCGTCTACTCCGCCTTCGACCCGCTGGTCAACGTCAACCCCTATGTGGGTAGCAGCAATTGAGCCATTCTCCCCTGTGACAGCTCTTCGGTAGTTTCTGTGGGGAGGAATACGGCATGACTACAGGTGCGGCGACATGATCAGCATTTCAAGGCTTGTTGCGCTGGCGCAGCAGATAGACCACTATGGCGGAGAAGGCCAGCAGCGCTCCCAGCAGGAAGATCGCCGTGTAGCCAACAGCCGCGGCAATCATCCCGGAGGCTACGGCTGCCAGGCCCGAACCGAGGTCGAAGCCGACCATGGCCGTAGCGATGGCGCTGCCCCGGCGGTTGGGCTCCACCTTCAACGGCGCCAGGGCCAGAAACAGCGAGAAGCTGGCGCTGTAGCCGGTTCCCTGCAGGATGGCGCCAATCACCAACATAGGTAGATTGTAGGTAAAGCCGAGCACCGCCATACCGGTACCCAGGCATAAAAAGCAGCAAACCACCGGCTGCACATAGCCGCGCACATCAGCCCAGCGCCCGAATATCGGGCGCACCACCAGAGCGCAGATGGCGGCTACGATAAAGAACAGCGCCGCGCCACTCGTGCCGCCCACACCACGCTGCTCT
>JAISUQ010000165.1 GCA_031272005.1 Coriobacteriales bacterium | reverse complement strand
AGAAATCCAGGATGCCATTGATCAGGTCCAGCAAGGTATTGGAGGAGATCTTCATCTTGTTCAGATAACCGCGCTGCTGGTCAGACAGCGGCGTGACCTCCATCATCCGGGTCAGGCCGACGATGGCGTTCATCGGTGTCCGGATCTCGTGGGAGACGGTGGCCAGAAAGTCCGACTTGGCCTGGTTGGCCTGCTCGGCGTCGCGTTTGGCCTGCACCAGGTCGCTGACATCGTAGAAGATGCAGAGCCAACCCTCATGCTCGCCGGCCTCGTTGCTCATCTTGGAGATGTTGATATGGTAGTCGCGCAGCTGCCCGCTCTTGTCCAGATCAGCCTGGGTCTGCAGCTCCAAAGGCGGCAGCTCAGCGCCGGCAAAGATGGCGTCGGAGTACTTCTTGACTTGCAGGGTGACTTCCCGGGGCATCAGCTCGGCCATCAGCGTGAAGGCGTTCTTGCCCTTGACCATGCCGGGGCTCTGAGCGCCGATGGCGCGGACGAAGGAGTCGGTGACAAAAATCAGGTCGCCGTCGACGTCGAAGAACAGCACGAAGTCGCGGCTGTTGGCCAGCATCAGGTTCATGTTGCGCTCCAGGCGCGAACGCTCCGCCAGCACTATCTCGGCGAACTGGGCCTTGGCCTGATTGTTGTTCTGAATCCGGGTGATCTGGACATTGCACTTGTCCAGCTCCCGTTGCAGACGGCGCACCTCGCGCTGCAGGGTCGTCAGCTCATTGTTGCCTGTGTCTGCCATCTTTGCCTTATCCAGCCTTGCCGATTACAGCACCAGGGCGATGAAGGTGCTGTTGTGGAACCGGTTGGCCAGGCCGCCGCCGCGGGCGTCGACCGGGCAGATTTCGCCACCGGAATAGGTCTCGGTATAGGGCAGGCCGGAGCCGCCCAGATATTTGTGGATCAGGTCCAGCCCGCGCTCCGGGGTGAAGCCAAGGTTGAAGTAGCGGCCGATGCAGGAATAGATCAGCACCATATGGGCGCCGGAGAGTTCCAACTCAGCCAGCTTGCCACCGGTGGAGCGCAGAATCTCCTCGTCGTCGAAGTAGCCCACCGAAAGCGTGGAGCCCTCCGGCACGTCTCCCAGGCAGACGGCATAGCCTTCCGGGGTGGTAGCAAAGATGACGCGGATCACCGGGTCGGTGCCATCGTTGAAATCGACGATATAGGGAAAGGAGTTGACTCCTTCCATTACGCCGTTGGCATCTGTGGCCAGGCCTTTTTCCTTGAGGAATTCCACTGCCGGCTTGCCGTTGACGGCCATCACCTGATTGCCGGAGCTCTTCGTCACCAGGCCGCTCTCAGCAAAGACCTTCTCGTCGGAGATTGTCGCCAGATAGTAACGCGGCTGCACGTCGCCATAGACCAGCACCAGAGCCAGCCGGTCGCTATAGCCTGCACCCTGATAGATGACCTGGGAGAGATGGTAGTCGAGCGTATGGTCTACCGCCAGGGTGCCGAAGTTGGGCACACCGCCGCTCGCGGCATCCAGCGTGTTGACGAAGAAGTCGCCGCCCACAGTGAGCAACAGGGGCGCATAGGTGAGCATGAAGGCCGGCTGCCCGGCGGGGTGGTTGGCGGGGTGGTTGGCTGGCTGCCCGGCTGGTTGCCCGGCGGGTTGCCCGGTGGGTTGCCCGGCGGGCAACCCGGTGGGCTGCCCAGCGGCGGCCAGCGCATCTTGATAGCTTGCTATGACTATCGCTTCGTCCTCGGAAGCTATCGGGGCGCTGAGGCTGGTGGCAAAGACCAGCTCGTCGCTGGTCCAGACCATCAGGGTCAACACCGAGAGATCGGTGGCATCTTTGGCCGTGCCGGCAATGGTGGTCTGCCCGATGATGTCGAAGGGCAGGGCTTGCTGCAGTGCCGCCACCACGCCCGACTCGATGTAGTAGGCCTGACAGCCAATCAATCCAATGGAATTCGTCAACAGCTTATCGAGAGGGATCTGGGCGAGTATCGCCGCTACCGCCGCCTGAACATCATCGACTTCGTCAGTGAATGCCGAGTATGCCTGAATCATGTTTGCCCCTTATCCTGCTGTCGCTCCTTGATGAAAGAATATAGCATACCCGCGCAGCACTTTAGCCCAAAAAAGCACCCGTTCATCCTGATGAGCGGCGCAACATCTGCAAACTCACCAGCAGCAGGCCGGCCCAGATGCAGACAAAGCAAACCAGATGAGCCTGAGTGAAGGCCTCTCCGTAGAGAAAAACGCCAATCAACAGCGTCAGTGTGGGCTCGATGTACTGGGTAAAGCCCATCCAGGTCAGGGAGATGTCGTTGGCGGCTTTGGAGTAGAGCAGATAAGGCAAGGTGATGGCCGCCCCGCCGCCAATCAGCAGCAATGTGGTGCGCATACCACCGGCAAAGCCGCTGGGGCCGTCGAAGACCATGAAGGTTTGGCCAGGCAGGATGAAGGTCGCCGCCAACAGACCGATTGCGACGGGCAACATCAAGGTGCTCTCCATGGTCATCGCCGGGAGCACCGGATAACCACCAGTCTTCTTGATAGCCGCATACAGTGTGGTGATCACGGCCAGAATGATGGAGAAGGCCGGGAAGTGTCCGTAATCCACAGTGAAATAGAGCACGCCGACCAATGCCAGCACGGTGGCTGCCGCCTCCAGCGGCTTCAGACGTTCACGGAAGAAGATGGCGCCGAAGAGGATATTGGTCAGCGGATTGATGTAGTAGGCCAGCGCTGCCTCGACGATGCGTCCGGAGATCACCATATAGACGTAGAGCAGGCTGATGCCCGTGATGATCAACCCGGCGCTGCCGAGTATCCGCCAGGCCCGGCGCTGGCGCAGCAGACTGCGCAAATCGGCCTTGGCGAACAGACTGCTGACCACAAGCAACAGGACTGCGCTCCAGAACATCCGGTGGCCGATAATCTCCACAAAACTGCTGCCCGACAGCTGGTTCCAGTAGATGGGCAGCACGCCCCAGAGCATTGAGCAGCCGATGGAGGCCAGAAGTCCGTTGCGGGTGCGGCGACGGGAGGCGGCGGCGGTTGCGGGCGAAGTGTTGGCGGTGTGCGGCGTGCTCATCGACGCTCCAGGCGGGCGGCAAAATGGGCATCAGCGCTGCCGGGCGTCAACTGCGTGCGCAGATACTGGCCGACCAGTTGCATGTCGGCGAGTCGCCTGCCGGGCAGTTGCGAGCCAGCCGGCTGCGTGCCGGCGGGTTTGATGTCGGCGAGTTGCGCGTCGACAAATTGCCTGTCGGCGACGGCCTGCGCAGCCAGGAATCGCTCCACAACCTGCTCGTTCTCCTCCCGCAAAGCGCTGCAGGTGGAGTAGACGATAAAGCCGCCGGGGGCGATATGCGGCGCCACGGCCTGAAGCATGGCCAGCCCCTGGTCGGCCAGGGTGGTGACAGCTTCGGGGGTCAGGCGCCAGCGGATCTCCGGATGGCGGCGCAGCGTGCCGGTGCCGGAGCAGGGTGCATCAATCAGCGCGCCAGCATACCGGACTGGCAGGTCCTGCTCGGTTATCAGCGTGTCCAGTTGAAGAACGTCGCCGCAGACGATACGCACGTTCTGCAATCGGAATTGCTCAATGCGCTGCTCCAGAACCTTGCGCTTGCCCGCTGACAGATCCAGGGCGACATGCAGGGTGGGCCGCCCAGCGCCTGCGGCGGCCAGGTGTTGCAGCAGTACCGTCTTGCCGCCACGCCCGGCACCGACCTCCAGATAGGGCTGCCCGACCGCTGGCGTTGCCAGCCGGGCCACCGCCTGAGCCGACTCGTCGATACCCAACGCCGTACCATCCGGGCTCTGCCAGAGATAATTGGGAGCCGGTTGATTGGAGGCCTGCATGAAGGCGACGGCGGCCTCGCGCCCCAGATCGGCTATCAGGCGTTGTGCCAGCCAGAGCGGAAAGGCCTGCTGATGGGCCAGGGCAGTGTCGTCTGTTGCGGGGTCGCCAAAAGGAAAGCCACCGTGGGCTGGGTCCAGCTCCATTATATTTGCTATTTCGTGTAACACTTTATTGGCCAGACCGGCGGCCTGTGGTGCCACGGAGCGCACCAGCTCCACCCCCTGACTGACGGCCACCCAGGGCTCCTTGCCCAAAAAGACCAGCTCCCAGGTGCTCAGGCGCAACGCGTCGCGCACCCGATGTTGCAGGTGACCCTTGCCCAGTGCACCATCTATCAGCAGGTCCAACTCGCCAAAGGTGGCGGCCACACCGAGCACCAGCAACTCGGCAAAATCCCGCTCTGGTTGCGGCAGCTCGGCCGGGCGGACCTCGCTTTCCAGCAGGTAGGCGGCATAGGCCGAGCGCTGGCGCAGCTCGCCAGTGACGCGCAGAGCCAATAGTCGGGCGGGAGTGGCCTTGCTGGGCTTGCTGGGCTTGCTGGCATTGCCGGCCTTGTCAGCCTTGCTGGTCATGCAGGCCTTGCTGGGCTTGCCGGTCACGCTGGACTTGCCGGCTTTGTCGACCTTGCCGGCCAGGTTGGCCTTATCTGCCTTGCTCACAGGCTGTCCCACAGTTGGGTCGCGCCGCGTAACCCGGCAGCGAAAGCCGCCGCCGGCATGGCCTGCTTGCCGTCGGGCTTGATGCTGATCAGCTCGATGGCGCCGTCGGCAGTACCCAGATACAGATGCTTGCCGATGACCAACAGCTGGCCTGGCACAGCATCGACCTCGCGGGCCATGTTGGCTTTCAGCACTGTCGCGGACCGTTCGGCCACCACGCAACGGGCCGGAGCGCTGTCACTGGCAGCCCGGACGCGGCGCAGGTTATCAACAGCCGAAGCCTGCGGGCTGAGCAACAGCTCGTGTTTCTCCACCTTATTGGCGTAGGTTACCTCAGAGTGCTCCTGCTCCTGCCAACTGGCTGTGCCAGCGGCGATGGCAGGCAGCGCGGCCAGCAGCAGTTGGGCGCCAACCTGAGCTAACTCGGCGCTCAGCGTGCTGGCGTCCTTGTCGGCTATCGGGACGCTGGCCTGCGCGCAGAAAGCGCCGGTGTCCAAACCGGATTCCATACGCATGATGCTGACGCCGGCCTCGATATCTCCCGCCAGGATGGCCCGCTGCACCGGCGCTGCTCCCCGCCAGCGCGGCAACAGCGAGGCGTGGACGTTGATGCAGCCCAGGCGCGGCCAGCTGAGCAGTGCGTCGGGCAGGATGCGTCCGTAGGCGGCGACCACCACGAAGTCCGGCGCGGATGCCAGGGGCGGCAGTTCTTGCGGCTCCAGCCCGCCGGTGGGCGTACTGACCGGCAACCCCAAAGCCTCAGCGCTAACCCGCACCGCCGAGGGCAGCAGGGTCTTGCCGCGCCCGGAGGCGGCATCCGGCCTGGTCAGTACCAGCTGCAGCGCATAATGCTCATCAGCCGCCAATGCCTGCAGGCTCGGCACGGCAAACTCCGGCGTTCCCATGAAAACCACATTCAACACGACATAACCTCCAGACAGCGAAACGGTCCAGACAGCGAAACGGCGCCTAGGGTACCCGCACCCCGCTCGTCATCCTGACTCCCACGCAGCGAGGGCTCAAGCCCTGAGCCTTGCTGGCCAGCCAGATGCCAGCCAGCTGCTGCGCGACTCTCACTGCCGCGCAGCTTTCAGCATGACAGGGAACTTGAACAGTAACGTTTCGTCATTCCAACAGATTCAATCAGTCTACCATTTCGCCTTTTCCTCAGTTACTGGTATCATTACAGACTACGGTAAATCTACTGCGGGGGTTGCAACAGGGTGTCTGATACTGAGAAAAAAGGCGTTTTCAAGTCACTCGGCAATATCAATCCGATGGTCCTGGTCGTCATCTGCGCCATTCTGCTGATTCCGCCACCAATCATCCTGCTCAGCAGCATGGGGCCCAGCCAGTCCAGCCTGGTTGGCAGCTACCGGATAGTCAGCGTCGAGCAGCTCAGTGTCACCTATACGGTCGAGACCCTCGGCGACATCGGCTATACCAGCGACGACTTCGTGCTGACCATCTCCGCCGACAATACCTTCCATCTGATGCTTTATGGCACCGACAGCGTTGGCACCTATAGCATCGACGGCAACCAGGTGGTGTTCAAAAGCCCCGATCGGGGCGGCCGCTTCAACGGCACCAAACACGGCAGCAGCCTGGAGCTGAAGATCAGCGGCGCCACCTACACCTTCAAAAAGTAGCAGGGAGAAGACGCGGCAATCCCGGCAATTCCGCTACACGCGATTCAACCCACAACGCAATTCAACCCACGGCTTGCTTACTTGCCGGTATCCCCCGGCTTCGCTCCGGCTGCCAGTGCGGCTTCATACTCCTGGAAGTACTTGATACGCTCTATCGGCTCCAGATGCTCAAACATCGTTGTGCCTTCCAGGTGGTCCAGCTCGTGCTGCAGCGCCCGGGCGGCAAAGCCCTCGACTTCAGTATGAAACGGCTGACCTTGCAGGTCCAGGGCTTCCAGCTCGATGTTGTTGTAGCGCTCAATGGGAATGCTGATCCCCGGGATGGACAGACAGCCCTCATCCCCGCTGACCTTCTCTCCCCAGAGTCGCTTGACCACCGGGTTGACGTAGAAGACCGGGTTTTTTGGTGGCTCGCTGCCGTCCTCGG
>JAISUQ010000058.1 GCA_031272005.1 Coriobacteriales bacterium | reverse complement strand
CTGATGGGCGTTGGCAGTGCTTGCGCCAGTCCCTGACGTCGCCGTGCCTGGTGCAGCGGTGGCTCGCACCAGGGCATCGGTGCCTTGGCGCAAGCCAGTCAGTTCGGTGCCAATCGCATCCGCATCAGTTCTCCACAGCTTGCGCGCCGGGCTCGGTGCGGTTTGATAAATCAGCTCGGCGCCGGCCTGTCTGGCGGCGCGCAGGCTGGAAGCCTCGGCGACCAGCGCGGCAATCAGCGGCTTGCCCTTGGTGGCGGGAGCCAGCGCTGGCGGTGCCGGGCGAGCGGCTACCGGGTGCTCCAAACGCGTTCGCCAGGGATTGAGCAATGATTCCCGGAGCTTCTCCAAAGCCTCGCTGCGCAGGCGGTGCAGCTCGGAGTAGGGGATGCCGACGTTGTTATCCAGTTCAATTGTCCAGTCGACGATATAAAACGGCGTGCCGCCGACCCGGCCGACGTGCTCGCGGATAGCTGTCTCGTCAATTGCCCGGGATCGGGCCGTCTCCACGTTGGCACCGATGGCGGTAAAACCAGCTTCACCGCCGGCAGAGGGCTCGCCAATATCGCTGGCAGAGAGTTCAGCAGCGTCGCCTGCGCAGGCAAAGGTCACGGTCAGTGGCTCGCCCAGCCGGGCAACCACGCGGGCGGTCACCGGCACCAGGCCGTTGTTGCCCTGGGTCAGGCGCTCGACGCTCAGGCCTTCGGCGCTGGCCAGGACCTCGGCGCTGCGCACCCGAAAGACGCGGTCGCCCAGGCCTACTGGCTGGGATACCTGAAGCGTCAGCCGCTCGGTTGCCGACTCCGTCACGCTGGCGGTGACATTGCCGCGGCTGGTCCAGAACTCCAGCACGTCTCCGGCTTCCACAGGTTGACTCAGCTCCACCTGCACCTGGCCGTGTTGCAGGGCAGCCACCCGGCCGACGGCCACGCCGCGGTTGTTGGGGCGCGTATAGCTCATCATGGCGTTGCCCCGCTCGCCCGTCAGGTAAGCGCTGCTGAAGCCGCGGGAGAAGACCTCGGCCAGGGCGCTGAAGTCGGGTTCAGCGGGCTGTTGGCCGCCTCCATCGCTGCCTGCAGCAAGGGCGATTCCAGGGTTATCAAGGCTGTCGGTATCGCGCCAGATGAACTGTTCCTGGCGTCTCGCCTCGCCGATTCCCAGGTTGGTTGCCAGTTGGTCCAGGGCCTGGCGGTAGGCTCTGGTGACCGTGGCTACATAGGCGGCGGATTTCATCCGGCCTTCAATCTTGATGGCGGCCACGCCGGCGGCCTGCAACTGCTCCAGCAGATCGATGGTGGCCAGGTCGGCGGGGGAGAGCAGGTGCGGACCTGGAGCTTTGGCGCGTTTGCCAGTGGAAGTGTCAATCAGTGCGTAGGGCAGGCGGCAGGGTTGGGCGCACAGTCCGCGATTGGCGCTGCGCCGGCCGACCAGTGAGGAGAACAGGCACTGCCCGGAGTAGCAGATGCACAGCGCACCGTGGGCAAAGACCTCCAACTCCACGCCCGTCCGGGCGATTTTGGCGATCTCGGCCAGCGACAGCTCGCGGGCCAGGGTCACGCGGCTGGCACCGAAGTCTGCGGCCTGCTCCACGGCAGGCGTTGAGTGCAGGTTCATCTGGGTGGAGGCGTGCAACTGAAGATTTGGCATCTGGCGGCTCAGGGTCGAGAGCAGCCCCAGGTCCTGGACGATCAGTGCGTCGACGCCGGCCTCCCAGGCACCTTCGGCCAGCTTGAGTGCGGCGGACACTTCTTCCGGGAGTATCACGGTGTTCAGAGTCAGATAGACACGCACGCCGATCAAATGCGCCAGGTCGCAGTATCCGGGCAGGTCGGCCAGCTTGAAATTCTCCGCATTACGCCGGGCGTTGAAATCTTCCACTCCCAGGTAGATGGCATCGGCGCCACCCTGCAAGGCCGCCAGAAAAGCCGCTGGCGAGCCAGCCGGAGCCAGCAGCTCGGGCAGGTGCTCGGGTAGTTGCTCAGGCAGGTGCGGCGGCAGGGGCTCGGGCAAATGCTCAGGCAAATGCTCAGGCAAAGTAGTGTTTTCTTTACAAAAGGCGTTCAAATCGGTTAATTCCTTATAATGGTATGATTGACAGATTCACTTGGGAGGTCTTTGATGTCATCGCGCAAGAAACGTGCCACCGTTACGCCCAAGAAGCATATTCTACCCTTTGTTGCCGTACTTTTCCTGGTCGTGGTGATTGGCCTGTTTGGTTTTGGCACCCTGGGTGCCTATGCCCTGGTGCAGTCCTGGCTGACGGATCTGCCGGATATCGAGGACGCCGACGCCTTCAACGTCGCCCGTAAGACCCATGTCTGGGACAGCAGCGGTACCGTGCTGCTCGGCGAGTTCTATGCCGAGGACCGCGAACCGGTGACGGCTGATCAGGTTTCTCCATATGTCTTCAACGCCACCATCGCCATTGAGGATGAGCGCTTCTGGGAGCATAACGGTGTGGATTATCAGTCCATCGCCCGCGCCCTGGTCGTCGACCTCTCCGGTGGCGCCACCCAGGGCGCCTCGACCATCACCCAGCAGTTCGTGCGCCAGACCCTGCTGAAGAGCGAAGCCAACGTGATGACCATTGAGCGCAAGGTGCGCGAAGCCTATCTGGCTCAGGAGCTGGAAGAACGCTACACTAAAGAAGAAGTGTTGATGATGTACCTGAACACCATCAACTACGGTGACGGCTCCTGGGGCATCCAGTCGGCCGCCAAGCATTACTTCGGCAAGTCGGCTGCCGAGCTGACGGTGCCCGAGGCGGCGCTGATTTGCGGCATCCCCCAGAGTCCGGAGTACAACAATCCTGTCACTTATCCGGATAACGCCCTGACCCGGCGCAATCTGGTGCTGGACGCCATGGCCAAAAACGGCTACATCACCGAGGCTGAAGCTGAGGAGTTCAAGGCCACCGATCTGGGCCTCAACGTCCAGGACCGCACCAACGATGGCATCTACGAGGCACCGTATTTCACCAGCTACGTGCGTCAGGTGCTGTTGGAGGACGACAACTTCTCCTATGACGAGGTGTTCAAGGGCGGACTGGAGGTCTATACCACCATCAATTTGGACTATCAGGCGGTGGCCGAGGAGGCCTGTGCGGCCAAGGAAGCCACGCTGGACAGCGACGTCCAGGTGGGGCTGTGCTGCGTCGACCCGCATACCGGCTACATCCTGGCGATGCGCGGCGGCAAGGACTACGACGTTCAGAGCTGGAACTCCGCGACCCAGATGTTTCGCCAGCCGGGATCCTGCTTCAAGATGTTTGCGCTGGTAGCAGCCCTGGAGCAGGGCTATTCTCCAAACACCTCGGTCTCCGGCGCCTCGCCTCTGACCTTCGACGGTTGGCGGGTGGAGAATTACGGCGGCGCCTCCTACGGCACACTGAACCTCTACTCGGCCACCTCGGAGTCCTCCAATACCGCCTATGCCCGAATCGTGCGCAAAATCGGCGCCTCTTCGGTTTATGAGACGGCCATCAAGATGGGCATTGTCGATGACGGTGTGCCCTACAAGATGGAGGTCGTGCCCTCCATCGTGCTCGGCTCCCAGGGCGTCAACACCCTGGAGATGGCTTCGGCTTTCGGTACTCTGGCCAACGATGGCGTGCATGTTGAGCCCACGCCAATCACCAAGATTGTCAACCACAAGGGCGAGATCATCTATGAGCACGTGGTCGAAGGCGAGCAGGTCATCTCGCCGGAGGTCGCCTACGCGGCCACGCGGGTGCTGCGCGGTGTGGTCACCGGGGGCACCGGCACCCTGGCCTATCTGGGTTATCAGGACTGCGCCGGCAAGACCGGCACTTCCGAGAACTGGCGGGATTCCTGGTTCTGCGGCTACACTCCGCAACTGTCCACCGCTGTCTGGATCGGGGCCGACCCGGAGCGCTATCTGGCCGATAACGTCGGTGGCTCCAATTGCTGCCCGGTCTGGAAGACCTTCATGAACTACGCCCTGCAGGATTATGCGGTCGCCGACTTCAATGTCTATGCCGACCCGCCCTACGACCCCAAAGCCACCTTCATGACTCAGGCGGAGAAGGACGCCGCCGACGCGGCTGCCGCCAAGGAAGCCGAGGAGAAGGAGAAGGCCGAAGAGGAAGCCCGCCTGAAGGCCACCGACAGTGACGGCGACGGCTACAGCGACTGGGACGAGCAGCAGGCCGGCACCAACCCCAACGACCCGTCTTCGTATCCGGGTGCGCCACCGCCGACACCGAACTGCAGCGGCGCCTGCGGCTGCTCAGGAGGAGGCGCCTGCGGCATGCCCAGCTGCACCTGCCTGCCCCCGCCAACGCCATGCGGGTGCGGATGCTCTGAACCAGTTGTCGGGTCGGGATCGTGCGCCGTGTCGGCAGGCAGTGGTGGTTGCGGCTGCACGCCCTAACTCCCAGGTTGTCGCCTGAGCAGCTTGCTTGCGAGATGCGTTTGGCCTTATGCGCCGTTCAGTTTGCGCCGGAAGTCCAAGTCGCTTTTGAGGATGGTCGCCAGGTCCAGCTTCGGCTGCCAGCCCAGCAGCTGCCGGGCGCGGCTGATGTCGGCAGTCAGGCGGGCCGGGTCGCCGGGACGACGGGGAGCGTACTCACAGGGGATGTGGGCCAGTGCCTCGGCCGCCTCCACCACTTCTTTGACCGAGTAGCCGCTGCCGCTGCCCAGGTTGACCAGCAGCGAGCCTTGGCCGGAGGTGATGTACTCCGCTCCCAGCACATGGGCCTGGGCCAGGTCGGTGATGTGGATGTAGTCGCGCACGCAGGTGCCATCCGGCGTGTCGTAATCGTCTCCGAAGATGAACAGCTTCTCCCGCAGGCCCAGCGCAGCCTGCATCACCAGTGGCACCAGGTGGGTGAGCTGGTCCTTGTCCAAACCGATCTCCAGTGAGGCATCGGCACCGGCAACGTTGAAGTAGCGGAAGATGCAATAGTTGAGGCCATGCGCCTCGGCCACCCAGCGGATCATCTTCTCACAGGCCAGCTTGGTCTCGCCGTAGGGGTTGATGGGCACGGTTGGGTCGTCCTCGCGGCAGATACCGCTGGCCGGCTCGCCGTAGACGGCGGCGGTGGAGGAGAACACCACATTGCGCACGCCGCAATCCACCAGCGCCTCCAGCATGGTGCGCAGACCCTCGACGTTGTTCTCATAGTAGGCCAGCGGTTGGCTGACGCTTTCGGGCACGATCAGCTTGGCAGCGAAGTGCATGGCCACATCGACCGGCTGGCCGTCTGCCGCCTCGGCTGTGAGCACCCGGGTGATGTCGGTCTTGTTGCGGATGTCCCCCCAGTAGAAGCGGGCATCGGGGTGGACGTTATGCAGGTTGCCGGTGGACAGGTTGTCCAGCACCACCACATCGTGCCCGGCGCGTACCAGCTCGTAGCCGGTGTGTCCGCCGATATAACCCGCGCCGCCAACCACCAATACCTTCATGCTCGCTCCATTCTCGCTGTTTCTGCTTTCCATTATAATGGATAACTTGCTGAATACCGATCCTGCACCATCCAAACAGACCCCCAAGGAGTGCCCCGTGCTGCCAACTGACGAACAATTGCATATCAGATCGGAAGAGCACACGT
>JAISUQ010000151.1 GCA_031272005.1 Coriobacteriales bacterium | reverse complement strand
CGGCGCCCTGTGGGCGGTCATCAAGCCAATCAACATCGTGTTTCTCTCCGCCTACCTGCTCTTCAACCTGACTTCCATGGCTGAGATCAGCTTTGCCCCGACCTTCCTGCAGCTGCAGGGGGTGGACGCCACGGTAGCCGGCTCGCTGTCGACGATACCCAGCCTGCTGGCCATCGTCTTTGGCCCGCTGTTTGGGCTGCTGGCCGACCGCACCGGGCAAACCCGCTGGCTGCTGGTGGTGGCCATGGCGCTGATTGGCCCGGGCTGCTGCATCATCCTCTCCACCACATCCGTCTGGCTGTGGTTGGGCATCGCCCTGGCTGGCATGGCCATGGGGGTGCCGGCCCTGGCGCTGACCTGTTATCCGCAGCTGCTGAAGCGCCCGGAGCTGATTGGCGTCGGTATGGGCGTCTTCAACATCTTCCAGAACGTCGGTGCCTTTCTGGGCTCGATGGAACCGCTGTGGTTTCTCGGAGCCAACCAGGACAACTGGCCCGCCGCCGCTCTCTCCCTGCTGATCACCGGCATTCTCGGCACCGCCTGCTATCTGCTGGTAGCGTTGCGTCGCAAGAGTGTTTTTCCTGAATAAAGACAGTGAATACCTGAAGGAACGCTGATTCATTCCAATATTGGTAATCTCCGTAGGGGCGCGATTCATCGCGCCCTCCCGACCTGCAATATTACTCTGCTCGAATGGGCGCAATGAATTGCGCCCCTACGGGGATTGCCTTAGTCGGAATAAATCAGCATTTCCCTGGCTTTGGTAGCACAATGCGAAGCTGCGATAACGATGTGCGCAAACTGGATTGCTCCACCTGATGCTGATCAGCCCCGCGGCAGGATTGGACCATCTTCTCAGCGGTTCTCAGCGGCAATCCGCGCAGAGGCTGTTGATGATCAGGGAGTAGGAGAGGACGTCGGTGTCGGGGGGTACCAAAGAGGAGATGGCGTTGCTCTCCAGAGGCAGGTCCTCGATGGCGCCGCAGCGGGGGCAGATGATGTGGCTGTGCGGCTCGGGGTTGCGGTCGAAGTAGGTGGCTTTACCGGGGGCGTTGACCTGGGCGATGACGCCGCGATCGGTGAGGATGCCGAGGTTGCGATAGACCGTGCTGCGGCTGATGGCCGGGTATGCGCTGGCCGCCCGCTGATAGATGTCCTCGGCAGTCAGGTGGCCGTGCGTGGAATTGATGATGTCCAGCACAACCGATCGTTGTTTAGTCTCTCCCATTAGCTTCAGCCATCCCCCAAGATGGTGAATTTTGCACACAACATCACTTTACCCTAACTGCTTGACAAACGCATCAATAAACTCTATTTTAGGACTCATTCCGAAAAATGCAAGTATGGTTCTCATATCAACAGAGATTAACAAGGGAGGCAACAATGTCACTGATCAACAAAGAGATAAGCGATTTCAAAGTCCAGGCATTCCATGAGGGAGAATTCAAGGAAGTCACCAAGGCAGATGTCTTAGGCAAGTGGTCGGTGTTCTTCTTCTATCCGGCCGACTTCACCTTCGTCTGCCCCACCGAATTGGAGGATCTGGCCAATCTCTACGACAAGTTCCGGGCGGCCAACACCGAGATCTATTCGGTTTCGGAGGACACCCACTTCGTCCACAAGGCCTGGCACGACGCCTCGGAGCGCATCCAGAAGATCCAATACCCGATGCTTGGCGACCCCACCGGCGCTCTGGCCCGGGATTTTGACGTGCTGATTGAGGAGGCCGGCCTTACCGAGCGCGGCACCTTTGTGGTCAACCCGCAGGGTCAGATCGTAGCCTACGAGGTCAATGCCGGCAACGTTGGCCGCAATGCCGATGAGCTGCTGCGCAAGGTCCAGGCGCTGCAATTCGTGGCTGAGCACGGCGACGAGGTCTGCCCGGCCAAGTGGCAGCCCGGCGAGGCCACCCTGCGGCCCAGCCTCGATCTGGTGGGCGCCCTGTAGCGTTAAACCCTGCACCCAACCCTGCAACCCAATCGCTCTGTTTTGCCAAGGAGGCTCAGCATGCAGCCAACTGTGGACAGCGACCGTATCTTTGATGTCATCGTCGTTGGTGGCGGCCCGGCTGGTATCACCGCCGCGCTGTATCTGGCTCGCGCCCGCTACCGGGTGCTGGTAGTGGAGAAGGAGGAGTTCGGCGGCCAGATTCGCATCACCGATGAGGTCGCCAACTATCCCGGGGCTGGTCTGACCAGCGGCCGTGAGCTGACGGCCACCATGCAGCAGCAGGCCGAGGCCTTCGGCGCTGAGTTCGTCCTGGCTGAGGTCACTGGCTTGGAGTTGGCTGGCGACCTGCGTACCGCGCATACCAATCGCGGCGACTACCAGGCTTTTGGGCTGGTCATCGCCACCGGCGCCCATCCGCGCCAGGTCGGCTTCAAGGGCGAGAGCGAGTTCAAGGGTCGCGGCGTGGCCTACTGTGCCACCTGTGACGGCGAGTTCTTCTCCGGACTGGACATCTTCGTCGTTGGTGGTGGCCTGGCCGCTGCTGAGGAGGCGATGTTTCTCACCCGCTTTGCCCGCAAGGTGACGATGCTGGTGCGCAAGGACCAACTGCGCGCCCCGCAATCCGTGGTGGAGAAGGTGCTGGCCGACCCAAACATCGAAGTCCGCTTCAACTGCACGGTGGAGGAGGTGGCCGGCGACAGCCAACTGCGTCTGTTGCGCTGGCGCGACCATGCTGCCGACACCGTTCAGGAGTACCGCCCGCCTGATGGCGAAGGCTTTGGCGTGTTTGTCTTTGCTGGCTATGAGCCTTCCACTGGCTTGCTGCAAGGCCTGGTGGAGCTGGATGAGGCCGGCTACGTCGTCACCGACGCCAACCGCAAGTCCAGCGTGGATGGAGTTTATGCTGCAGGGGATGTCTGCATCAAGAACCTGCGCCAGGTGGTCACGGCCACGGCTGACGGCGCCATCGCCGCTACCGAACTGGAGCGCTGGGCAGCAGCTGCTCAAGCCCGCACCGGCATCGTGCCGCAAAAACCCCCGGCCACGCCCGCTGGCAACGTCGCTGCCAGTGGCGTTACTCCTGCCGCCGTTGTCCCCGGCAGCAACGTCCCCGGCAGCAACGTCCCCGGCGGCAACGTCCCCGGCGGCGGCACTCCCATCAGCGGCATCGCCGGCAGTGGCGGCGGCACTCCCGTCAGCGACACCGCCGGCACCGCTACCAGCGGCGACACCACCGCCACCGCTGCCAACCCAACCAGCATTGGCCAGCTCTTCGACGCCGAAATGCGGGCCCAGCTGGATACGGTTTTCTCCCGCATGCAGCAGCCGGTGATTCTCCAGGCCGTGCTCGACGACAGTCCCGCTGCTGCTGAGCTGCAGGCCTTTTTGCAGGAGCTGGCGGGGTTGAGCGACAAGCTCAGTCTGAATACCCAAACCATATCTGCTGCGCTCCCCAACGCAGCCTCCGAAGAGGCGTCCGGCGCGGAACCTCCCACCGCGCCGGAGAGCCCGCGTGCCACCAGGAGACCTCCCACAACGCCGCAGCTGCAGGGCCCGCTGGGGGCGCCCAACCTGCCCTATGTGGAGCTGTTGCGCGCTGATGGCCAAAGCGGCAATCTCCGCTTCCACGGCGTGCCCGGCGGACACGAGACCACGTCGTTTATCCTGGGGATATATAATATCTCCGGCCCCGGCCAGCCGTTGGATGAGGGCTTGGCTGCCGAAATCGCTGCCATCAGCCAGCCGACTGCGCTCAGCGTACTGGTCTCGCTGTCCTGCACCAACTGCCCGGATGTGGTCCAGGCCGCCCAGCGCATCGCCGCCCTCAACCCGCTGGTCAGCGCTGCCGCCTACGACCTGCGTCTCTATCCCGAACTCAAACAGCACTACAACGTGATGAGCGTCCCCTGCCTGATTATCAATCAATCCGGCCGCCCCGAGCAGATCAGCTTCGGCAAAAAACAGCTTCCGCAACTGTTGGAGCTGCTGCGCTGAGGTAGACTTGCTTAAGGCAGAATCCAATAGAGTTCAGGATTTACTATGAAAACCCGTAACACCCTGCTTGCCGCACTGCTGCTGATTGTCTTTGTCGGCGTGGTGCTTTATCAGCTGCTGACTGGTCTTTCAGCGGGTTTGGAGAGCGGACAGGCTGGCTCGGCAGCCGATGCGACTGCCGGTGCCAGTACCAACTCCAGCAGTGAAGGCAGCGATGACACTGTAGATTCTGTTGGCACCAACTCAGCTGGCGCTGTGGAGGGGTTTGAGCAGTGCACGCTGGTGCGGGTGGTGGATGGCGATACCATTATCGTCAGAATCTCCGGCCAGGAGGATACCGTGCGCCTGATCGGCATCGACGCGCCGGAGAGCGTACATCCCGATGAGAGCAAGAACACGCCTGAGGGCGCGGCCGCCTCCGCCTGGCTCTCCGAGTTGCTGACCCCCGGGCAGACCCTCTGGCTGCAAAAGGACACCAGCGACCGCGACCAGTACGACCGGCTGCTGCGCTACGTCTGGCTGCAGGTGCCAACTGAGGCAGACGATGCTGAGCAGATAGCCGCCTGGATGCTCAACGCCCGTCTGGTGCAGTCCGGCCACGCCCAGGCCAAACGCTACCCACCCGATACCCGCTACGCCAGGACTCTGGAGAAGCTCGCACCGTAGAGCCGGGTTCGAAACCCGCCTCTGTGGGAGAGCGGCCTGCAATCCGTGTAACACCGTAGGGTCTCGATTCATCGAGCCCTTCTACCCTGGCATTGATGCTGGACCTCACTCCTGCGGGGTCAGAGGGCGGAAAGTGACGTCGAAGTCGGCGTCCAGCAATTGTTTGGAGAAGCCGCCGATGTCGCCTTCGTCGGTCAGCACCAACTCCAGGATGGCGCTGCTCTCATTTATGTGGTCGATGTCGATACTCTGGATGTTGCAACCGCTCCTGCCGGCAAAGCCGGTGACCTGGGCAATCACGCCAGAGCGATTGGCCATCGGGATACGCACCTCCACCAGCTTGGAGGAATCCGGCACCCAGGCGGCCGGGATGGAACTGCGCAGCTGGGCGGCATTCTCCAGCAGGCGCAACAGCCAACGACGGTCGCGAGCGGCCACCGACTGTTCGAAGTCCTCGATAATCGCCTTCAGTTCGCCTAATCCCCGGGCCAGGGCCTGCTGGTTATCCAAGGCGATACCGCACCACAGCTCCGGCGAGCCGGCGGCGATACGCGTAGTATCCTTGAAGCCACCGGCGGCCAGCCGAAACAGTTCCTGGCTTTGGCCAGCATGCTCGCCTGCTAACTGCACCAGGGCGCTGGCCACCATATGCGGCACATGGCTGACGATGGCGATGGCATTATCGTGCTCCTCGCGAGCCAGCGAGATTGGCCGCGCTCCCAGCTGACTGACGAACTCGTGCATCCTGAGGTACAACGCGTTGTCTGTATATTCATCCGGGCAGAGAATCCAGTGCGCGCCGCTGAACAACCCACTGCGAGCGGCGTCGATACCGCTGACCTCACTGCCGGCCATCGGATGCCCGGGAATATAGCGTGTGGAGTCACAGAGAGACGCGGCCGCGGCCGCGCAGACAACGCCCTTGGTGGAGGCCACGTCGGTGATGGCGCCACCATAGCCGCTGGCTTCGATGCACTGCAACCACTCCTCGGCCGCAATGGCTGGCGTAGCCAGAACCACCAGGTCGACCGCAGCGCCAGTCAACCAGGCGGCGACCTGGGCGTTACCGGCAGCCTGCACCTCGCCGGCAGCCTGCACCTCGCCGGGAGCCAGCACCTCTCCAGCTGCCTGCGCAGCATTGCTCCCCTGCGCCGCCGCTGCCGCCGTAGCAGCCGCTGCGACCAGGGAGGCGGTGATGGCTTGAGCCCCGCTGACGATGGCGCCCTCGTCGATGTAGCCCTTCTCCAGCGCCCCCATAATGGCGTGGCGTTCAATATCCACCCCACGCACCAACGGTCCGCCACCGGGCAGGGTCTTCAGGGCTGCGGCCAGCGAGCCGCCAATCAGGCCCACGCCAATTATCAACACCGAGTCAAAGGGCAGCTTGCTGGGTTTACTGCTCACCGAACAGCTCCTCAAAGGCGGCTACCGTGGCATCTACGCCAGACTCATCGCCAACACCGACACGCAATCCGTGCGTGCCCGGGAAGCTGCGGACGATGACGCCACGCTGCAGCAACTCATCAAAAGTGGCCGCCGGAGTGGGCACCTCCACCCAGACAAAGTTAGCCTGAGAGCGATAAAACGGCAGACCCAGAGCCTCAAAGCAGCGATACAGGCGGGCGCGCCCGGCGGCATTCAGAGCCCGCCGGCGGGCCACCTCGGCGTCATCTTCCAGACAGGCCCGGGCGCCGGCCTGAGCCACGGTGTTGACGTTGAAGGGCTCGCGCACCTTGTGCAGGTACTCCGCCAGGGGCTCCGGCACCAGACCGTAGCCGCAGCGTATCCCCGCCAGGGCATACATCTTGGAGAAGGTCTTCAGCGCCACCAGCGGCCGCTGGCCATCGAAGAAGGCGGTAGATTGCAGGGCGGCGGCGCCCTCCGGAGTATCCGTGTCGATGAACTCTTCGTAGGCGGCGTCCACCACCACCAGCACCTGCTCTGGCAGAGCCGCCAGAAAACGCTCAAACTCAGCGGCGGTGACAATGCCACCGGAGGGATTATTCGGTGAGCAGACATAAACAATCTTGGTATGCTCGTCCACCTGGGCCAGCATCGCATCCAGATCAAAGACGCCATCCGGACGCAAGGCCACCTCGCGATACTCGGCGCCAGCGATCTGAGCGGAGGAGCGATAGACAATAAACGACGGCCAGCAATAGACCACGTTGTCGCCTGGTTGCAGGC
Organism: Coriobacteriales bacterium; assembly: GCA_031272005.1. Lineage (GTDB taxonomy): Bacteria > Actinomycetota > Coriobacteriia > Coriobacteriales > UBA8131 > JAISUQ01. The sequence goes on along the minus strand of JAISUQ010000151.1, from coordinate 8,832 downwards.
AGGTCTCGGCGATGTTGTCAATCAACTCGTTGGAGCCGTTGCCGCAGACGATCTGCTCCGGCGGCACACCGTAATGCCAGGCCAGCAGCTGCGTAAGCTCATGCGCCGAGCCGTCCGGGTATTCGTTGAGCTCCACCAGTTTGGCTGCCATCGCCGCCAGCGCCGAGTCAAACGGCGGCAACGGGCTCTCGTTGGAGGACAGCTTGTGAATCGTGTCTACCTGGGCAATCTCGCGAATCTGCTCTTCGCGCAAGCCGGGTTGGTAGGCCAGCACCTGCTCAAGGTTGGTGCGGAAAAACTTGCTCCAGTCCATCGGTTATTCCTGCTTTCGTATTACTTGAGAATTGCGGACAGTGAACATCATAGCGCAGTTGCCGGCGCCGAATCACAAGCCGCTGCTGCCGAAGCCTTTTTCGCTGCGCTCGGTGGCGTCCAGCTCCGGCACCTCCAGCAGTGTCACCAGGGGCACCGGCAGGATCACCAGCTGGGCGATGCGGTCGCCTTTGGCAATCCGGATTGGCTGATTGAGGTCGGTGTTCAGGGCGATCACCACGATCTCGCCACGGTAATGGCTGTCAATCAAGCCCGGGGTGTTGACCAGAGTCAACCCGGCTTTGGCCGCCAGACCGCTGCGGGGTTGGACGAATCCGGCGTAGCCCTCGGGGATGGCAACCTTGATACCCGTGGGAATCAGCGCCCGCTGCTGGGGGGCGATCTCCAACGCCGAGGCGGCCCGCAAATCCAACCCGGCATCACCTGGATAGGCGTAGGCTGGCAGCAGCAATTCGCTGTCCAGGCGTTGGATTCTGACCTCGATGCCAGCCATGACTGTCTGTGATGCTCCTGCCAGACAGCCGTCAGCTCATGCCCTGCAGAGCTGTCTGGAACTCCTCGATGTCCTTGAAGTCCTTATACACCGAGGCGAAGCGGATATAGGCTACATCGTCAATCTCCCGCAGCCGATCCAGCACCATGTCGCCGATGACCTTGGAGCGAACCTCGTTTTTGAGGGTATTACGAATCTCCGACTCCACATCATCAATCAACTGTTCCAGACGCGCTGGCGGCACGTCACGTTTGGCTGTGGCAATCATCAGAGAACGCAGCAACTTGTTGCGATCGAAGGACTCCGAGCTCTTGTCGTTCTTCACCACGATCAGCGGTGATTCGTTATGGCGCTCATAGGTGGTGAACCTGGTGGCGCAACGCAGGCACTCCCGTCGCCGACGGATTGATAACCCGTCTTCGGAAGGACGTGAATCAATGACTTTCGACTCCTGACTACCACAGGAAATACAACGCATGGGACCCCCATTTCTTGGCCGTCTCATGAGGGTACCATTCAACATCTGGTGTTACAAGCCAAAATATTGTTGCATGCTCAAAGATTCGGCAGAATGAGCAGTAAAACCGTCGCTATCAGGGCTATCGCCACGGCCAGGACCTTTTGCTCTCTGGTCATCCCATCAGGCATGATGCCAGCCCAACTGCCGTTGATGATCTCGTCACGCATCGCTCTACCCCACTTCCTCAATCTCCAACCGAACATTTGTTTGCCTCCACTATACATCGTACGTTTGTTCGATGCAAGCCTAAATTTTGCCGCGTCCGTTTTTCGCCACATTCCCTGGATCCTGAGCAAGCAATCCCGCCAACCGCACTGCAGGAACGCGCCGCATCGCGCCCCTACGAAGACTTCCGCATCTGAAAATAATCAGCGTTTCCCCTGGCGTCACGAATAGCGTCACGAACAGATGTTTGCTTTTTTGGAACACTTGTTCTATAATGGCCAAAACCCGGAGAATGGAGTCACCATGGAAGCCAGACAACCACTGACAGACCGTCAGAAGAAGATTCTCGATTTTCTGGCGGAGTTCATCGAGAAGCACCACTATCCGCCCAGCGTGCGCCAGATTGGTGATGCCGTAGGGCTGTCATCATCCTCCACAGTGCACGCCCAGCTGCATAATCTGGAGACCAAGGGCTACATCCGCCGCGACCCGGAGTCAGCGCGGGCCATCGTCCTGATTGAAACCAAAAAGCCAGCCAGAAAACCCCGGCCGGCTCCAGCAGCCCTGCCAACCAACATCGTATCCCTGCCGTTGCTGGGCACCGTTGCCGCCGGCCAGCCAATCCTCGCCGAGCAAAACATCGAAGACACCCTCAACCTGCCCACCCAGATTGTCGGTGACAGCTCGTCTTTCCTGCTCACCGTCAGGGGCGAGTCGATGGTCGAAGCCGGCATCCTGGATGGCGATTATGTGGTGGTCAAAGAGCAGCCCACTGCCAACAACGGCGAGATAGTCGTCGCCCTGATTGACGACGAGGCCACCGTCAAGACCTTCTATAAGGAGACGGACCGCATCCGTCTGCAACCGGAGAATCAGAGTATGGACCCGATATATGTCCGCGATGTCACAATCCTCGGTAAAGTGATAGCATTATTGCGGACGTTGTAGCCAGACCACAATAGTCCCAAAATAATTGGGGGGAGAGGTCTGTATGAGCCAACTCAAGGAAGCAGTCGATAAATCCAGCGGCCTGATCAAGGAATTCAGGGAGTTCATCGCCCGGGGCAATGTCGTGGATCTGGCAGTTGCCGTGGTCATGGGCACGGCCTTCAACGCCATCATCAACTCGATAGTCAACGATCTGGTCAACCCCTTGCTGGGCATCATCATCGGCGGCATCGACTTCACCTCGCTGGCACTTACGGTAGGCAGCGCCAGCTTCACCTACGGCAACCTGATTTCAGCGGTGATTCACTTCATCCTGATTTCGCTGGTAATCTTTCTGCTGATCAAGGTCATCAACAAAATCTCGCGCAAAAAAGAAGAGGCCCCACCCGACACCCAGGCCTGCCCCTACTGCACCTCCGACATCCCCAAAGCCGCAGTCCGCTGCCCCAACTGCACCACCATTCTGGACGAGGATAAGGTTCCCGAGAACCTGCGTTAATCCGCAACGTAGCGTTCGAAGCGGCTGACCAGCGCAGCTGGGACCAGCAGATGCAGCCTGGTGCCCTGCTCGGTGTATTCCTCGCTGGTTATCGAACAGCGCTCATGGGCCAACTGCACCAGGGCACCTTCGCTGTAGGGAATCAGCACCTCCAGCAGCTGGCTGGTCAGGCTGGCGGCCTGCTCAACGCGGGCCAGCAACCCCTCCATGCCGCTGCCGGTCTGCGCCGAGACCAGCAGGCCCTCCGGATAATGGGCGGCCAGGACCTCGCGGTCTTCGACCTCCAATAAATCAATCTTGTTGAACACCAGCAGCTGTGGGATGCCATGCGCCCCAATCTGCTCCAGGACATCACGCACCGCCTGCATCTGAGCCTCACGCTGCTCCGAAGAGGCATCCACAACATGCAAAATGAGCTCGGCTGCGACAATCTCATCCAGCGTGGACTTGAAGGCCTCCACCAGCGTGGTCGGCAGCTTCTGGATGAAACCCACGGTGTCGGTCAGCGTCAGCTCGCGACCTTCGGGCAGCACCAGGCGCCGGGTAGTGGAGTCCAGGGTGGCAAACAGCTGGTCGTAGGCCAGCACCTCGGCATCGGTCAGGCGATTGAGCAGTGAGGACTTGCCGGCGTTGGTATAGCCGGCCAGTGCCACCTTGAAGACCCCGGAGTTCAACCGGGCCTGACGCTGGGTGGAGCGCTCCTCCTGCACCTTCTTCAGCTCGGCCTTGATGCTGGAGATGCGCTTGCGCACCATCCGGCGGTCCACCTCCAGCTGGCTTTCGCCCTCGCCGAAACGCGAACCCACCCCGCCGCCCATCCGCCCGGCCGCCAGATGGGCCCACATGCCGCGCAACCGCGGCAGCAGGTACTGGTTCTGAGCCAGGCGTACCTGCAGACGGCCTTCGCGACTCTCAGCGTGCAGGGCAAAGATGTCCAGGATCAGCGCCGTACGATCGATGATCTTGACGTCCCGGATTTCCTTTTCCAGGTTGGATTGCTGAGTGGGCGTCAACTCGTCATCGAAGACTACCAGCTCGGCCTGCAGCCCGCGCACGGCAGCCGCGACCTCCTCCACCTTACCCTTGCCGATGAAGGTGCGGGGGTTGGGCGTCTTCAGGCGCTGCGCGACTGTGCCCACCACGTCGGCGCCGGCCGTATCCACCAGACGCTCCAACTCAGCCAGCGACTGCTCCAACGGCCAATCGCCACTGCTACGCTCTATCCCTACCAGTAAAGCGCGCTCCCGGGGCTTGGCTGTGTTATACATCGGTTCTTTAGTCATGCATCTATTGTAAGATACTGTCATGTCGCAAACGCTGAAAAACTCGCTTCTGGTCTTCATTGCCGGTGTGGCCTACGGCGTCATGGTGCCGCTGGTGCGCGGTGCCTATACTGCCGGCTTTACGACCATGGATGTGATGGCTGCCCAATACCTGTTCGCGGCGCTGGCGCTGGCGCTGGTGGCCCTGTTGTTCTTTCGGAGCAGAATCACCCCCAAAGCCTTGTTTCAGCTGCTGGGCCTGGGCGTAGTCTCCTGCGGTGTGAGCTTCGGATACTATCATGCCCTGGATTATCTGCCCGCCGCCACCGCTGTGACCCTGCTGTTCCAGTTCGTCTGGATGGGCGTAGCCCTGCAAGCCATCATCGAGCGACGGCTGCCCAGCCGCCCCACGTGGATAGCCGTAGCCCTGATCTTCGTCGGCACCTTCCTGGCCGCCGGCGTCTTTGAGCAACACGACCTGGGCTTAAGCGCAATTGGCCTGTTCTACGGCCTGCTCTCCGCCGTCTTCTACACCGCGTTTCTCTTCCTCAGCGGCAAGGTCGCCACCTCCATGCCCACCGTCAACCGCACGCTGTTCACCACCATGGGCAGCTTCCTCATCTCCTTTGCCTTCACGCCTCTGCTGTTTGTAAGCGACGCCTTCCCCCGAGGCCTGGCCATCTATGCCCTGCCCCTGGCCCTGGCCGGCATCCTGGCACCCATCTTGCTGATTCAGAAGGCGGCACCCCACCTGCCCGCCGGCATCACCACCATCATGGCCGCCAGCGAACTGCCCAGCGGCATCATCATGGCCGCCGTCTTCCTCCAGGAAGCCATCACCCCAGCCATCGCCCTCGGCGTCCTCATCGTACTTGCCGGCATAGTCCTCTCCCAATACGACGAGCTGAAGACACTGCACCCCCGCAACACCACAAAGCCGCTAAAATGATGCTTCAACCGAAGTGTCACCTTTGCCTGACACCAACTGTTGGCGATATGCCACCTGCTTTAGCTATGAGGTGGTTGAAGTGCTAAACTGTATACCAGTAACTTGAAGACTGTTGAGACAAGAAAGACCAGCCCAACATGGCTATTCTAGGTGATGGTTACTCCAAGGCTTATCTAGCTGCTCTGACGTTGAGAGATGTGCGCCAGAAGTTCAATCTCAGCTACCCTGAACTTGTTGCCCTTGATAAGGAACATCATATCAGTCAAAAAGTCATAGAAAACTACGGCATCCTCCATTACTACGGCAGCGAAAGTATCATCGCCACCCTGAAGGAGGAATTGGGTGTCAGTTTCGTTTAATCTTGCACTTCATTGGGAGTAGAAATGTCCTTGCATGATGAACACTTCGACGATTATCTGGCTAAGGTTACGGCCTATTTATCCAGCGAGCTATCGGCTATTTATTCAATTCCCTTAGACGAAAGCATAAGCAGACTATTAGATAGCGAACTCTATTCAAAGATTACCAACACGGACCTGCCTTATTACAAATGACCGTTAGGCAGAATGCTCAATGAGCTAACTGAAGAGCTGAACAGCAGCGGGGCACTGTCGTCTGGCAAAACCTCATAGCCAAGTACAAATATGTTGCTGATGCGCCCATGACAGGGCGCAACATAGAAGCGCCGCCAGCGTAAGCAGCAGGCGGCGCTTCGTTGTACTCGCTTTATGATGCTGCCCTACAGCATCCCGATCATCTTCCGCACCAGCTTCACTGCGTCGGCCATGGTGAGTATTCCGTCGCCGTCGATGTCGGCGGCGGCTATCTGGGCCGGGGTAAGCCCAGCGCCACCGCTGATGACGGCCTGGGCGACGATGACAGCCTCAGCGGCAGTGATAGCGCCATCGCCATCCAAGTCACCGGAGCCGGGTAAGCCAACTGGCTTCACAACTGAATAGGTGAAGGACTGTGCCTCAGTATCCCAATTAACCTTAAATGTCTGCCCATTGACCACCAGCGAATGCGCAGCCGGGGTAGCATAGAGATACAGCTTACTATCATCCAGAGCCACCCAGTTATCGATGGTGTAGTTCACTGTCACCTGAACATCCTTGTAAAGATTCTCATTGACGTACTTGTAGCGGTGCAGGCCCCCGGAGTACACAGTCTCACCATCCAGGGACACCTCGAAGTATTCGGATGACTCATCCAACGCCGTGGTATCAAAGGCCAGCATCTCAACCGGCTGTCCCATGCCGTCCACCTTGGCCGCAGTGATGGCCACGTCATCGACGCTCGGTTCGGTGACACCAGCCCACATGCCCAGGGCGTTCTCATCAATGAAGACGCGCAGTGAGCCGCCGCCGTAGTGCAGCACACCGCCATCGGCATCGTTGCCGTCCGCCGAGCCGCCGCCGCCGATGGCTGAGCCGGAGTAATCGACGTTGATAGTCACGGTGCCGCCGTTGAGATAGACCTGGGTGCCAGTGGCCCCGCCCGAGGAGCCGGCCGCCCCGCCGATGGCCGCTGAGCGCGAGATGGCGATGAGGTTGAGCTCACCGCCCTCAATGGTAATCGGCCCGGGCGTGAAGGCTGTGGATTTGGCATCTGCACCACTGCCGATAAGCGCACCCTGCTTGGAGCTTTTCATGAACAGCCGCCCGCCGGTAATGGTGATGGCCCCGTTGTACTCCGGTGCCTGGCCTTCACTGCCCGACGCCCCGCCGTTGCCACCGATGCCGGCACCCTGCTCACGCTTGTAGAAATACAGCGTGTCGGTGTCGCTCACGCCGCCCACCACCAGCGATGTGGAGGAGTTGACGTGCACCATGGCATAGCCAGTGGCGTTGGTGTCCTGGTCCAGCACCGAAGTGCCGGCAAAACGCAGCTGGTTGCCAGCACCCATGAAATCAATCATATTGGTCATCAGCGGATCGGAGCCACCAGCCGTATTGGAGATGCTGAGATCTCGGAGCGTCAAATCCGCCCCGGCCACCGTGTAGTCGATATAGAGGTCATGGAAGACATCGGAGAGAGCCACGCCGGTACCCACCAGCGCCACAGGCTGGCTGGTGGAGATGGTCAGCACACCTGTGGCTCCGGCACCCAACCAGTAGGTGCCACCGGTGCTGATTGCCGATGGCTGACCAGCATTGCCGCTGCCCCAAATAAAGGAGCCTTCGCCTGTGCCCCACTCCGAGGGCGTCAATCCCACAGCCAACTCCAGCCCGTCAGCGGCAACGAACTCCCGCGTCACGCCGTTGTAGCCGGGCGCAGTTACGGTGTAGCAGTAGCTGGCGCCGTCGCGTAAGGCGAAGGTATACCCGCCGTCCTCAGCACTGGTGGGCTCTACGACATTCGCGCCGAACAGCACCTCCAAAGCGGCATTCGGCGTGGCTACAGAGAACACAACCTCGGCAGCCGCCACCAACTCCACCGTCACCGTTCGTGGCGCAGAGGACACGCTGAAGCTGCCGTAGACGCTGAGGTGGTGCGGGGCTGTCGCTGTGTAGTAATACACGCCGCTGGTCAACTGGTACACACCGTCCTCGGCCGCAACCACCTGGGTGCGGGCGGCATCCGTGAACACCGTAATCTCCGCCCCTTCCGGCGTCACGGAGAAGCTCACCGCATACTGTTCGCTACCAGCCTCATTGGACTCCCAGGCCAGCAGCGGCAACCCGCCGTTGATGCCATTGACATCCGGCTGCCAAGCCTCGCCCAAAGCCTCAGCGCTCACGGCCTCACCAGCGGCATAGCAGTTGGTGACAGTAACAATTGACGGTGAGCCAGAGTTATTGGCGAATAGTGGGTAAACTGACCCATAGGAATCGGTTGCAGCATTACTCAGCGTTCCGGCGTTGTAGCAATTCTCCAAAACTATCGAACCAGACTGCCGACACATTCCCACAATGCCCGAAACCGAAGAGTAGTTGGTCGTATGATTCGCATTGTCTACTGTAATACTCGCCGAGCCGACGGAATAGCAGTCCTCAAAACGCAATGCTCCACTGGAGCTCGCGAGAGCGGTACCACAAATACCGCCGCTATACAGGCTCCAACCACTGACATCGCCTTTGTTCAGACATCCAGATACAACTACTGTCTGACCGACATAAGAGCCATTAACTACACCCGCAACGCCCCCAGCAGAACCATACGCCCAATCGCAATAGTAATCAGGACTGTTGCTTTTACTGTCGCCTGAAACCAATGTGGCAGACCCACTGGTGGTAATGGATCCATAGTTGGCGCAATTGGCGATATCCGCCACAGACCATCCCCCCGACAATGCGCCAACTATACCGCCAATATAGCTGCCGTTATACACTCTTTCAATCTGAATGTTGCCGTAGTTGGAGCAGCTAACAATAGAACTTTCACTCGCGTATCCAACGACACCGCCTGTATAACAGATGCCTGCGACATTGACGAAATTCTTGCAACCACTGATTGTCGAGCTGCCAGTGGCTGATCCCACAATGCCACCAACATATGGTAAGAACTGGGTAAAATGGCTGGAGTCGAAGTCATCAAAAGAATCTTGGATAGAGATGTCTCCTGCAACGCTCAAGTCTTTAACAGTCGCGCTGCTGATGTAGCCAAACAGGCCATAATAGCTCGATGAATTGTCACTGGCTTCCAGCGTTATACTCAATCCAC
>JAISUQ010000130.1 GCA_031272005.1 Coriobacteriales bacterium | reverse complement strand
CACTTCAACCAAGCGCCCGGCCATAACCTGCAAACCCCCATATACCCAGCCACCTGGCAGACAACTCGTTTATCTCCATCAAGGCAGCACTTGATATAGCCCCAGTGAACCCAGAGTTTTGCGGTTAGCGCACATACCGCATGATTGCAGCAACTCAGTATGGATGTATGGGACGTTGGTCCGTATAGACGGGCTGCTACATGCGGGTTTCTGGCCGGTGGCGTGTGCGATAATGTTGTAGTGGGAATGCGGTAAATCAGCACTTCACAAGACCTGTGGGGTGAGCAGGAAGGGTGAATGTTCGTTGCGGGTAAAACCTGCCATAAACAAGCAAATAGAAAGCTCAGCAACCTCCCAGTCGCGGTGGTCGCTGATGCTGATTGCCTTGCTGCTGGTAGTGCTGCTGGCGGCATTGCTGCTCGCAGCCTGTGGTGCCAACGGCGCCCGCTTTGGCGACAATGACAGTGGCAATAGCAGCGGCAGCGACACCGGCCCAGGCGCCAACGTAGCGGCTGGCTCAGCCGACCCGGCCCCTGCCCGCGACGCCACACCGGAGGTTCTGGAGGTCTCTCAACCTGCTCAGTCTCTCGCGCAGGACAATACAGCGGCATTGGACTACTCCAATGCTTCCGAGGGCTATGTCTGTGCCCGCTCGCTGGCTGCAGACGTGAAGATCAAAGCGCTGGTCCATGCTCCGGACGGCTCGCAGTATCAATACACCCTGGCCACCGATGGCTCCTGGATCACCATTCCGCTGTCAGCAGGTAACGGCAGCTATGCCATCGAGCTCTACGAGAACATCTATGCCGACCAGTATGCCGCGCTGTTCTCCCAGATAGTCGAGGCTCAGCTCACGGATGAGTTCAAGCCGTTTCTTTATCCCAACCAGTTCGTTGACTTTGCGGCGGGGGATGATACGGTGCTGCTCAGCCAGCAGTTGGCCAGCGGCGCCAGCGGCGAGGTCGAGGCGGTGGACCAGATATACAACTGGGTGGTGGAGAACATCAGCTACGACTACAACAAGGCGGCCAACGTGGCGCCGGGCTATCTGCCCGACAACAGCGCCACCCTGACCAGCAAGACCGGCATCTGCTTTGATTACGCCGTGCTCACGGCCTCGATGCTCAGGGCCCAGCGGTTGCCCTGCAAGCTGGACATCGGCTATGCCGGGCAGGGCGCCTATCACGCCTGGATTCACGTCTATACCCGCGAGAGCGGCTGGATTACCCGCAGGATCGACTTTCCGGGCGACAGCTGGGTGCTGATGGACCCGACCTTCGACTCCACCAGCGGCACCAGGACATCGGTTGTCAGCTACGTCGGCGACGGCACCAGCTACCAGACGCTGTTCAACTACTGAAGGATGAGGGATATGGCGGATAAACGAACCAAAGAGCTGGCACCCCTGCAGTTGAGCATGTTCTTTGCCAACCTGGGGCTGGTCTATCACAGCGGGTTGACTCTGGCCGAAGGCTTTGAGACCCTCAAGCTCAGCGCCCAGGATGCGACGGAGGAGAGCTGGCTGGACGCTTTGTACCAGGCGGCGAACAACGGACAGCCCCTCGCCCAGGCGCTGGAGCTGGGCGGCGGCATCCCGGCTTACGCTCTGCAGCTGGTGCGCATCGGCGAGCAGACCGGCCGGATGGAAGAGGTCTGTGCCGCGCTGGCCAGCTATTACCAGAAGCGCGATGAGCTGGAGCACTCGGTGCGTTCGGCGTTGATTTACCCGCTGTCGATGATGATCATGGTCTTCGTGGTGGTATTGGTGCTGCTGACCCAGGCGATGCCGGTCTTCGACCAGGTCTTTGCCCAGCTCGGCTTTACCATGAGTGGGCTGTCCAGCCTGCTGCTGGGACTGGGCCAGGCCCTGAACCGCTCGGCTCTGGTGATTGGCGCCGTGGTCGTGGCGTTGGTGGCGCTCGGTATGCTCCTGTGGCTGCTACCGGCCGGACGCCGCGTCTACAAAGCCCTGTTCGACGGTTTTCCGGCCACCGCCGAGCTTTCGCGGCGGCTGTCGGTGCAGCGTTTTGCCCTGGCTATGGCCACCATGCTGCACAGCGGCCTGGAGGCCGATGCCGCCCTGGATATGGCCCTGCCGCTGGTGGATAATAAGGCGGCCGCAGCCAAAGTTCGCGAAATCCAGGAGGAGGTGGGCACGGGGATGAGTCTGATAACTGCTATTAAAAATAGCAAATTATTCCCGCCCGAGACCCTGGCTACGCTGAGCATGGGCTTCAAGACCGGCAACGACGCCCAGGCGTTCGACGAGATTGGCCGGGCCATCACCCTGTCCACCGAGCGCCGCATCGAAGCCCTGGTAGCCACCATCGAGCCGACCCTGGTAACCGTGATGTGCCTGTTGGTCGGGATTATTCTGTTTTCAGTCATGCTGCCCCTGCTGGGCGTGCTGACCAGTATTTGAGGAAGCTGAGGAGCGGAGAAGACACATGCTGAAACGCTTTCTGCAATCCAAATTGCTGCGCGGGCTGCTGATGGCAGCCGTGGTGGTGGCAATCTTCACAGCGGCGCTGGGCGGGTTGTCCAATCGGGTCAACACCAACCAGGCGGCCTTTGTGGAGGCCAGCGTGCGCCGCAGCGCCGTGCAGTGCTACGCCCTGGAGGGCCGTTATCCCCCCAGCCTGGGCGGCGTGCAGTATCTGGAGGAGAACTACGGCCTGACTGTGGACTACAGCCGCTATGCCGTCTACTACGAGAACATGGGCAGCAACCTGCTGCCGCAAATCCGGGTCATCGAGATTGTGGGCTGAGATGAGATTTCGTACAGTGCCCACGCTCACCTTGAGCCAGACGGAGCGAATCTGACTTGCAGAAGAAGCATCACATAGATATGTTCGTAGTGCTGGCGCTGTTTTGCGTCTTTGCCGTCTGTGCCCTGCTGCTGGCAGCCATCGGCGCCGGGGTCTATCGCAACACCGCCGCGGTTATGGAGAGCAACTACAACGAGCGCACTTCCATCCTTTATGTGGCGGAGAAGTTGCGGCAAAACGACGTGGCCGGCGCGGTGCGTATCGACAGCGTGGGCGCCTCTGACGCTCTGGTATTGGTGGAGCAGGTCAGCGGCCGCAACTACGAAACCTGGCTGTTTGTCGCCGACGGCACCCTCTACGAGGAGCTGTTGGCGCCCGGCGGGCAGCCGGAGGCCACCATGGGTCAGGCCATCATGCCGATGCGCGACCTCCGGATCAGCGCCAATGGGCTGGGGGATGGTTGCTTTACTGTGTCCTTTACCACGGTAGATGGCCAGGTTGCGAGCATGGACTTCAACCTGGCCAGCACCGAAGTGGGTGAGGCGTGATGAGTGCGCGCAGGCAAAGCGGCTCGCGAGCGCTGTTTTTGGAGTTGGTGCTGGATCTGGTGATCTTTGCCATCTGCGCCACGGTCTGCCTGCAGGTCTTTGCCGCTGCCCGGCTGGCTTCGGAGAACAGCGCCGCCTACTCCACTTTGGGTATTGAGGCGCAGTCGCTGGCCGAGGACTTCGCCGCCACAGGCGGTGACGTGACCGCTCTGGCCCAGCACTTCGGCGCCCAACGCAACGGCTCCACCCTGACGCTGTACTACGATCGCGACTGCCAGCCTGTCAGCCAGGCCAGCGCCGTCTATACCCTGACCTGTGCCATCGATGCCAGCCAGCCAGTGCGTACAGCCGAAATTGTCCTCGAGCGCGGTGATACCCGGATTCTGGAGTTGAGCTGCGCAAAATTCGTTCAACAGGGGAGGGCGCAATGAGTGCCAGATTGCAGATCAGCAATACAGTGTTGCCGAGCGCTCCGGGGCTGGCGGCTGCCGCAGCATCGGGGGAACAGCCAGGTGTCGCGCAGCCCAAATCCCGCTTTGCCGTGGGGTTGGGCATCACCACCTTGGTGACTATCATGGTGGTTGTGCTGCTGACTACCTTTGCGGTACTGGCGTTGGTTTCAGCCCGGGCAGACTTAAAGCTCTCGCAGATGGGCATGGATTCGGCCCGACAGTACTATGCTGCCGATGCCGCTGCCCAGCGTTGGCTGTCCGAGCAGGTCGCGGCCAACGAGCCTGCATCCGCCAACGAGCCCGTATCCGCCACCGCGCCCAATACCGCCCCTGCCACCGCCACCGCCACATCCCGCATCCTCAGCGAGTCCTTTGCCATCGACACCAACCGCCAGCTGGTCGTCCAGGTAGAGCTGGCGCCCGATGGCGAGATAACCATCCTGCAATGGCAGACCCAGACCACCCAGACCACCCAGACCGCCCAAACCACCCAAACCCAGACCACCCAGGCCACCGAAACCACCCAGGGAGGGGAGCAATGAACGCCCAACAACTGCTGACCGACATGGTCCACCGTGGTGTCGCCGACATCTTCGTGATTACCGGCAAACCGTTGTCCTGCAAGAGCGGCAACACCATCGCCGCCTGCGCCGAGCAGGTGCTGATGCCCGC
>JAISUQ010000054.1 GCA_031272005.1 Coriobacteriales bacterium | reverse complement strand
ATGGCTTCGACCGTTAAGCAAACGTGCCAGTGGCACGTTTGTAGGGAGAAGGGGTGAAGCGCTTGCGCGAAACCTATGCAACGTTGCTGCGAATGCAGCGCTTGAGCCCCTGGGCAAGGTGATTCATCGCGCCCATTCGAGCAGAACAATTTTTACAGGTCGGGAGGGCGCGATGAATCGCGCCCCTACGGGAATTGCCATAGTTGAGACTTAATCACTGCCCGCTGAAGCGCAGGGCGTCCTGGGCGGCGTTTTGGGCGGCTTCTTCGGGGGTCAGGGCGCGGTTGTAGATGCGGATGGCGGCTATCTCGCCACAGAAGGCCGGGGCACTGGCGGCGGAGCCGGCAGCGGCGGCGCTGCCGTTGCCCGCAACGCTGCTGGCCACATAGAAGGGCTGGGCGGAGAAGTACTCGCTTTGCCTGTAGGGCGCCAGCTCAGGTGGTAGCTCGGTGGGCGGGTCGGCGCTGGTCAGCAGGTTGACGGCGCTGCCGTTGACCCAGACCCGGCGCGGGGTGTCGGAGGTGGCCCGGGAAGCAGCAACGGAGCCTGGAGCAGAGTCAAGAGCGGAGCCAACCACGGAGCCAGAACCACCAGATGCGGCGGCGGTTTCGCTCATTGAGTAGACATTGGCGTGGGTCACGAAGCTGCCGGCCTGGCTGGTTGCCTTGCTGGCGGAATCCAGACTGTCGCTTTTGTTGCTGGCAGGATAATTGGCCTCGCGCAGGCCGCCGGCGCTCCCCTCTCCCATATAGCTGTAGATGTACCCGGTGGCGAATTTCGTCTTGCCCCAGTTGGCTACCAGACCAAAGCCTTTGTTGGCACCCTGGCTGCTGGCAAACTCGTAGAGCACACCGGTGCCGATGACCTTGGTGTCTGTAGCCGCGCCGGTCTGTTTGTAGCAGATCTCCACCGTCACCGTGTCCAGGCCGCTGAGGTCCAGTGCGCGGATAAAGGCGTAGTCGCCGCTGCCATCGAAGTAGATGGAGCGCTCCAAGATGTGGGTGTTTCTGGTGCCGCCGGTAAACGTCAGTTGCAGGTCGTTGTGGTTGCCGGAGAGGTCGGTCCAGGTGGTGGTTTGGAAGCTGTGGGTCATGTCGCCGCCGCCGATGTTATCCACAGCATCATATCTTGCTATTAGGCCGTCGGTTACGTAATCCGGCTGGGCTTCGGCATTGACCAGCAGTACCGAGCGGGTGGATGTGGCAGCGCGGGCGCCCTGGCGGTCGTAGAAGGTGATGGTCACGGTCTCGGACGGCTTCTTGTCGTTGGTGTTCAAGAAGCCCGCTGTGGTGGGGTCGAGGACCATCACCCAGGGCGTGTTCTCGTCGTAGTAACTGCGCGACAGGCCCAGCTGCACCAGGCCGTCCTGGTAGAAGCCGGCACCGAAGACGTTGACCGGCTCGTCGGCGTTGGCGGCATCGGCCTGGCGGTAGTAGACATAGCCCTGGGTGTCCGGCAGGCCGTCGGCATTGCCGATGTAGAGGATGCCCTGGCCGGGATGCTCGCTGAGCAGCTGTTGGAGAGCTGTCTCGGCGCGGGTGTCGCTGGCTTTGGGCATGGCATAGACTCCGTACTGGCGAGCGTAGAGCAGGCGTTCCTCGCAGAAGTCCAGTACCAGGTCGGTGACCTTGCCCTGCTCGGCATCGGTGGTGACCTTGGCGGAGACGTTCATCGCCGTGCTCAGGATGGAGATGGACAAGGCCATGAAGATGGCCGCGATGGCCAGGGCGACGATCAGCTCCACCAGGGTGAAGCCGCGGGTGCGGGTGCCGCTGGTTCTGGTGCCGCTGGCGCCGACGCTGCGTTGACCGGGCGTGGCACAGCAGGTGGTGCGGAGGCGGTGGCTGGCGGTTCGGAGGCTGTGGGTGCGGTTGCTCATCGGCTTACTCACCAACCTCATCGGCCAGCCCGAAGGTGCTGAGTTCGCGGTTGTCGCCGCCGGCGTCGCTGTGGTAGGTGTTTAAGGTCAGGCCGTCGATGGTGATGTCCTCGCCGGATTCGCCGGCGCCTTTGAGGGTGATGCTCAGGCCCGAGGTTGTGGCGTCGGTTGTGGCGTCGGCCGTGCCCTGGGCAGCGCTGCTGGTCAGCTGCTGGTCGGCGGCGCTGAGGTCGGCGCTTTTCTTGCTCACGCCCACGGCCGTATAAAGCATGGACACCATGACCACCGAGACGATGGCCAGAATGGCTCCCGCCACCAACACCTCGACCAGCGACAACCCCCGCTGGCTACGCAGAACGGCGCCCAGGCGGGAGGCGCCCGCGTTTTCTCCAAATCTAATCGGCATCGAAGGCTCCGATCTGCCAGGCGCCCAGGCTGCTGCCGAAGTGTTTACAGGCGCCAAGCAGGCTGGCGGCGCTGCTGGCGGTATCTTCGCCGTGGTCGTCGCAGAGGAAGCTGGCGGCGGCCCTGATGTCGCCGTTGTTGGTGAAGCCGTTGATCTGCACCAGACCCTGGTGCTTGATCTTATTGCTCCGGGAGTCTATCTCCGTCCAGTCGTTCATGGCGTCCATCAGATGCACGCCGTTGGCGGTACCGCTGATGCTGGGATAGCCGCTGAGCACCAGCAGCCCAGCTGCGGTGTGACTGTCGCCGGTCTGGGGCTCGCCGTAGATGAAGATGCCGCAGAGCTCGGCGGCCTGGCCATCGGGCGCGTCGAGGGCGAAGTCGCCGCCGAGCACCACCTGGCCGCCGTTGTAGCAGTAGATGTTGCCCTTGATCTTGGCGCCGGCCTGGATTTCCAGCACGCCGCCGTCAACATAGATGTCGGTTTGCACGTTGTAGTTCTCGCTGGCCTTAATCACCAGCTTGGCACCCTTGGCCACTGTGATCCAGGCCGGCGCCACGGTGATGGTGTACTCCCTGGGGTTCCAGGAGACTTCATTGCTGGTGGAGTTGGTACCACCGGGGTTGCGCTTCAGCTCCTTGCCGCCGTAGATGGTCAGGGTCTGCCCGGCACCGACGAAGACCCGCCCACCGATGATCGCGGTCTGGGGTTTGTAGTCGGAGAGCAGCTCGCGGCGGACCTTATAGGCTGCGTCATCGAAGCTGTAGTACCAATAGACATCGCGGTAGGTCACTGCCGGCTTGAAGGCCGATTCGCGCGGGGTGCTGGCGCCGGCTGGCGTGGTCAGCACGATGTCGGTGTTGTAGATGATCTGGTTGTAGCGCAGCTGCATGTTGTAGGCGCTGGCGTAGTAGGGCTCGTCGGTGTCTTCGATGAAGGCGTCGGAGATGTCGGCATCGACGTTCACGCCGTCGCTGGTCTTCCAGGCGGCGCTGCGGATGGGCATGCCACCGATGGTCAGACCGCGGGTGGAGTAGATGGAGCCGGTGGTGCCGGAGGAGGCGCCCTCCTCCGCGTCATTGTATTTATTGAGGATATTTACGCCCTGGGTAATCCAGGCCAGGTTGCCGCAGTAGTCGCTGTCGTAGCGGTCCTTGATGCCGTCGGCGTCGGCGTCTGCCGTGGTGCTGCCGACGTCATCGAGCAGGTAGAGGTCGAAGTTCTCGCCGAAGTAGCTGGGGATGGAGGCCATGCCGCGCTTGCTCTTGGCGGCGGCATCGGCAAAGCCGGGGTTGACGCGGTAGAAGTCGCCACGGTCTTGTCCGTAGTTGGGATTATTGACGTATGAACCCCAACCCCAGTAGTCAAAGTAGCTGTTCATGTAGCCACCCTCGATGCGCTCCCAGGCGGTGGCGTACTGGTGGAAGTAGGGGTAGAACATCAGGCGGGTGTCGACGCCGGCGTTGATGTTGGCGTTGCTGGAGTTCTGGGTGTAGATTGTGGCCGACAGCCAGCGCTGCGGATACCAGGCGTTCTTGACCAGCGAGTTAGCCGGATAGCCGTTGAGGTCCAGGCTGACGCTGGAGACGGTGTTGCCGCTTCTGGAGATGGTGGAGGGCACCACCTGGTTGTTGGGATAATACTCCACGTACTGGTTGGCCAGCATGTTGCCACCGGTCTGCTGGTCGGTGAAGTCGAAGGCTATGATAGCATTATAGCGTTTCATGTTGCGCGCGCCGTCGATGTCGCCGCCCAGGCGCATATAGACGTTCTTGCCCGTAGTGTTGGAGATGGAGAAGGCCGACAGCCGGGAGTTGTTGGAATCGTTGTAGCCGATGACCGAATTGCCCCAGGAGCCAGCATTGGAGTTGTGCCAGACCCAGCGTTGCGGGTTGAAGGTCATCCGGGCCAGGGTGCCGTTGGCCTGGCCGGGGGCGGTAAAGCTGCGCACGTCCTCCTGGTAGTTGCTGGTCAGATAGATGCCGTTGTCGGCGTCGTAGGAGAATGGCCCGAGCGTATCCGGATCGGTATAGACCTTGCCGGTGGAGTTGATGGAGAAATTCTCCCATTTGGTTTCGTCACTGTCGCTCATGCCTTTGAGTTTGGCGCGGTCCTGATCGTCGGTGTTGATGTAGTTGGGGCTGTTGTAGAACATGCCCTGCTCCACCGGCGTGGTGTCGGGGACAAAGGCGTTGAGCGTGGCGGCCTTTTGTTGCTGGGTGCTGTCTGTGGCCAGCGGGTTGAAGGGGTTGACGTAGCAGGTGAAGTTAGGATGCTTGCGGCTGGCGTCCTGAATCATCGTCACGCTGACCGTGCGCTCCACGCCGGAGTAGGTGGCGGTGGCCGAGATGCGCAGCTCGGGGTGCTCAGTCGACGGCCCGGCGGTCGCCGAGTAGCCGATGGAGAGGCGCACCTCGCCGAGGGTGGAGGTTGCGGCGGCGGGTGGGAGGGTTGTGGGGGCGGGGGTGGGGGCGGGGGTGGTGGCGCTGGTGGTTCCCGTGGCTTTTGTGGTACTCGTGGCGGTGGAGGTGGTGTTGAAGCTGATGTCGGCGGCGGAGAACTCCAGGGCATTTGGGTAACTTTTTGCCACCGCGCTGAGCAGGCTGTTGGCGGCATCGTTGTTGGCGGCGCCATCCAGGCTGCCGGCGGCAATCCAGCTGGAGATGGACTGCGCCGAAGACAACGCCGTGTAATAGGCCTGCTGCTCCCGATGCTCCAAACTGGCAGTATTGAACCGCGAGCTGACCGCCATCAACGCCACGCCAAAGACGATAATCAGCACGAGTGTGACCACCAGCACCCAAACCAGCGTGGAGCCCTGGGTGTTTTTGGTGAGCAAGCCTTGCTCCCGGTTGTGTGGCGATACCTGTCCGGGGGCTTCGCCCATCCTTTGCTGATAACAGCCCTCCTCCGCCGGGCTGTTTCCCGGGCGGGGCGGCTGCCATTCGGGAGGTGACATCCTGGGGTATCGAGGGCATGGCACCAGACGCTTCCCATGCGGGGAATGCAGAATATTCGCGTTGTTGGTCGTGCGGTAATACATCGGCGCCCCTTGGTTACGGTGCCATGAGTATAGCACGCTAAGCCTGCGAAGAAAGCCCCGCAATATATCTCATATTCAGATAATCGCTTTGCTCTCATCGAAGTTTGCAGAAATTTTGGCTCTTTTACCTGCTGTTTCATAACGCCATTGATTTGTCAAGTCCCCATTTGGCGCGATGAGTAGGTCTTTCGCAAGGAGGTTGCGCAGTGTAAGGTGTTCAGCATCGAAGTCCACGTGCTGCTGCGAGAGAACGTAAAAGCACATTCGGGAGGGATCCCGAAACAAGGAGAAGGTGACCACGACAATGAAGGCAATGATTAAGCGGTATCAGGAAGTACAGAAGAACGGCAACAAAGGTTTCACCCTGATCGAAGTCATCGTAGTATTGGTAATCCTGGCCATCCTGATGGCAATCGCGATTCCGGCATTGACAGGGTATATCGATAAGGCGAATGGGCGGGCAGTTATCGGCGAGGCCCGGAATGTCGCTGTAGCGTTACAGACTGTGGGTACAGATCGGTATGCCAATGGAGAACCCATTACTAGTAATGACGCTTGGAGCGAGGTCGAAGCAGACGTGGTACATCTCCTGGGCGCTGCGCCCAACGGCGAAGTTAAGAATGTTGTTTATGAAAACAGTGTCTTAAAGTCTTTTAACTATACGAATGATGGAATCACAGTCTATTACACTGCACAAAACAATTACTCACTTGATGAACCTGAAGATAACAAAAACTAATCTCCACCCCCATACGATACCTCTCCCCTAGGGGATCGGTATAAGGAAAAGGCTCGCACCCCTCCCCGCGAGCCTTTTTCATATCCCAAAGCACCCGCAAAGGCTCGCACCCCCTTGCCCAGGGGTGGTCGCAAGCGACCACCCATCCTCGCTGGAAACGTGCCACCGGCACGTTTCCCGGGCGCTCGGATCCCGCGAGCCTTTTTCATATCCCATAGGAAACGGCAATTAAATACCAAGTCTCTGTAGGCCGTAGGGGCGCGAGTCATCGCGCCCTTCACGCGAATCGCTAAAAATTCGGCGGCAGCGGGTTCCCGTCCGCGTCCGTCGACGCGAACCAATGTCGCGCGTCGATATCGTTATTTAGAACGGGTGCGGCATCTCGGCCTCGTCGAGCATGAGCTCGCAGAGGTGGCGCATCGTTTCACGCGCCGCGCCGCATCGCTCGTTGCGCCGCTCCTCCTCTCCCCAAAAACTCTTGCGAGTTTTCGGGGCCCCCAGCTCGGCAGACCGATTACGGCGGCGTT
>JAISUQ010000053.1 GCA_031272005.1 Coriobacteriales bacterium | reverse complement strand
TCTACCTGCGGTTTTGCGATGGGCGTTTGCCAAAGGCGGCGTATGAGGGGCCCAAAAAGCTCGCCCTTTCGTGATTTTGTGCCAAAATAACCCGTATTGCCGTCATGTGCGCTGGGGTGTTTGCTACCTTGAGCGGGCAGCAAGCCCCAGTGCGGCTGTGGGGGCGCCCGCCCGTCCCAGTACTCAGAGCCTGGGCGGGGCCCGCAGGCCCAAACTGCACGGCAACTTTTTGCCCGCGTAAGCATGCGCCCGGCCACACCCCACACGCCAGGCGCGGGCGCCCGCGCCTGCCCCAAGAGCGCCCGCCCGGCATAAACACATCCCTTCTTCCAGGCAGCACTTCTACCCACATGCGCCCGGCCAAAAGCCAACGAACCCACCGCCAATAAAAGCGCCTGGCAACAAGCTCGCGATTCTCTCTACAAGACAGCTCTTAAACCAACACGCGCCTGGCCATAAGCTAACGAACCCGTCACCCCAGTCAGTACAGCAGAGATATGTCAAATACGGTAGAATATACAAGTTCACTGGGAAAAAGAATTTTTACCGAGAGGAAAGGAAGAACGTATGAAGACAAGCAAGAAGATTGTGGCGTTGATTTGCGCCCTGGCTCTGGCCGCGTTCATGCCGATGCTGGCTGGTTGCGGCGGCGGTAGCAGCAGCTCCGGGAATGAGAGCACCAGCGGCACCGGCAGCACCGAAACCACCGATGCTGGCAAGGCCACCGATGGCAAGGTCTATGTGATTGCCACTGACACCACCTTTGCCCCCTTTGAGTTTACCGATGCCAGCGGCAACCTGGTGGGTATCGACATCGAGATTCTCGACGCCATCGCCAAAGACCAGGGCTTTGAGTACACCATCAACTCCGTGGGCTTTGACGCTGCGCTGCAAGCTGTGACCTCTGGCCAGGCTGATGGTGTCATCGCCGGCATGAGCATCACCGACGCCCGCAAGGAGATCTTCGACTTCTCCGCGCCTTACTTTGATTCAGGTGTTGTCATGGGCATTGCTGCCAGCAATCAGGACATCAAGGGTTATGAGGACCTGGCTGGCAAGAAGGTGGCTGTGAAGATGGGCACCGAGGGCCAGGCTTTCGCTGAGGGCATCATGGCTGAGTATGGCTTTGAGACTGTGGCCTTTGAGGATTCGGCGATGATGTATGAGGACGTCATGGCCGGCAATACTGTGGCGCTGTTTGAGGATTACCCGGTGCTGGGCTACGCCATTTCCCAGGGCGTGGAGCTGAAGATGGTCACCGACATGGAGCGCGGCTCGTCTTACGGCTTTGCTGTGGCCAAAGGTATGAACCCGGAACTGCTGGCTGCCTTTGATGCCGGCCTGGTCAACATCAAGGCCGACGGCACCTATCAGGAGATTCTGGACAAGTACATCAAGAAGTAAGGATTGATCAGGCTGTACAGCTCGTTTAACAATGACGACAGTCGTCCGCTGGCAACGGCGGGCGGCTGTCGTCTTGGTTTGCTGAGGCGAGTGATGGCCAGGCGGCGGGCGTCGGAGGTACGGCCATGAGCTTCATAGAATTGTTGGGCGAATCCTGGCCAAGGTTCCTCAGCGGCATGGGCATCACCCTGGAGCTATCGGTTATCTCGTTGATTATCGCGATGTTCATCGGCCTGGGCTCCTGTCTGTTGAACATCTCCAAACTCTGGCCGCTGCATTTCATCTCCCAGTGCTATATCAATATCATTCGCGGTACGCCTTTGCTGGTGCAGACCTTCTTTATCTACTTTGGCGTGACCAAAGCCATCGGCTTTACCATGACTGCTCTGCAAGCTGGTATCATCGCCTTGTCGTTGAATGCCGGCGCCTATCTGTCGGAGATATTCCGCGGCGGCATTGAAGCTGTGCCCGCTGGCCAGATGGAGGCGGCGCGCAGCCTGGGGTTATCGAAGTCGGCGGCGATGCTGCGGGTCATCCTGCCACAGGCGCTGCGGATCGTGGTGCCTTCGGTGGCAAATCAGTGCATTATCACCATCAAGGATACTTCAATCATCTCCGTCATTGGTCTGTACGAACTGACATATATCGGCAAGCAGATAATCGCCACCACCTTCCGCTCCTTTGAGGTCTGGGTGATGGTGGGCGTGTTCTACTTCATCATCATCTACGCCCTGACCAAGCTCTCCAAACTGTTGGAAAGGAGGATCTCTCTTGTCCAGAGTGAAGATTCGCAATCTGCATAAATACTTCGGCAAGAACGAGGTACTCCGGGGTATGGATCTGGACGTGGCTGAGGGCGAGGTGATTTGCCTGATTGGCCCGTCCGGCTCGGGCAAGAGCACCTTTTTACGCTGCATCAACTCGCTGGAGCAACCCACCGACGGCACGGTAGAGGTAGACGGCAATCTGATTACCGACAAACATGCCAAGTTGGACAAGATTCGTGAGAACATCGGCATGGTCTTTCAGCAGTTCAACCTGTTTCCGCACCTGACGGTGCTGAAGAATATCACCATGGCGCCGATGCACTGCAAGAAGATGCCGCGCGCTGAGGCCGAAGCCAAGGCCATGGCGCTGTTGGAAAGCGTAGGGCTGGAGGAGAAGGCCAACGCTTTGCCGGGCTCGCTGTCTGGCGGGCAACAGCAACGTGTGGCCATAGCCCGGGCGCTGGCCATGGACCCGGCGCTGATGCTCTTCGACGAGCCCACCAGTGCCCTGGACCCGGAGATGGTTGGTGACGTGCTGGAGGTGATGCGCAGGCTGGCCAACGAGGGCATGACGATGATTATCGTCACCCACGAGATGGGCTTCGCTCGCGAGGTTGCCAGCCGGGTGGTCTTCATCGACGGTGGCGTGATTGTGGAGGAAGGCCCACCGGCCCAGGTCTTCGGCAACCCTCAGCATCAGCGCACCAGGGCGTTTTTGGAGAAAGTGCTGTAGGCGGCCCCAGTGGCGATGTTTGGCATCATCAACTACGGCGCCTTTGTGGTTGCGGCAATTCTGCTGAATCTCACTCCCGGACTGGATACCCTCTATATCCTGAGTAAAGCTGTTACCGGCGGCCCGCGTATCGGCGTGGCCTCGGCGCTGGGCATCTCCGGCGGTCTGGTGGTGCACACCCTGCTGGTGGCTTTTGGCCTGAGCGTGCTGCTGTTGGGCTCGCCCTGGCTGTTCTGGCTGGTCAAGCTGGCCGGAGCCTGTTATCTGGTGGTGATGGGGATAAAGGCGCTGCTGGCCAGAGGCGTGTTGGCGGCCGGCGCTGATGGGGGCAATGGCGGGGACAATGGCGGGGGCAATGGCGTCGCTGTCGAGAAGCCTCAGGGCATCAGCGGTGCGCTGCCAATCACGCCGCGTCGCGCATTTATCCAGGGAGTGATTACCAACGTCACCAACCCCAAGATCGCTCTGTTCTTTTTGGCCTTCCTGCCGCAGTTCGTGGATCCAGCGGTAGCCGGTATTGGCGCAGAGGCGGTGCTTGAGGCTGGTGCAGCTTCGGGAACATGGGCTGCGGTGGCCACTGCGCTGAGTCGCGCCCTGCCGTTCTTGCTGCTGGGGCTGACCTTTATCGGCACCAGTACCGTCTGGTGCCTGATTCTGGCCTTTGGGGCCGGACAGTTTCAGCGGCTGCTGCAAAGTCGCCCGCGGGTTTCGGTGATCGCCAACCGCGTGGCCGGTATCCTCTACATCATCCTGGGCTTGAGCATCCTGGCCACGCCGATGCCGGAGTAGCCTGCCTCAGCCATGGAAAACCCCGCAGGAGCGGGTTTCAAGCCCGCCCCTGCAGCCCGCAACCATGCTTCATCAGGGGGTCACAGTCTGTTGCGCTCTGCGCAGCACTTCCCTGGCGCAGCTACTTCTTACTGGTGAAATACCTCAACAGAGTGGTGGCACCTGAGCCTACCAGGGCGATGGTGATAATCCAGCCGGGGTACATGCCGTATTCCAGCACCAGGTTGAGCAGGGCGTTGTCGGTGGGGTAGTAGTAGAGACTGAACATCGAGGTACCGCCGAAGGTCATAATCCAGCTGAACAGGGCAAAGACCAGCAGTCCGGCAACTATCAGGATAATACCCGGCACCAGGCCCTTGGGCTTGGGTACGTTGGATAGCCCGGGCAGGTTGTTGACGTTGGGCAGGTTACTGCCAATCACACCGCCAACTACACCACCGACCTGGCCGAGCACGCCCTTGGCGGAACCGGCCTGGGCTTCGCCGTCGGCGCCAGGCAAATTGGGCAGAACGAAGCCTGTAGTGTTGGCAGCATCTGGGGTGCCAGGTATGCCGGGAGCACTGCTGGCGTTCAAGGTGTCGGCGGTATCCGCAGCGCCGATGTGTATGGCGGCGTTATCGGTGCTGGTGGCGTAAGGCTGCCCGGTCGCCGGGTCGATGCCAACGTTGAAGGTCTGGCCGGCGTAGCTGGTCTGAATAACGGGCGCGGAGAATGGCGTTTGTTCTGCAACAACTGCGTCCGGCGTGGCGGGTGTTTCTGGTGTGGCGGAGAAGGGCTCGAATGCCGGTGACGAAGTCTCCGCTGTTGCCGGCGCGGCAGGTGGTTCTGGTTCGAGCGCTGGTGTCGGTATTGGTGCAGGTTCTGGTTTGGGCATTGGCTGTGGTTCGGGCTGCGGCGCCGGCTCGGGCTCGAAGGCAGCCGCTATTTCAGGTGCTGCTTCAGGGGCGGCCTGTTCCACAGGTATTGGCTCAGCTACGGCAGCTTCAGGCGCGGCAGTTTCAGGCGCGACGGCGACCGCGGCAGCTTCAGTCGCGGCTGCAACCGTAACGACAGGGGTGTCTGCAGCCACCGGGGTTGGGGCTACCTGCTCCACGGCAGTTTGGGACAGCGCAGCAGTGGCGGCAGCCACAGCAGCGGCGACCTCTGCCGGCTGGCGCACCGGCTTTCCGCAACTCACACAAAAACGGGCGCCCTCAATAACTTCGGTTCCGCAATAACCACAGAATGACATCATCCCTCACCGAACCTCTCCCAAAATATCTAAATAACCCTCCGTCAGTAACATTTATAGTATACACGGGCCAGCGGTTTTGCCTAGTAGCATTCACCCACTTTCTCGCCAGAATCATGTAAATCAGCGTTTCCTCAGGGTTGTGAATTCCTGAGCAAATGGAGGTTTGCAGGTTGTGGCCAGGTGCCTTGTGGCTGAAGTGCTGCCTTGAAGAAGAGGTGTATATGCCGGGCGGGCGCTCTGGGGGCAGGCGCGGGTGCCCGCGCCTGGCCACAACCTGCACGCCCATATACTCAGGCGCCTTGCAGACACACGGTTTTCTCCACCAAGGCAGCACTTAAACCACCAGGCGCCTGGCCACAACCTGCAAGCCCCCATATTTCCCGAGATTTACACAGTCTTAACGCAAGAGAAACCCGAGCTTCGCTGGTGAACTGTACCATGTTATGGATAGTAGATTTCGCGGAGAGGAGCGAGTGTGGTTTCACCCAAGTATCATCTGTTCATCTGTAATGGTTCGAAGTTCGTTGGCGATAAGCTGGGGACCTGTCATTCGCAGGGCGCCAATGCCCTGGTTCAGCAGTTGGTGGAGGAGATTGAGGATCGCGAGCTGGGCAGTGACGTGCTGATCAACACCGCCAGCTGCTTTGCGGTCTGTGGCAAGGGTCCGGTGATGGTGGTCTATCCGGAGGGTGTCTGGTACGGCGGCCTGGACAGCGAAGCCATCGAGACCATCGTCGAGGAGCATCTCGAAGGCGGCCAACCGGTCGCCAAATATCTGTTGTAGAGAATAGTTGGCCAATGTCCAGTTCGCGTCCGGGCACATTGCGGTTTTCGGAAAATTAGTTATATGCGCTTTACATTTTTGGGCGCAAGTTGTAAGCTAATAAAGTTATGGGGTTATAACTTTTATCCGCATGAGAAAGGACCGGAGATGTACAAGCAAGGGATTGGGCTGTTGGCTGCAGGGTTTCTGTTGGGTTCGGTAGGCCTTAAGGCCGCTACCTCCAAACCCGCCAAAAAGCTCTACGTACAGGGGGTCTCCAAGGTATTGCAGGCCAGAAGCGCCGGGTTGGACATCATTGAGGAAGCCAAGAGCAACCTTGATGACATCATCGCCGAGGCCAGTTATCTCAATGAGACTCCGGCGGAGGCTGTTGATGCCAAGCCGGCTGCCAGCAAGGCATAAGTCCAGTCAATCAGATGCGCATCAAACTGGCGCACAGCTTTCCCGGCCGGCTGCGGGTCAGGACAGCTGGCCGGATTCCCGATATGGACGCTGTGGCATTGGAGCTGTATGTCGCCAGCCTGCCGGGCGTGCGCAGCTGTACGGTTTATGGGCGCACCGGATCTATTGCCATCAGTTATGTCTGCGATGCCAGCGACAACAGCGGCG
>JAISUQ010000126.1 GCA_031272005.1 Coriobacteriales bacterium | reverse complement strand
CGTGCATGTTGATGGCAACGACATCACCCGGGTCGAAGGCGACCCCAACCACCCGGTCTCCCGGGGCATGCTCTGCTGCAAGGCCTTCTCCGCCCAACAAATCCATGCCGACCCTAACCGCCTGGCTTACCCGCTCAAGCGCAAAGGCCCGCGTGGCGCCGGCGAGTGGGAGCGTATCAGCTGGTCAGAGGCCTATGATCTGATTGTGGAGAATATCAAGAGCATCCAAGCCAAGTATGGCCCGGCGGCCTTTCTGATTTCTCAGGGCACTGGCCGCGGCTCCAATCACTGGCACTTCCGAATCGACAAAACCATCGGTACCGGCGGCTTCTGCCTGGCTCCCACGCATGTCTGCCTGATGCCCAACCTGCTGCCCACCCTGCACACCTTTGGCTTCTACTCATTTACCGACGCCGCTGACATCCTCAACGGCAACTGCTGTGTGATGTGGGGCATCAACGCCTTTACATCCTGGGCAGGCACCGCCGGGCATCAGATCCTGGAAGCCAAACAGCGCGGCTGCAAGCTGATCGTCATCGACCCGCGGTTTACCGAGCTGGCCTCCAAGGCCGACATCTGGATGCAGCCCAAGCCGGGCTCCGACCTGGCCATTGCCCTGGCTCTGCTCAATGTAGTCATCGCTGATAAGCTCTATGACGCCGACTTCTGCGAGAAGTGGACCTACGGCTTTGATGAGATGGCCGAGTCGGTAAAGGAGTACACGCCAGAATGGGCGGAGTCCATCAGTTGGGTGCCGGCTGATACCATCCGGGCGGCCGCCCACATGATGGGGGAGTGCCGTCCCACCAATATCACTTCCTCTCTGGGCTCCAGCGTACATGAGAACGGCATGCATACTGGGCGTGCCATTGCCAACCTGATGTCTATCCTGGGCGATTTGGACGCCAAGGGCGGCAATCTCTCCAACAAGAGCTGGGATGTGATGCTGGCCCACGAGATCACCCTGATCAGCGAGGAAGTCATCGAGAACATCAAGAAGCTGCCGGGGCTGGATGAGAAGCCCCTCCTGGCCATGGCCGGCCAGGCCTGGCCGCACGCTGTGTGGGAGAATGCCAAGAAGCGCGACGATGCACCGCGCCCGGTGCGCGGCATCGTGACCATAGCCAACGACATCCCGATGTGCTACGAGGAGGCCGACAACGCCATGGAGGGCCTCTCGAACATGGATTTTATCTGCGTCAAGGATTATTACATGAACGCCATGAGCCACATCGCCGACCTGGTGCTGCCCTCCAGTCACTGGTCGGAGCGCGAAGGTCAGCACGACGAGGAGATTTTATCCGAACCTTGTCCTTTTGTGGTGCCGCAAAAGGCAGTCGACCCGCCCGGCGAGTGCATCGACGACTGGGAGTTCATCCTGCAGCTGGGCAAACGCTTCAACGAGGAGGAGTGGCCCTGGGCAAACACCCGCGAGATGCACCAGTGGCGCCTGAAGACCTTCTACGATGTGGATAAACCCTGGGAGCAGCTGCTCGAAGAGCCCTATATCATCACCTATGGTGGGGATAAGCGCGTCTACCAGAAGTATGCCCAGGGACTGGAGCGTCCCGACGGAGGCCTGGGCTTCAGGACCCCCAGTGGTCGGGTGGAGCTGTACAACAACACCTACGACCACTTTGGCTATGGGCCTTTGCCCAAATGGCAGGCACCGTCGGTCTACGATAACGAGGCGATGGCCGAGCAATACCCGCTGTACCTGATGAGCGGCGGCCGCATTTATCCGTATTATCACTCGGCCTGGACCAATATCCCCATGCAGCGCGAGATTGCCAAGGACCCCTACATCGAGTTGCACCCTGATGCCGCTCGGGCCCGGGGTATCTCTGACGGCGACTGGGTGCGGGTCAAGGCGCCCAACGACAAGCAGATCGTGGCCAAGGCCGTGGTCACCAAGGCCATCGACGCCCGTTGCGCGCATCTGCCGCGCCCCGGTTGGAAGCACGCCTGCCAGGAGCTGGGCCTGAAGGGCTATGGCTACAAAGAGGCCAATCCCAATATGCTGATGCCCGGCAACCCATCGGACGGTACCTATGGCACGCCACCCTACCGGTCATGGCGTTGCGAGATTGAGAAGTTGGAGGCTTGAGATGAAAAACATCAGTCTGGTTGTGGATTTGGATATGTGCACGGGATGTTTTGCCTGCCAGAACGCCTGCAAACTGGTCAATGATCTGGACGTAGACGTCAAGTGGCTGAAAGTGACCCCGGAGTATCTTTATCCGGAGAAGGTCGGGGATAAGCTGTACATGGATCGCTTTCCTGTTCCGGTGAGCCTGGATTGCTGTGAGAGTTGCCCAGACAGGGCAGACGGTTCTGCGCCGCTTTGCGCCAAGGTCTGCATGGGACACGCCCTGTATGTGGGCGACAGCACGGCTGCTGGCGAGTGGGCTCAAGGGCGCCGCACAGTGGCCTTTGCCGCCTGAGCCAGCAAGCAGGGGGTGACAGCGGGAACCGTCCCTGCTGTCACCCCCCCTGCTGTCACCCCCTTGCTGTCACCCCAGCTGAACTTCCGCTATAAGTCCATAGAAAAGTAGAGTTATAGCGGATGTTTGCTGTCAGTCTGAGGGCCAGAGAGTCTGAGAGCCAGAGAGCCAGAGAGTCAGAGAGTGCAGCTTGAATATGAAGGGGTTTCGCCGAAACAGGTACAATCTACAGCTGTTTGGCGGTTTCGAATAGCACCGGATTGGCATTGCGGGTTTTGATGGTCAGGCCGATTTGGCGTTCGGGGTGTTGGTTGGGTGCTATCTTGGTGATGAAGACGCCGAGCATATTGAGGTAGCCCATTTTGGCCAGCGCGCTGATTGGGGCGTTATGCTTGCGCGGAATATAGCCAATCTTGATATTCTGATAATATACTGCGACAGCCTGTGGGTCATAAGGGTTGTGCGGCTCGGCATGCAGCCACAGTTGCGTGCCGATTTGCAACCGATGAAAGACCTGCAAACCGCCCCAGTGCTCAAACCCGGCCAGATTGCAGCTTAAGAATGTTCGCTCCGGCTGGTAGATGAAGCTATCTGGGAAAAACTTGGTATGACAGTACTGGCAGACCAACAGGCTGCCCTCCCATACGAGGTGGGTGCTTCCACATTGGTCACACTGAAAGGCTCTCATCGTCAGCCACTTTCTCTGGTGGGGACAGTCTGGTGGGGACAGATAAGTGTATTCTAAACGGTGGTGGTGGACAAAAAGAGGACATCAATCAAATCTCTGTTGATTGCGGTGGGCCGCGGTGGTTAAAGTCTCAAACCCCCAAACAGTTTATCAAGACTCACCGTAAAACCCCTTTCTTCAGATATGGGGATATAAGGTGACGGCTATCTCAAGTTTGGCCTTTTACCGTATTCCATAAGAATAGCTAGAACCAACTATCGACTTTACCTGCAATCTGCGGTTCGGCCAGGCGCGCGTATTTGAAAACGCCAAAGAGCTAGTCACAGGCTCTGTTCTGGCACTTGGCAGACGCACAGTCACAGGTATGCTGTGCGCTGATGGCAGATAGTTCGGAGATTGGGGCAGCGCCTACAGGTTGTTTTCCAAAGAGAGGATTGATGCCGAAGGATTATTCTTTACGGTAATTGAGGAAGTCATATCGAGAGAAAAGAAGGCGGGCCTTTGTATCTGATGATGGATGACACAATCGTAAGGAAGCGCGGGCATCGTATCCCCGGCACACGTTGGATGCGCGACCCGCTCGGGCCGGCCTTTAACACTAACTTCGGGTGGGGTAGCGCTACCTTCAGGCATCGGCCGTTCTGCCGGACGATGATGTGGCTGGTCGTGCAAGGGGTATACCAATCGGGTTTTGGCATGCCCCGTCGGTGAAAAAACCGCGCGGGGAGCTGAGCGTGGAGCAGCAGGCGGAATACCGCGAACTGAAGAAGAAGACGAAACACCTTTACCGTGATCCGGGGTTCCTGATCTGCACAGACCCGCAATGCCGCTTGAAGAGATACTCCAAGCCTATCTATGATAGCCAAACTTGAGCGGCGCTCTCGGAGAGAGCGCCCTACCGGCTGACAGGCAGCATGGCCTGTCTGAGGGCGGGGCGCTGCGTACGCGATTGCCCTGCCCTCCGGATGGAAGGGGCTTGCGTTGGGGGCGCGTTCTGCTATCATTTGCTTAAACCGCTGAAGAGGAAGTAAAGCCTGCGGCGCGCTTACAGAGAGTCGGCGATGATGGGAATCCGGCAGCAAGCGGACAGGCAAATGGGCCTCGGAGGGCTTGGGCGAAAGCGATTTGGCGTTGCTGGCGTTGCCGTGCTCTTATGTGAGTCGGCAAGCATTGCAGGTGTTCCGAATTGCAAGTAGTCTGGGACGGGCGCTCCCGTTACAGGGCAGAGGCGTGATAGCGCCTCACAAAGTGGTCGGCTTCGGCCGGCAAGCGAGGTGGCACCGCAGGAGCTTATCGGCAGATAGCCGGACATCGACACCCAGGCTCTTGTCCCCGCAGAATGAATGTGGAGACGAGGGCTTTTTTGTTGCTCAGGATGCGGCCTTCGTCTCCTAATCGGACCGCTTTGGGGCAAGGAGCCCCAGGCTAGGAAAGGAGACATCATGAGCAGCAGTTCCAGCAGCGTCACAGGCAGCACGGATACGGGCGGCACGGGAGGCGGCGCGGTCAGCACCAGCGCCATCCCAACAGGCGGCGGCCTGTCCGCCAAGACCGACCCCTACAAGGTCTATCTGGCCGAAGACGAGATCCCCACCGCGTTTTACAACGTCCGCGCCGACATGCAGACCGGCCATGCGCCCATCCTGCACCCCGGCACCCTGCAGCCGGTCACCGTGGCTGACATCGAGCCGGTGTTTTGCACCAAGCTGGCCGAGCAGGAGCTCAACGACCGCGACCGCTTCATCGACATCCCCGGCTCGGTGCTGGACTTCTACCGCATGTACCGGCCCTCGCCGCTGGTGCGCGCCTACTACTTGGAGCAGGCGCTGGACACCCCGGCCAGGATCTACTACAAGTACGAGGGCGGCAACACCTCCGGCTCGCACAAGCTGAACTCGGCCATCGCCCAGGCCTTCTACGCCAAGGAGCAGGGCCTCTCCGGCCTGACCACCGAGACCGGCGCCGGCCAGTGGGGCACCGCCATGAGCATGGCCTGCGTCTACTTCGGGCTGGATCTGGACGTCTACATGGTCAAGGTCTCCTTCCAGCAGAAGCCCTATCGCAAGACGATTATGAAGACCTACGGCGCCAACATCTTCGCCTCGCCGTCGGACACCACCGAGGTGGGCAGGCGGATGCTGGCGACCGACCCCGATTCGCTGGGCTCGCTGGGCACGGCAATCTCCGAGGCCGTGGAGGTGGCCGTGGGCAGCGGCGGCAAGCGGCGCTACGTGCTAGGCTCGGTGCTGAACCAGGTGCTGATCCACCAGTCCATCATCGGCTTGGAGGCCAAGGCGGCGATGGACAGGCTGGAGGCCTACCCGGACGTGGTCATCGGCTCGGCGGGCGGCGGCTCGAACCTGGGCGGGCTGATGGCGCCCTACATGGCCGAGCGCCTGGCGGGCAAGGCGGCGCCGCGCTTCATCGCCGTGGAGCCGGCATCGTGCCCCAGCCTGACCCGCGGCCGCTTCGCCTACGACTTCTGCGACGCCGGCGAAGTCACGCCGCTGGCCAAGATGTACACGCTGGGTCACGCCTTCATGCCCGCCGCCAACCACGCCGGCGGCCTGCGCTACCACGGCATGAGCCCGATCCTCTCCCAGCTCTACCACGACGGCTACCTGGATGAGGCCCGCGCCGTGGAGCAGACCGCCGTCTTCGAGGCCGCCGTGCAGTTCGCCCGCACCGAGGGCACGCTGCCGGCGCCGGAGAGCGCCCATGCCATCCGCGTGGCCATCGACGAGGCCATCGCCGCCCGCGAGGCCGGCGAAGCCCGGACGATCCTCTTCGGACTGACCGGCAACGGGTCTTTGGACCTGGGCGCCTACGAGCAGTACCTGGACGGCACGATGACCGACTACATCCCCACCGACGCCGACCTGGAGCGCGGCTTCGCCTCCATCCCCTGCCTGCCCGGCATCCAGTAGGGCGGCGCTGCGGGGCTGTGGGCTTCCATGGCCGGCTGTTCTTCTTCATCTGGTCAGAATTGCGAGAAGTGCGAAGCTTGAGAGCGGTTTTTGCCGGCTCAGCTTCGCAAAACTCGCGATTCTGGCCATTTTTCACCCGTTTAGGTTCGCATTTTCCGCGATTCTGACCAAAACTGGGCTGTTTCATGCCTGCCTAGGTTTTATCTGCTGCCCCAACCTCGTTTTCTCGCCATAACCCCGTCAGCGAATACTAACCTGAATTCGGCTTAGCACACGCTTTCAACAATCTTTCAGACATCAGCGCTATCATCATCCCAGGACGAAAGGTCAACTATTGCGGAGACAGACAACCGCAAGCTCACAGGCCAGCCAACCGCGGGTGGGGGAGGGACACCCCCACCCAGAAAGGGGTCCCGGTATCCCAAGTGTCATCAGCAGCCCTCTCGCTGTCCAAACCCAAACATCCTTTGATGTCCTCCCCACGAATGAATTCGGGGGATTCCCGATGAGGGCGCCAGGCGACTCTCTCGGTTGGTTCCTGCTTCAGCGAGCTGTGCCCCGGGCGCACGAAGACGACCGATGGTCTTATCTGCTCTCCACATCCAGCACATAGCCCTTCATGGCAAAATCGGCCAACACATCCGCTGCCCACGCCCTGAATCCAATGGCCTTTTCAGAGTTGACTTTGAAGCCCACAGCAATGATGGCTTGCAGGTTGTAGTATTTGTAGTTGTAGGTCTTGCCGTTGCTCGCAACTGTTCGGAATGTCCCAGCCAGCCAAAGACATCCGCCGCCTCAAGGCCATCGAGCAGGCCAGGCGTCAGAGAAACAACCGAGCAGAAAAGGGCCGCCAAAGCCCCACAAGCCCCAACTCCACCGAGCATTGATACGTGTTGCAACCACATCAACAAACGATAGAATAGCGTTTGGACAAACATACATGCCCTAACCGCCGAACTCACGCATAAATGAGGTATCAGCCCATGAGCAGTAGCTACCGTACAGCCTGCGTGACCCTTATAGATATCCTTGGCTTCAAGCACATGGTAGATGATATCTACCGTGACGAACCATCAACGATAGCGAACATACTCGAGCTGTTTGTATCAGAACAAAGTGTACCCGATCAGCAAAGCCCAACAGGGGCATTGGTTAGTCATAGCCCGACAGCAGTGCTGAGCTTCTCCGATACCGTCATCCGCATCGCTGATATGCCAAAGAGCTTTCGAGGGCTTCCCCATACGCGCGTTGTCAAGGTGCCGGATGACACAGGTGAGGCTGCCACTACAATAGCCCATGAGATACTCTCACTGAGACGTATACAGAGAAAACTGGCTACCAACAGCTTCGGCTTTGAGAAGCCAGGCTTCCCGGGACTAATGATTCGCGGTGGGCTGACTGTTGGAGAGATAAGCAATGACCACATTGGCTCACACGTCTTTGGGCCCGCACTGAATCGTGCAGCGACTCTGGAGCAAAGCGCTGTTCATCCGATGATAGCCATTGACCCTGATTGCCTCAAAAACTACAGTACTATGTTTTCCGAACTGGTGAAATCCGGCGCGGTGGCCTCAGCCAGCAGCGACAACTGCTATATTGATTACTTCACACCCGAAAGCCATTGGAGTGGCTTCAATCACGATTTCGACTACGGCTTCAACAGAGGAGCTGCCCGAGAACAGTTAACCCGGATGGCTGAAATGCTCCGTCAACGGCTAAATACCCACATTGGCAATGAAGACGTGCGTTCCAAATACCTCTGGGCTAAAGAACGCCATAACGATGCGGTCTTCAAATCAGCCACGGCATTTAGCCTGGCCCAAGATGAGATAGATGCTCTGCTGGTTGATTGAAAGCAATCAGGCTGGTTGCAAGGCTGTTTTATGTTTCCTCACTGCGACGGAGGCCCCGGCCTTGCTGTCAACCTTGGAGCGCTTCCTTTCGGCCTCGGCCCTTTTCTCGATTATCTTGACTATCAACTCGGCGTTGCTGCCGTGCAGATTCTCCTCCTGAATGTACAGCAGGTTGGCCGGGCTGATGCCGAAGTAGGCGCCATAGGCGTTGAGCACTCTGAGCGTCGGCTCCTTTTTGCCGGTCTCAATCTCGCTGATATAAGTTGCGGAAAGGCCAATTTCTTTCGATAAATCCTTGGCGGAGATGTCATCAATCGTACGCAATAGTCGCAACAGTCTGCTGATAGTCAAAGTGTCGCCATCTGTCTTGTCGCTGTACAACTTCATGCCCCACTTTCTATACCGCTGCCCGATATGCTTTGGATGCCGTTCCCAACATTGAGAAGAGAGTCTAACA
>JAISUQ010000122.1 GCA_031272005.1 Coriobacteriales bacterium | reverse complement strand
GCTACGCCGGTGATGTCGTCCCAGTCACTCCACTTGGCGACTTCCACAGGGGATGTAGCCGAGATGATCGGGGCGACCTTATCCCAAACGCCAGTCAGGGTGCCGGCGACGGTCTTGGCCACGGAGGCCTTGGCCTTGACGGCGTAGGTGATGTTATAGGTGGCCGGATACTGCTTGTAGCCACCATCGTTGGTGACGATGACCTCAGTTGTCGGCAGTGCCGGCGGATTGCTGATGTCCCAGGCCTTGGCCTGTGCCAGGGAGATGGTGTCGGCTACCGCAGTCGGGGCGTCCTCAAAGGGTACGGAGAACGGCTTGGCCTGCAGCACATACTTGGAGTCCACGACATAGCTGCCGTCGTTGATCACGACTACACGCCAGGCCTCGGAGGTCTCGTCATCGGAGCCGGTGACCACGTACTTCAGCACGTAGATGTCGGGCTCGTTGGTGTAGATGGGATCGTCGGCCAGAAGGGTCGTGCCATCGGCGCGATAGACGACGATCTCGTCGGTGACATCGCGGCCATCATCATCGATGGCGCTGACGGCGTCGGAGCCGTCCGGCTTGTAGGCCTTGATCGGGTCGTAGGCTTCAGCCGCCGTGGTGGCGGTGATCTCCTGCGGCGAGGGGACGGTCATGGTCGGGCCACGGCCGTTCTTCTCGCGCTCCCAGCCAGCGTAGACGGTGACGTTGAGGTTCGGATCATCCACATAGTCGCTGACGTCGAGCACCATTACCGGGCGGATGCCGTAGAGGCTGGTGACGGTGTGCTCGGTCCAGGCGCCCTTGGCCGTTACCGCACCCGAGAGCAGGGCGCACAGGCCGCGGTCGCGCAGCCAGTAATCAGAGCTGGCCGCCCGGGCGCCGGCACTGTAGAACAGGGGGGTGTTGCCGTTGAAGCGGGTCGCCGCAGTCTGGGTGGTCAGCTGGGGGTAGCAGGCGTTCTTGATCAGCGCGTTGTCGGTGCCAACATAGAAGGCCTCGGCGGCGCTGAGCAAAAAGACCTTATCCACCGTCTGCTCGGTGCCATACTTGTCGTAGCAGGTGGCCCAGGCCTTCACGCGGGTGGTCAGGGTCTGGGGCACGATCAGCGACTGGAAGTCGGCACTCAGGCGGTTGTAGAAGGTGTTGTTCAGGTAGGTCCGGATGGTGCTGTCGCTCCAGGGCACGTCCTTGCAGAGGTCGTTCCACTTGCCCTTCTCGATGACATCGTTGGAAATCACGATGACCTCAGAGCCATCGTTGACCAAAACGCGCCAGACGATGCCAGCCTCCACGAAGGTTCCACCGGCCGGAATCTGGGCAATCTTGGTGCCAACATGGGGCTCGGGAATCTTGGCGTCAGCAGCCGGCTGTGTGGCCTCCGGGTCGAGGTACCAGCCGGTGAAGATGTAGCCCTGCAGTGTGGGGGCCAAAGTGCTGGCGGGATCGTCGGAGTAATGCGCGGCTGTCTTCAGCAGGGCTCCAGCCAGCAGCGACTCCTTCTCCACGCCGCCATTACGGGCGGCGGAGCCATAGTAGGCGGCATCATTGAGGTTATAGGTGATGCTGCCGGAGATTGGCTCCGGGTCGGGTACCGGATCGGGACTGTACTCCCACATGGCATAGAGCGTCTTGTCGGCGCAGGCCAGTGAGAAGTTCACGGGCAGTGTCTTGTAACTGCAGCCCAGGCCGTTGGCCAGGGTGTTCCAGCCCACGAACTTGTGGTTCTTCAGAGTCACGGTGACGTAGGTACCGTCATCGAGCTTCTGAGTGGCGCCGGTCACCGTGACGGTAGGCGTCTTGGTGTCGCGGGTGATGGACAGGACCTTCTGGCCGTTGCTCCATTCGCCGCCGTTGGCGTCCAGGTAGAGCGTGTGGTAGGTGACGGCAAAGGCTGTCGATGGCACTGCCAGCATGATACACATGCTCAGCGCCATAACGGCAGCCAGAGCTTTGCGCACAAGCACAGAGCTCCCGCCTTTTTGCGTCTTCGATTCAGACATATTCTATCTCCCCAACTCAAACTTGCCGCGTTCCGCGGCACCTTGCAAACTGAAACCATTCCGCACAACAGTCTGCTTGCATCTATCAGGGATGGATGAAGCGCCGAACCTGCAGTTTGGGGATGAAAGAAGGTTATAAAACCTGAACCCCCCCGCAGGACGCGGCTTACCTTTTGACTTTGGTGTTGGACACCCTTCCCTGTTAAATCCGGCCGCCCCCAAAACTTGGCCAGAACTGTTACCAAATTAATAGCACTCAAGGAGGATAAAAGCAAGTCGCCCGGAAAATGTTTAGCAGGCTGACATAAAAAAACACAAATTCAACACATTCTTCTAACAGTTAATAAGTGTTAATTTGCGCCCTGGACAGGCTATTTAGCGGCGCTTTTCCCTGAAGGCGACAGGGGCGGGTTGGAAACCCGCCCCTGTGGAGCTGTTTTCGACATCGACGCCAGGTATGAGCGCCCGCCATGGGCGTCGCGTTTTCTCCGGGTCAGTTGCGGGCGGCGACGTATGGGGCGATGGCCCGGGCCAGACTCTCGATGTTCAGGGTCTGGATCAGCACCTTGCCGCTGCCGTTGAAGATGTTGACCACGCCCTCGCCGGTGCCGATGGAGCCGAAGAGGCCGCTTTGCAGCTGGATCTCATAATTCAGGCTCTGCTCCCAGGCCACGACATGGCCGTTGTCGATGGCGAAGCCCTGGGCGTTGTCCAGGTTCAGCTCGACCACCGAACCGTAGGCGTTGACCAACACCCGACCCTGCCCCTGGGTGGACATGACGAAGAAGCCACCGGTGCCACCGAGGAAGGCCCGGCCGACGCTCTGGCGCTGCATCTGGTAGTTCACCGTGGAGTCCATGGCCAGAAAGACCCGGTCGTTGAGACGATACTGGTGGGCGCCCACATCAAGCTGGACAATCTGGCCGGGCAGGTTGGGGGCGATGGCCACCAGGCCGCCGGGAGCGTTGCAGACCACCTGGGTGATGAACATCGACTCTCCGGAGGTGATGGAGCGGCCCACCGCCTTGACCAGCTTACCCAGGCCTGAGCCCTGGGCGTTGAGCTGGGCGTTGAGCTCGACTCCGGCCGTCCGATAGATCATCGAACCATGGGCAATCATGCAGGTTTCACCCTGCCCCAGGTTCAGGCTGGCCATCGGGAACGGCAACTGTTGGTTGATTTGGATATCCATGTATATCTCCTCCCACTCATCAATCGCTTACTGACGCATTGCCAATTGTACACGTCGCAGCAACGCCTGGACAGCAAAAAGCCAATAATATCGAGTAATGCGGTAAACTTATGACACGAGAGAAGGAGATTTGGATGTGTGGAATCGTTGCCTTTACCGGTACCAATCAGGCCGCTGCCATTCTGTTGGCCGGCCTGACCCGATTGGAGCATCGCGGCTATGACAGCGCCGGCATCGCGGTCATCTATCCGGATCGCCCCGAACTGCAACTGACCCGCCAGGCCGGCAAGGTCGCCAAACTGGCCAAGGCGGTGGTGCGGGAGAAAATCGTGGGCACCTGCGGCATCGGCCACACCCGCTGGGCCACACATGGAGTTCCCAGCGAAGCCAACGCCCATCCGCACCGCGACTGCTCCGGCAAGATCGCCGTAGCCCACAACGGCATCATCGAGAACTACGCCCGCCTGAAGGATGAGCTGCTGAGGCAGGGCCATCAGTTCAGCTCACAGACTGATACCGAGGTCGTGGCGCATCTGGTGGAGCACAATTACAACAAGCTGGCGGAGGCCGCCGCAGCCGCCAACGGCGGGGGCGACGACATCGCCACCGGCAACGCCACCGGCGCCGGCAGCAACGACACTGGCACCAGCAACGCCAACGCCAACGCCACCGGCGCCGGCAGCACAGCCCGCGCCGACCTGGCCGAAGCTGTGCGGATTACGGTATCGCAGCTCTCCGGCTCCTTTGCCCTGGCCATCCTGCATGCCGACCATCCCGATGAGATCGTCGTCACCCGCAACGACTCGCCGCTGGTGCTGGGCTGCTTTGAGGGCGGGGCCATCGCCGCCTCCGGCCTGCCGGCGCTGCTGGAATACACCCGCGACATCGCCTATATCGAGGATCGCGACCTGGCCGTGCTGCACAGAGACGGCCAGATTGACTATTACGATCCGGCTGGCGAGCCCTTCACCCCCAGCACCTACCACGTCGATTGGACTTTGGAGCAGGCCGAGAAGGGCGGTTATCCCGATTTCATGCTCAAGGAGATCTGCGAGCAGCCGCGGGTCATCCGCGACACCATCGCCGGGCGCTTCGATGAAGCCACCCGCAGCCTGAGCTTCGACGAACTGCCCCTGACCGATGAGGAACTGGCCAACATCGACCGCATCGTCATCGTGGCCTGCGGCACTTCCTACCATGCCGGCCTGATCGGCAAGGACCTGATTGAGAGCTGGGCGCGGATACCGGTGGAGGTCGAGGTGGCCTCGGAGTTCCGCTATCGCAATCCGATCATCAACTCAAATACTCTAGTGATAGCAATATCGCAATCCGGCGAGACCGCCGACACCCTGGAGGCCGTGCGTCAGGCGCGTCGGGCCGGGGCCCATGTCATCGCCTTGACCAACGTTTTAGGCTCCCAGATCACCCGCGAAGCCCAGACCGTGCTCTACATCAAGGCCAACCTGGAGATCGCCGTGGCGGCCACCAAGTCCTTTTTGGCCCAGGTGGCGATGCTGACCCTGCTCGGGCTGTATCTGGCCCAGGAGCGCAGCCTGTTGACCGGCCCGCAGATCCAGGAGCTGTATGGCGAGATGAGCAAGCTGCCGCTGCAGCTGGAGCACATCCTGGCCGATACCAGCGCCATCGAGCGGGCAGCGGACAGCTGCGTTGCGGCCCAGACGGCGCTATTTATCGGCCGCGGCGTGGGCGCCACCACCTGCTATGAGGGCGCTTTGAAGCTCAAGGAGATCAGCTATCTGCACGCCGAGGCCTTCTCCGCCGGCGAGATCAAGCACGGGCCGATTGCCCTGATCGACGCCGAAGCCGCCACACCGGTCATCGTCGTGGCCACCCAGAGCACCACGCACGACAAGACTCTGGCCAACATCGAGGAGGTCAAGGCCCGGGGCGCCAGCGTGATCGCCGTAGCCACCGAAGGCGATGGGCGCATCGCCGAGCTGGCTGATTACGTGATTTACATCCCGCCGATCCGCGAGTGCTTCTCGCCAATCACCGCCAGCGTGCCCCTGCAGCTGTTTGCCCGCCACATCGCCCTGGCCCGGGGCTGCGACGTCGACCAACCCCGCAACCTGGCCAAGAGCGTGACCGTGGAGTAGCTGCACCCCGGGCAATCTGCTCAAACTGCCGAAATTGCCAAAATTGCCACAAATTCTATCAACACGGAAAAACCACAATTCTGACTGACAATTTAACAATTACATGCTTATAATTGTCAGTGGGGGTTTCACCAATTCTAATATGTTGGGATAATGGCGGGAATCGGGGGTCCTGAATGTCGGATATTCAGGGAACTGGGAGTTGTTCATTACTGATCCAACCTACGCGGTCGCTGGCTGGCGTCGACGAGCTGTTCAGTCCCCGCCGGGTGTTGACCTATGGGACCTACGACACCATGCACTGGGGCCACATCAACCTGCTGCGCCGAGCCAAGGAGCTGGCCCACGGCGGCGAGCTGTTCGTGGCTCTCTCCACCGACGAATTCAATGAGGTCAAGGGCAAGAAGGCCTACCACGACTTCGAGACCCGCCTGAAGATGCTGACGGCCATCAAATATGTGGACCAGGTCATCCCCGAGCTGTGCTGGGAGCAGAAGCTCTCTGATGTGGAGAAGTTTGGCATCGAGTGCGTGGTCATGGGCAACGACTGGGCCGGCAGTGAGTATTTTGAGATCCTCCGCGATTACTGTGACCTGGTCTTTTTGCCTCGCACAGAACTGATATCGTCCTCCAACATCAGAAGATATATACTACAAACCGAGTCGTATTGAGCGGTTTTTCTGCTCCACCCGACACTGTAAACGCATAAATTCGACAGAGCGGACTGCGTTACGCCATGCCCAGCAGCCCTCACAGGACACTTCGATCGTTTGCGCTGGCAGCGCTGAAGCGCTTCCCCCGGCTGCGCCTGGGTTTGCGCCAGGTTTACTGCCGGCTGCGTCGGCGC
Organism: Coriobacteriales bacterium; assembly: GCA_031272005.1. GTDB lineage: Bacteria > Actinomycetota > Coriobacteriia > Coriobacteriales > UBA8131 > JAISUQ01. The sequence goes on along the minus strand of JAISUQ010000122.1, from coordinate 16,220 downwards.
CGTTACCAGCGGCTGGCTGCGGCCGTGGCCGTGCAGCCGCAGAGCATTCTGTTTGAGAGTTTCAACGGGCGGTTTTACAGCTGCTCGCCGCGGGCGCTGTTTGAGCAGTTGTGCGCGGACGAGCGGTTTGCCGATTGGCAGCTGATCTGGGTCTTCAAGGATGGCGATGAGGCTGCCGCCCTGGCTGAGCAGCCTTTGCTGCGCCAGCGGGCGCGGGTGGTGCGCCGCGGCAGCACGGCTTACTATCAGGCCTGTGCCGCGGCCGGCTGGTGGATAGTCAACACCCGGATGCCGGAGTGGGTGACGCCCCGACCCGGGCAACGTTATGTGCAGTGCTGGCATGGCACGCCGCTGAAGCGTCTGGGGCTGGACATCGTTGCCGGTACCCAGGCGGCGCTGAGCAGCAACCGTGAGAACGCCTGGCGCTATCGGCTGGACTGCGCCAAGTGGTCGTATCTGCTTTCGCCCTCGCCGTTTACCACCGCCAGCCTGAGCAGCGCCTTCGGCCTGGCCGAGCGCGAGCCGGTTGTCAGGCGCCAGCCGGCTGCCGGGAGCGAGCAGCGTGAGCCGGCTGCCGAGCACCAGCCAGCTGCCGAGCACCAGCAGGCTGCCGAGAGCGGGCCGGCCGCCGGTTGCCAGGTGCTGGAGCTGGGTTATCCGCGCAACGACTGGCTGGTCAACAGCCTGGCAGCCGCCGACTGCGCCCAGCGTCAGGCCGCCATCCGCCAGCGGCTGGGGCTGCCGGCACGAAGCCGCCTGCTGCTCTACGCGCCGACCTGGCGCAGTTCGCTGTATCAGGCCGGTGTGGGCTATGTGATGCCGGAGATGCTCGATCTGGCGCAGTTGCAGGCTGCGTTGGGAGCTGGTTGGACCATCCTGCTGCGCGGGCATTACTACGTCAACAACACGGCGCAGAGGGCTGCCGACGCCATGGAGCCTGGCGCAGCCGGCGTTGGCGCGCTTGATGCTGTGGTTGCCGGTGCCGGGGTCGCCGGTGTCGGGGGCGCTGCTCCGGCAGCGATTGAGGGGGGCGGGATTGCCAGGGTCCTCGACGTCAGTCAGGTGGACGACGTCAACGAGCTGTACCTGATTGCCGATGTGCTGGTCACGGATTACTCCAGCGTCCTCTTCGATTTTGCCCTGACCTGTCGGCCAATCATCTATCACTGGCCGGACTTCGAGTTCTATGAGCAGGAGCTCAACGGCTTTTATTTCGACCCCAGGCAGTTGCCCGGACCCAAGTGCACCACCACAGCCGAGGTCGTCGAGGCACTGTTGGATCTGGACGGTTGGGCGCAACGCTACGCAGAAGGTCTGAGCCAGCAGCGCCAGCGCTTCAATCCCCACGACGATGGCCAGGCCAGCCAACGGGTGCTCGCCGCGCTCTTTGGTGCAGGTGGAGGAGTCGCCAGCGTTGCCCCAGTTGGCACCAGCGTCACTCTCACCGCTGCCAGCGCCACCTCAACCAAAGCTGGCGCTGCCGAGGCCCAGGACGAGGCAAACAACGATATTCCGCCCAAGCCCACGGCACGCTTCGTCCAAAAGGGGTTGCGCCCGTTGATCCTCGGTCGCCGGCTGTGGTTTCCGGTCTTTCTCTACCTGGCTGATCCGGATGGCGAATTGCCGGATGGCCAGGTGGTTCTGAAGGTCGGTGACTACACCACGGAGCTGACGCTGCGAGTGGCGCCCCGGCGCAGCCCCTGGCAGCTACTGGCATCCTTCAGATTGCTGTGCGTACCGCTGGATGAGTTGGGCGAGGCGGTGAACACCCACCTGGTCTGCCGCAAGCAGCTGGGCGAACAGGTGCTGAAGCGGCGGCTGTGCTACAAGACACATCGCCTGGAACGCCAGACCAAGCTCTATTACCTGCCGTTCAGCGTCAGGTTTCAGCGGGAGCAGGGCCGCTGCACGCATCTGCGCCGGACGCACGCCGGAGCGATGGTAGTGGTGCGCCGGCGTCTGGCGGCGATTGAGCAGACGGAGGAGTTCTGCCAGCGCGAGGGTTGGCTGCGTTCGGCCTGGGGTTATCTGACCGGGCGGCTGCGGCGGGCGCTGGGCAGCCGGCGGACGGTCATCTGCTACGAGAAGTTTGCCAATCAGGCTGAGGAAGGCGTCTTCGAGCTGTTTGGCAAGGCCCTGGCCGATGGCAGCGAGGTCTATTATGTGCTCGACTCCGGCAGCCGGGATTGGCAACGCTGCCAGGCCGTGGCCGGCGAGCGCCTGGTAGCGCGGTTCTCCGCCCGCTATTACCGGTTGATCTATGAAGCCAGTGCCTTCATCGGTACCGAGATCCCCACCCATCTGAGCCTGCTGCGCTCCAATAACCGCTGGTTGCGCAAGGCCTTCTACACCACGCCGTTCGTCTTTTTGCAACATGGCATCACCTATCTGAAGCGGCAGGGCAAGAGTTCCTCCTACAATCGTGGGCGTGAGGGCGAGGCCACTGTGATGGTGGTCAGCAGCGAGAAGGAGCGGGCGGTGATTATCCAGGATCTGGGCTATGACCCCAAGCAGACCATCAAGACCGGCATGGCTCAGTTCGACCTGATCCAATACGGACATATCGATAATAGCTCGCAAGATATCATTACAGTATTATTGACCTGGCAGCCTTATGACGAGCGCGAGCAGCAGCTGGAGCAGACCGCCTATTACCGCAGCCTGAGCCAGGTATTGGAAGTGCTGGGAGCGATGGTTGGGCCAGAGCAGTTGCGGGTGGTAGTGCACCCCAAGGCCAGCTGGCTGTTCAGGGGCTCAGAGCTGGAGGCGGCCTTCTGGCACGGCAGCATCCGCGAGGTGCTGGCCGAGACCAAGCTGCTGATCACCGATTATTCATCCGTCTGCTATAACGTCTTCTATCAGGGGGCGGCGGTGCTGTTCTACCAGCCTTATCTGGAGGAGTACGAGCATGACGTGGGTGCGTTGATCCCGGCTGCGGAGGAGTACATCGGCCGCAGGGTCTTCACACCCGGGGAGTTGGCCGGCCAGCTGGCGGCGGCCATCAATGACGCTGGCCAGATCGACCTCAGCCAGCTGCGCAACGCCGCCCACGAGCAGGCCTATCGCGCAATCAACGAGTTCAATGACGGCCGCAACATCCAACGCATCTACGACGCCCTCAAGGCGCGAGGGATACTCTGAGCAGGCCAGGCCCACCGGGGCGCCACTCATCGCACTCTATCAGCTGAGGATTTCGGCTGCTACCTCAACAACCGCGCCAGCGGCGTCGCCAATGGCTTCGGCTGCGCCTGTGGCCGCTTCTCCCACGCTGCCGAGGGCGCCACTGGCCACTTCTCCCACTGATTGTGCCGCCCCGCTGGCCACTTCTCCCACGGACTGCGCCGCCTCGCTGGCCAGCTTCAGGGCGCCATCGGCTGTGCCGCCCAAGGCCTGCACTGCTCCACTGGCAACGTCGCCTACAGCGCCAGCCATCTCGCCGGCCTTTCCGGTTACGGCTTCGGCCATCTCGCCAAGATTGAGCTCGGGGATTTCGGGCAGCTTCAAGTTTTCGAGAAACCCGGGCAGGCCCTCGGCGTTGGTCGAGGACAGGTCGATGTCCGGCAATTCCGAGATACGGTCGTCCTGCCGGTTGCGCCCGGCTGTCTTATTCTTGCCCAAACCATTGAATAAAGCCATATTACCTCCCTAATTAAAGTGCTGAAACTATAATAACAAAGGGACTTGCTCAGCGTTTTCCTTGTGTTATTGTCCGAGTACGGGAGTGCGAGCGGACACAAGTGGGGGGCGTGCGTTATACTATTGGCGTGTTTTATGGGCAGGTGATGGGGATTGCTATGGCAGATAGTCGGGAGTTGGAGAATCGAGGGGGGTATCAGCGAGGCGCCGGGTTTTCAACCAGCGACTTGGAGGATGACGAGCAGGTCTCGCTGGTCAGCGCCGAGGAAGAGGCGGAGGAATTTGTCTTCGTCCTCACCGAAGAGGCGCCGGCCCGCGCTGCGACGCCCAGCTACGAGTTGCCCGACGAGCCCCAGCCCGACCTGCTCAGCGACGCCGACGTCCTGTTGGATGCGGCCATCAGCGAAATCATCAGCAAGAACGAGGCCGAAAGCGAGTCGGAAAAGGCCAGAGGTGGCAAAGCGACGGAGAAGCCCCGGCTCAAGGCCCAGGGCAAGGCCCGGGGTGAGAGACGCGATGAAGACCAATCCGAGCGTCCGTTGAAGCGTCAACCGAAGCATGGCTTGGCCAGCAGCTCAGGACAGGCAGAGGAAGCGGAGATTGAAGAGGTCGTTCTGGCTGAAAAGGACGCCGAGCTGGTCAAGCCTCTGACCGCTCAACGGCGGGCGGGGCGCGGGCCAGCCCGGGCAACTGACGCTGGGATTGACGGAGAAGTCGGGAGCAAAGCCAGTAAGGCAGCCGACAGGGAATCTGGCCGCAAAGCAGCCAAAAAGGCGCGTCCAACAACCACAGCTGAGACGGGCGCCGATGCGGACGATGCAATCCAGTCCGAAGCGGGAATCGCCACCGACGCTGTAACCAAAAACACTGACGCACCCGAAGGCCAGCGCAGTGGCCGGCGCGGCGCCGCGGCCAGCGCAACGGCGTCGGCGCCGCCGGATAAAGCGGCAAGCCCGAAGAAGTCCGAAAAGTCCGGCAAGCCTGGCAAGGCAGCGGAGATTGAAGACACAGAGCAGCCCGAAGGACTCGAAAAGCCCGAAAAGGCGGCAAAACCGGCAAAACGTACACGCAAGCTAGTAAGCGAGCACAGTGACGCCGCCGAGCCGGACCAGGCCGACGCAGGTTCGCAGCCAACCGCTGCGGCTGCCGTTGCAGCACCCGCTGCCTCTGCGCCCGTTGCCGCCGCCGTTGCGCCTGCCGCCACCGCTGCAGCCAACACCGCTGCCGCTGGCCAGGTGCCCCGGCGCTTCTTCCGTCAGGTCTGGATTGCCGTGGCCGTCCTGGCGTTGCTGACGATCGCCAACCTGGTGTTGCTGACGGTCAACGAGTTTTCTGCCAACAATGCCGGTTCTGGTGCTGGCCAGTCCCAGACCGTCGGCAGCGACACCGGCGTCCTGAGCATCGGCAACGTCGAGGTCGGGGATGTGGTGCGCCTGGGGCAGGTCAGCTTTGAGGCGGCGCCTTCCGGGCAGTTCTCCGACAACATCCGCTGGCGGGTGTTGGCGGTGGAGGGCGGCAGGGCTTTGCTGATCACCGAGGAAGTCATCGACTTCCGCGGCTACCAGGATAAGCTGGAAGCGACAACCTGGGAGACCAGCGACATCCGCGCCTGGCTGAACGATGAGTTCTATAACGGCCTGCCCGACATCATCCGGGCCCGGATCATGGCCACCGAGCTGAGCAACCCGGCCAACTCCAGCACCGGCATCGACGGTGGCAACGATACCACGGATAAGGTCTTTCTGCTCTCCATCGGCGAGGCTGAGCAGTACTTCAAAAACGATAATGCCAGGATAGCCAAACTGAACATCGCGGAGGACACCCTGGCCGACTTCAATCAGCAATACTCCGGCGACACCACCAAGAAGAACGGCGAGGCCACGGCCTGGCGCCTGCGCTCGCCGGGCAAGGAAACCAACACCGACGCGGCCGTAAGCTCCAAAGGCGAGATGGTGACCGATGGTCTGCGCGTCGATGGCGGCAAAATCACCGGCATCCGGCCGGCATTCTGGATTGCAGTCTGAAACTACGAGACAGGAAACATGGGAGGCAAGGGGATATGACCGAGGTCATCAACAAGCCGAGACTGTTTGTTTACGACAAGCCGGCCTGGGAACAGGCGGCGAGAAAATCACTGTTGGTCCCCACGCGGGCCGGCGTTCAGACATATCCCCAGGCGCTGGTGCTGCCGCTGCGCTACAGTGGGGGCGGCAAGGACAGCGCAGGCGAAGGACTGTTGGAAGGCGGGGTCTGCGATGCCGAGTTCAACTTCATCGCCGGATTGCCCAGCCCGCGCATCAAGTCGCAGGGCAAGAAAAGCCGGGCTGGGGCTTATAGTCCGGACAAGAAGAAGATCGTCCAGCGCTCGGAGACGGTGATCTTCGGCGGCCTGTTGTCCAGCGATCTGGGTCAGGCGCTGGTGGAGAGCAGCGTGCGGCTGTGGTATCTCAATCAGCACCCCGAGCCGAAACCCAAGGTGGTCTTCGTCGCCTACCCCGATCAGCAGATTGAGGACCTGGCGCTGCTGGAGTTATTGGGCCTGAGCCGGGAGCGCATCGAGATCATCGACAAGCCAACACAATTCGCAGAGGTCATCGTGGCGGATGAGACGGTCTTTACAGTCGGCAACCCGGGCTTTGAAAAGGATTGGATCAAGGTCTTCGACCAGGCCAGGGCTGGCCTGGTGCCTGGCAAGGCAAAAAGGCTCTACCTGCGCCAGTCGGCTGAGCTGGCTGCCAACAGCGTGGGCGGGCAGTTCTTTGAGGAGTTTTACAGCAAGCAGAAATATCAGGTCGTGGAGGTGCCGGCGTTGCCGCTCGGCGAGCTTGCCGCCCTGTTGGCCGGTGCTGATGAGCTGGTCGTCTGGCCGGAGGCAACGGCCAACCTGGCCCTGTTGACCGGCAAAGGCACCCGGTTGACGCTGCTGAACAACAGCCAGGACGTCTGGCCTGAGATATTGCTGGTGGCTCAGGCCCGGCAGGCCGACCTGACCGTCGTTGACGTGCACCGCAACTTCCTCCCGGAATCGCAGGGGCCAGGCGTGCTGGCCCTGTTGGCGCCAAACAGCCACTGGCAAGGCTACGTTCAAAGCACCGGTTCAGCAGCCGGCAAGGCAGCTGGCAAGGCAGCTGGCAAGGCAGCCAGCAAGGCAGCTGGCCGGATGGCCGACAAGCCTGCCGAGGAGGCTGTCGGCGGGGCCGTGGGCGGAGCTGATTCAGGTGCCGACGCGCTTCTCTCCCAATTAATCCCGCAATACCTGCAGAAGTGGGCGGAGCACTATGCGTTGCCCGAGGAGTTTGACAGCATCAAGAGCAACAATATGAACGACTTGGTCTGTCGGATGAACAGGTATTTGCTGGACAGCGAAATCGACAGCCAGGGGCTACCAAACCCCGGTGAGGTGCTCAGCAAGAAACAGCTGGTCAGCCTGGACAAGTATGCCGAGGATGCTTTCCGCCGGCAGGAGAAGGCGCGAGCGTTTGTGCAACAGGCTGGTACCACCTTCATCATCTCCGGCGAGCTGGTCTTTCCCTTCAGTAATCTGGCAGAGTTGCAGTTTGCGCTGGATACCCGGGAGCTGAACAGCGAGAGTACCAGGCAGCCACTGCGACAGCAGCTGATGGAGTTGGATGTGGAGGCCAAAGATGGGCATTACGCCTGGTCGGCCTGCATCAACCAGAATCTGATTCGGCAGTCGCCCAACGCCATGCAGTTTGAGCCGGGCAGCAATTGGCAGCTGATAGTGGTAGTCAGCGATGGTCAGACGTCGATAGACGTCGTCATTGACAATGTCGTGGTCAAGCTGGACGCCAAGCGGAGCATCCAGATGGAGGCCAGACAGACGGTCGTCAAATTCAACGGCAAAGCCAACTACCGCATCAACACCATGGATTGGCAGGATAACAGGCTGTCGATTGCCGGAGTGCTTTCGGAGCCGATTGCCGAGAACCCGTTTGTGCTACCGGAGCTGCTGATCTGCCGCTATCAGGATGAGGACCAGGCGCTTAAGCTGCCACTGGAGTTGAGCCGGATTCCCAGTGAGCTGATGGTTTATGGCTGGTCGGCACTGATAGACATCGACGAGTTGATGGCCTTTGTCAACCAGTCACAAAGCCCGGAGGGGCGCTGGGACCTCTACCTCAGCCTGACGCTGGGCGGGTTGGTGAAGAAGATCCGCATCGGCTCCAACCGTGATGAGCAGCAGTTCAGGAAGTTCATCAGTAAGGTGTTCACCTTTCCGGGGTACTGCCTGCTGCCTGAGGAGACGGGCTATAAGAACATCAGCTTCCGCCAGAAGAACGATGTGGCGCTGTTTTCGGAGATCAGCAGATACTGGATCAGCGAACTTTGCCTGCTCAACAACAAGTTGGTGGTCTCCGGCTGGCTGGAGTCGCCGCTGGTGCCGACCGGGCAACTGTCGGTCAATCTCTCGCTGAAGAAGTATAATCACGAGAATTACGGGCAGATCGACCTGGCTACAGCCTCCTTTACTGATGAGGGCAACATGACGCGCATCAACTGGCAGGTCCTCTACGACCTGCAGGAGCTGATGCACAAGCTGGGCAATGTCAAAGAGGATACCCGCTGGGACTTCTATCTCGACCTGAAGTTCAACGGCCAGCAACGCAGCCTGCGCATCGGCGCCAAACGCCAGAAGGGCAGCATGGCCCGCTTCAAGGAATGCGCTTATAAGGACGACCACATTGAGGTCGTGCCCGGCGAGACCAACTACAAGAACCTCTTCTTCGAAGTACACGTTAGCCCAGCGCAGAAGCCTGAGGCGAAGCACTGAGCAAGTCCCAGCAATCGCACGCTGATGTGCGAGAGCGTGCGGTGGGGGTGCTCAGTCGTTGTCGGGGGTGCTCCAGATTATCAGGTTGTGGCCCTGGCGTTTGTGTTCGGGGGGTAGCGACATGAAGTCGCCGTACTGCATGCGTAAGAAGACCTCCGGCCAGGCCGGGATGTTCACGGCCACGCCCTCAAAATCCACGCGTTGTAATGGCAGCAGGTCCAGCAAACGTACCTGGGTGTAGGTGGGGATGTGGCTGGCCACGTAGCTTTCGGGCGCGGGGTCATCGGTATTGTACTGGCGTACCGTGGCATCATAGAGCTGTTGCAGCTCTGTCAGGGACTTATTGCGATAATAGCTTACTAGCAGACGTCCGGTAAGCCGGGGCAGCAGCCGCTTCTGGCGGCCTGCGCCCACGCTCCCGGCACCCGCGCCGCTTGCGCCCGCGCCCGCGCCGCCCGCGCCTCCGCCAGCGCCCCCAGCGCCGCCCATGCCGCCCGCGTCTCCGCCAGCTCCACTCGCGCCCGCGCCCCCAGCGCCCGCGCCGCCGTTCTCTCCCGCTGCCTGAATCTCCCCCGAGCCCAGCGCGCCCGGCAGGTTGACGAACTCGTGGGGAGCGCCCTGGATCTCCTCCTCCGGATATTGGCGGTTGACCGTGCGGTCGAACTCCCGCCGCACCTTGCGGACCTGCTTCTTGTGCGCCCGTTGGGCCTTGGCGCCATCAGGGATGGCATCAAAGGGAAAGATGTCCACGCAGACGCCCTTATGGTAGTCGCGGTAGAGGTTATAGGGCGTGATATAGGCCGAGTCATTGAGGCGCATCTTGGAGAACAGATAGGGGATGTTGGGGTCGCTGTCGCGAGTCTGCAGAAAGAAGCGCCCGGCATCGATCAGCTGCGGCGCTGCGGCCAGGAAACGCTGGTAGTCGGCGCGCAGCATGCCGATGTCGATGTCGTCATCCCAAGGGATGAAGCCGCCGTGGCGCACGTGCCCGAGAAGCGTGCCGCCGCAGATGAAGTAGCCTACGCCCAGAGCCTGGCAGACCCGGTCGATCTCGGAGATGATCTGCAGGGCACAGCGTTGCAGGGCGCGGGTCTGCTGCTGCAGGGCGCGGGTCTGCTCGGTGTTGAATGCCCAGGTGGAAGGGTCGGCCGGGATGTTGACCTCCACGCCATGGAAGAAGGCCCGGCGGTAGGGCAGCAGCTTGGCCAGCGGAATCCGTTTGGAGCGGGTATCCAACACGCGACCAAACAGGGTGCTGCCCGAACGGCGAAAACCCTGGGCGGCCCGCATCAGGCGGGCCGAGGCCGCCCGGACCGGGTGCAGCAGCTGCACCTGCAGACGCTGCAACAGCCCGGGTTCCTCGTTCTTATCCAACGCCCGCTGGGCCTCCAGGGCGTTCTCGAACTTGCTGTTCAGCCGCTTCATCTTGCGGAAGAAGGCCTTGCGGGTCAGAAAGTCCTCCGGCAGGGCGTCGAAGATGGAGACCCGCACAATCCCCGACGATTCCAAGCACAGCCCGTTGGCGCCATAGAAGCGATGACCCCGGGGCGAAAGCACCGGCTGGGGCTCTACCAGCGTCAGACGGGGGATGCGGGCCAGGACGTCGTCCATCTCGAAGACGAAGCGGCGGATGCCCCAGGGCTCGCCGCTGGCCCGCTCAATCAGCTCGGCGTGGCGGATGGGCTCGTTGCACAGCGAGACCAGGCGCTCCCAATCCTCGCGCAGCATGCCGATCTCGGGTCGGCGGGCACCGCCCGGCACGTAGTCGCTGTAGGTCAGAGCCGCCTGGAGGGTCTCGGCCATCAGAAAGTAGCCGATCTTCTCCCGCTGGCAAAAGCGGTCGAAAGCGGCCAGGGTAGCGGCCTGGGCGTCCTGGTTGACCTCGTCAAACCGCAGGGCCAGCCGTTCCTCAAAGATCTGCTGGGGGCTGCGGGTGTTGGGGCTGATGATGCGCTGTAAGGCCCGGCGGGTCACCCAGCGTGAGGAATCCCGTGGGGTGTTCAGCAGGACGCCATGGAATATCGTCCGCGACAACGGGAACAGTTGGCCGTGGGTGATGCGTTTGGGTCGTTTGCCGAGGACAAAGGCCAGAGCCCGGCCGTCGCTGTGGGCATGGCTGCCGGCCAGCTCCATCAACGCTGTGGCCAGAGTGCGGGCCTGCTCGAGCGTCCGCTGCCCCCGGCGGCTGGTCTTGCGTTTGCCCTTGAGCCGTTTGACGGCCTTGATCTGCGCGTCGTAGGCGGTATTGAGTTCCTCCAGCCGTTGCAGGAAGTCCTGACGCTCAGTGTTATCCTCCGGTAAGGTATCAAAGATGGAGACCCGCACCGTGCCGGAGGTCTCCAGCGGCAGGCTGTCTTTGGAGAACAGCGGCCGGCCGTCTGAGGCCAGTACCGGCAGCGGCTCCAACAGTTGCAGCCGAGGTACCCGGGCCAGGATGTCGGGATAGCCCACGACCGCATAGCGCAGACCCCAGTCCTGCTCCGGCGCCCGCCAGATGTTCTGAGTGGCCGAGGCCTTCTGGGCGCACAGGGTCAGCAGGCGTTGCCAGTCGCGGCGCAGGATGCCGATTTCCGGCGGGCGGGCGCTGGCTGGAGCAAAGTCGCCGTGGGCCAGGGCAGCCTGGAGGGTCTCGCCAATCAGGAAGTATTGCAGTTGGTTGGCGGTGCAGAACTGGTCGAAGTGCTGCAGGGTCTGGATCTGGGCCCGGCGGCGGGAGTTGATCCTGCCCTGGTTGAGCAGCTCCGGATAACTGAGGCCGGCGGTGGGGCCGGCGGTGGGGCCGCTGGGTTGGCTGGGGCCGCTGGTGAGGCCGCCGGGTTGGCTGGGGCCGCCGCTTTGCCCGGTTGGCCCGTCCAGCTCCCGCCAGATGCGCTCCTGGCCAAACCAGCGGGAGGGGTCCCTGGGGCCGTTGACCTGGATGCCGTGGAAGCGCAGGCGCTGGTAGGGCAGCAGGGCATCCAGCCGGATCGACTTGGAGCGGGTCCCCAGCACGCGGGCATAGAGCCGGCTGCCACTGTGCTCCAGTGAGCTGGCCTGTTGGATGATCCGCTCCACCATGGCCCGTTGTTTGACTGAGGCGGCGTCGTAGTCCTCATTGAGGCGGCGCATCTTCTTGTAGAAGGCGTTGCGCTGGCGTCGCTCTTCTGGAATAGCATCAAATATAGATATCTTAATAGTACTGATGGCCGTACTCTGGCGGCTGAGCAGCTGCGGCAGGCGCGCCGCCACGCCCTCCAGCCCGGTGATGTAGCGCTTCAGCACCCAGTCCTCTCCGGCAACACCCTCCAGCACCTCGGGTTCGGATTGCAGCACGCTGCACATCTCCACCAGTCGTTGCCAGTCCGGCCGCAGGATGCCAATCTCCAGGGTCTTCAGTTTGCCGGGGGCAAAGTCGGCGTAGTCCAGGGCGGCCATCAGCGAGTCGGCGAGCAGAAAGTAGCCGATGCCCTGAGCCTGACAGAAGCCATCAAAGGCCGCCAGGGTGGCAGCCTGGGCATCCTTATTTGCTTCGGATTGCTGCTCTTTGCGCGATTTGGCCATCAGCGCTCGGACCTCAAGCTCGGGCCCCGTTGTACAAGGTGGCCTCCAGGTAGTCGTCAATCTGATCACCGATACAGCTGAAGACGATGTCGGCAGCCTCGTTGCGAATCAGGCCGCTGCGGACCTTCAGGCTCTGGATGGGCAGAAACTGGCTGAGCAGGCAATGGGGAATCCTGTTGCCCGAGAGGTTATCAATCAGGCGCTGGCGGGCAGCCAGGACAGCGGGGTCGGTCAGATAGTAGCGGCTGCGGTCGTAATAGCTGAAGGCTCGAGCCAGGGATTGCTCCTGTTCGCTGCCCGGGTAATAGTCCTGCCAGGCAGCCGGATTGGCCAACATCACCTGGTCCAGGACCTGGCGGAAATTGGAGAGCAGCCCGGGCTGCTCGCGATAGACTTCGCGCTCAATCAGCTCCAGGGCAAACAGCGATTCGCGCAGGCGATGGGTCAGTGCCGGCCCGACCTTGAGGATGGCGATGCCGTCCTCGCACATCCGCCGCAGGTTGGCGGCGGTCTGGTAGTCGCTGGAGTGGCCCTCGATGCACAGCTCACTGCCGCGCACGGCGGCGGTCAGCGCGGCGGTCTTGGTGCGGTCGTACTCGTCGATGGTGAAGCGATGGAAGTCCACGCCCGTCTCCACCACCAGGGCCACCACCCGTAAGAAGGCCGGGCCCACGCCGGCGGCGGCAAAGGCTTGCTGGTAGAGCTCGATGGCCCGCAGCGCGTCCTCGGCAGCCGTGACCCCGGTGACTGTGGCCTTGAAGTCGCCGCCCGGCACCGGCACTTCGCTGCCGATGACGTAGATTGGCTCCTCGGCTTGGGGGTTGCGGGCGCGATACTCAGCAAAGGCCTGCTCGGCCACACTGGCCAGCGTGGCAGCGCGGCGGGCGCTGGTCTCGGTGCTGAAGGGCTGATCTTCAGCGTCACTGGCGCAACGCATGCTGGTGTCGATGTGGAGCTTGGCATAGCCGGCCTGCACGCAAGCCCGTACCAGCTCTGCCGCCTGGGCCATGGCCTCATCCTCGCTGAGGTGGACCCAGGGCAGATAACCGATGTGGTCGCCACCGAGATATACTGCGTCGGCAGGCAACTCCTGCTCGTGTGCCAGGGCCCGCACCATCTCGGCGAACTGCTGGGGTGTTTTGCCCGAGTAGCCGCCATATTGATTGACCTGGTTGGAGGTGGACTCAATCAGCGCCGGCGAGCCGGTCTGGCGGGCTTTGAGCAGCACCGCCCGCAGCACATCCTCATTGGCTGAGCAGCAGGAATAAAAGCCGCAATGGCAGCCCAGTTTATTGCGTTGGATAAGCTCCTGTAGCACCCTCAATGTTCAGTCCACCCTGACTCAGCGACAATCTATGACGATTTTGCCCCCACAGCCCCCCGGTTCTGCAAAGACCTGGAAAGCCTGCGCCGCAGCTTCCAATTTGAATAACCCTGCTATCATACCATCGCTGATACGCACTGTGCCTGTGCGCAGCAATTCGGCGGCGGTTTGCCATTCGCTGCCCGGCCAGGGGGCAGAATACGACATCCAGGCGCCTTTGATCGTCAGCTCCTTGCGCAACAGCAGCTCCCACTGGGCGGCGCCGAAGCATAGCTCAGAGGCAGGTGTGCCGATGACGCAGACCGTGGCCTTGGGCGCAGCCAGCTGGAAGGCGGCAGTCAGCGTGGTGGCGGTGCCGCTGGCGTCGAAGACGAAGTCGTAGCCGGAAGCGGTGTCGCTGTCGGTGCCGATGCCGCCAGCGCCCCCCGCGCCCCCGGCACCCCCCGCGCCCCCCGCGCCCCCGGCGCCCCCCGCGCCCCCGGCATCCCCCGCGCCCCCACAACCGCTGCTGTGCTCCAAAGCAGCCTCCAGCCAGTCCTGGTCCTGCATGCAGAAGCAGTGGTCTACTCCCAGCTCGCCGGCCAGGGCCAGGCGCCCCGGCGAGCGGTTAACCAGAGCCAGGCGGCTGGGTGTGCGGGCCTTGAGCGCCTGGGCTGTAAGCAGGCCGACGGTGCCAGCCCCCAGTACCGCTACCCGGGCCTGCGCAGTGACGCCGGCGAGATTGAGGGCATGAACGGCCACACTGACAGGCTCCAGAAAGGCGCCCTCAAGATCGCTGATGGCCTCATCCAGCACCAGGACGTTTTGCTGGGGCACGCAGACATACTGGGCCAGGGCACCGGGACGTCTCGAGCCGATGAAGCTGTAGGAGCCGCAGAGCGAAAAATCTCCCTGCCGGCAGGAAGCGCACTGCATACAGGGCACCAGCGGGATGCCAGCAACACGGGCCCCAACCAACCGCTCGCTGACGCCAGCTCCCACGGCCTCGATGCGCCCGGAGAACTCATGGCCCACAATCAGCGGAAACTCCCAGACCCGCCCCTGCAGCACCCGCGGCACATCCGAGCCGCAAACGCCGGTGCAGGCGACCCGTATCAGCACCTCACCGTCAGCCGGTTGGGGTTGCGGCCAGTCCTGCACGATCAGCTGGTTGGGGCCTGTCAATACTGCTGCACGCATCAATGCCTCGGTTTTCTCCGCCCGCGCACTTCTTTAGGGCAGTCAGTCTGGTTAGAAGTAGTAATCGTAGAACAGGCGCTTGAAGACTTCCATATCCTGACGGTAAGTGATCTTCAGGTTCAACAGGTCGGTGGGGATGACGGCCATCTCGATGCCGTTGGCCAGGGCCAGGGCGCCCACCGAGGTGAAGCGGGCCAGCTCGGCGCTGGTAGCCTGCTCAAACAGCGGCCAGATGCGCCCGAATAGAAAGGCCTCCGGGCTGGCGCCGCTGACCACCGTCTCGCGGGGGATGACGCCGGTAACCAGTTGAGTCTGGGGGTCCTGTTCGTAGACGGTATCGTATTCCAGTGCCCCGATGGTCGCGCCGCCCAAACGCTGCGTGGCCTCCACCAGCTGCGGCATCTTGTCGGCGTCCACGTAGACGTGCGTGGCGTCGTGGATCAGCATCACGTCGTTGTCCCGGGCAAAGCGCGCCGCCGCCGTCAGGCCGTTGTAGACCGACTCGGAGCGCGTGCAGCCACCTTTGACCACCTCGGCGCAGCTCGTCAGTCCGAGATTCTCCAACCATTCGGATACATAATCCTGCCAGTCCTCATGGCAGACGATGACATAGCAATCAGCCAGCTGCCAGGCATGGTACTTCTCCAGAATGTAGCTGAAGACCGGCTTGTCGTCGATCTCGATGAATTGTTTGGGGATATCCGCACCAAAACGTGTCCCCGATCCTCCCATCATCAACAGGAGAATCCGCTGTGAGTCTTTGCTCATATGTATTTCCGCCCTGTTCCCACCGAAAACACCATGTTACCACGAAGTCGCCAGCAAGACGCGATTGTTGCGCCGCAATGTTGCCGACAGTCAGCGCTTCCTAAGGATATGGGAACATGGTAGAATTCGGCGGACAGGCAATGGAGGTCGGATAATGGCGCAGCCGCAGCAACAGGAACACTATACCTACGCCGATTACCTTACTTGGGGTTCGGAGAATCGCTATGAATTGATTGGCGGAGAAGTACGGGCAATGTCTCCTGCTCCGTCCATTATCCATCAGGAGATAGTCCTGGCGCTGGCCAACCAGCTCTTCGAAAGCCTGCGCGATGACCCCTGTCGTCTGCTGATTTCTCCCGTTGATGTGCGGTTGAATGCCGATGCAGCCGATGACACCGTCATCCAGCCTGATTTAGTTGTGGTCTGCGACGAGGATAAAATAGGCGCGGATTGTGTTGTTGGCGCCCCAACGCTGGTCGTGGAGGTACTCTCGCCGTCTTCAGCGCGCTATGACCGGCTGGTCAAATTCAACCTCTATCGCGATTCGGGAGTGCCCGAATACTGGATTGTCGACCCTGAATCGCGTACTCTGCAGGTCAACATCTGGTTCAATGGCGGCTACCTGGCCAGTATCCACGACGAAAGCGAAACGGTAGAAAGCACCAGCATTCCCGGCTGTCTGGTTGATCTGGGCAGCGTCTTTCCGAGTGCAAAGTAGGGGCACAATAGCTATCTTGCCCGGCGTAGTGCCCCGGATACGTTTCTGAGCCTGACTGATAGTCAGCCTCAATGTCATTGTCCATCATTGAGCTTACCCGGTGAGTTGTCCAGTTACCCTGTTTATCCCAGTTACGCCTTGGAGGTCTGTACGGCACAGTAACCGCTGGTAGCAGTCCGGTCTTCCTCAAATTCCTGGGCCTGCTGCGCAACAAGTACCTTGCGCGCAACAAAGGACAGGACAAAACCTTCCAATCCGTCGTT
>JAISUQ010000120.1 GCA_031272005.1 Coriobacteriales bacterium | reverse complement strand
CGTAGGAGTTCACCGGGTTGGTGGCCGAGACCAGCAGTGCTCGGATCTGATAGGGTTCGCCGGTGAGAATGGCCCTGAATACCGCCGGGCCGTTGGCTTCGCACATCCACTCGGCAGTGGGCGCCTTGCCCCAGGTTTGGGTGGCAATATCGGAGATGAGCCGATAGCCGGGCCAGGCGCAGAGTTTGAACTGGTCGGCGCCGATCTGCTTGGCGCGCTGCTCTTCACTCAGCCAGTCGTTGGCCTCCAGCTCCTCGTCGACCACGTACTCCTGGCTGGGGCCGGGCATCAGATCGCCACCGGGGCAGTCGATGTTGCCGCAGATCGCCCTGAGCAGCGCCCGGGCATGGATGCCGGCGCCGGAGGGGCGTCCCTGTTGATCGAGCGCCGTGCCCCACTGGATGTTGCCGGGGCGGTTGTTGGCGTACAGCCGGGCGCTTTCCTTGATCAGGTTGGCGTCCAGCCAGGTCAGCGGTGCAGCCCATTCGGCGGTGTAGGGCTGGATGTGCTCCTTGAGCTCCTCAAAGCCCACGCACCAGTCGCGCACGAACTCCTGATCGTAGAGCTTTTCGTTGATGATGACGTTCAGCCAGGCCAGAGCCAGGGCCAGATCGGCGCCGGGACGAATCGGCAGCCAGAGGTCGGCATGGGCCACGGTCTCGGTGAAACGCGGGTCGATGACGATGATCTTCAGACCGCGCGCCTTGAGATCGCTCAGGCCGCGCATCGACGGCAGAGTGGCGGCGCCGGGGTTGGCGCCCCAGATGACAGCGATGCGGCTGTTGGACATATCGGAGTTAAACGGGCTCCAACCGGAGACAGCGGCCTCGATCATGAAGGTCGGGATCCAGCAGAGCAGCGCGTTATGGAAGCCGTTGGGACTGCCGAAGATGTTCATGAAGCGCCGGCGAGCCCAGTCATCGGTGCGCAGCGTGCCACCGGCCGAGGCCACAGCCTCCGGGCCGGACTCATCGCGGATGGCTGCCAGGCGCTCGGCTATCTCATCCAGGGCCTGATCCCAGGAGATTTGCTCCCACTGGTTGGCTCCCCGCTCGCCTTTGCGCTTCAGCGGATAGTTGATGCGATCCGGATGATCGAGGTGCTTCAAGGCGATGTTGCCCCGGCAGCACAGTCCGCCGCGATTGACGGGGTGCGCCGGATCGCCCTTGATGGCTACCACTTCGCCGTCCTTGACATAAGCCAGCACGCCGCAGTTGGTGTGGCAGAAGTAGCACATCGATTTTCGGACTTCGATACTGGGGTCAGTCAAGTCGATGGACTTATCCATTTGTACTCCTATTCAGGGTAGAGCATATAGTTGGGCGCTGCTACGCAATAGCTGCACCACGCAAACGCTACGCTCACGTCATGTTGGAAGCCACGCAGGAATCACGCGGCCGCGCCTTTGTTTTCCGAGGCGGTATTACGCCCCCGGCATCTTCGGGCCGCCGGGGCCTTTGGGGCCGCCGCCCGGACCCTTGGGGCCGCCACCAGCTCCGAGGATGGCACCACATTCGGTGCAACGCCGGGTGGTCAGAGGCAGCTCCGCGCCGCATTGCGGGCAGGGACGGGTGCGATTGCGGGCCTTGGCCTCGGGGAACTCATAGCCGCACTGCTCGCAGGCGGCGTTGGTGCCATCCTGGCTCAGGCCGCACTTTGGGCATTCTTTGGAAATATTGTCGGTTCCGGATGGATTAAAGCACATCTTAAAACTCCTAACTTGGGGCTTGGTCCGGTTTGTTGCTGAGCATTGTCTTACATATCACTTGCTGGGTACTTGCTTGGTCTTCTCCCCGCCTTGACCAACGCCTTCGCTGGTCATCCTCTCTGCTGCTCAGACGTCCGCTCCGACGTCTGGCATGAACCCCTCCTTGGCTGTGGTGATGACCTTGATGGCGTTGGTCAGGCAGTTGCGCAGGCAGGTCATGCAGCCTTTGCAGTGATCAGGAAACTTGACATAGGCCTTGGGGCGACCATCTATCTCGGTGCGCCCGATGACGTTTTGACCCAGACATTCCTGCTGGCAGCGCCAACACCCGGTACAGAGATCCGGGTCGATCTTGATGGTGTGGCGGTTGCCATGGAACGCTACTGGTGGGCCGTACATCACAAACCTGCTTCCCGTGTTGCTGCCTGTGCTGCCGGATGGCAACTGAGTGTGCTCCCTCGACAGCGCTTGCATATCCGAAAACCTGTGGCCTTAAAGCCCGCCCTCCGACCAGAGGTAACGGAGGGCGGGCCAATCAAGCTGGTCTTGCTTTAAGGCTGACAGGCCTTGAGGATTACTCCTCAGCGTGCAGCGGCATCGGACCGTACTTGCCGCCACCCTCATTGTAGGTACCGCTGGCGGTCTTGTCTACGACGTCGATGTCCCAGGCGCCCAGATACTTGAACTGGGAGTCGAAGAAGGTGTCCTGGTTCTCGAAGTAGTTGATCGAGCGGACTTCCATATCGGAACGATCGCGGGCATCGAAGCACGGATAGACGTTGCAGAGCAGGCCGCGGGCCCACCAGTTACCGGTCATCGGGTCGAGGCTCTCGATGGAGTCGTCAGTCAGCACGTTGGCGGCCGACTCGAAGACACCCTGAGACCACGGCTCTTCAGCCGGCAGCTCGGGATACCACCAGGAGGGCGGAACCTGGATCACGCCGCGCTGGATGTCCCAACCGAGGTGGGCAACCTGGCGGATGCGACCACGCGGGGTCTCGATCCAGATCCAGTCGCCGTCGCGGATGCCCAGCTGACGACCGTCGTCGATGTTCATGAAGGTCATCGGGTAGGGGTTCTGCGAACGCATGCCATGGCCCGGCGTGCGCATCTCGGAGTGGTACTGCGGGCTGATACGGCCGGAGGTGGTCAACCGGAACGGGTACTTCTTGGCCAGTTCGGGGTTGGACAGCGGGGATTCCGGCGGCTCACGATAGAACGGCAGCGGATCGTAATCGAGGTCCTGGAACACGGACGGGACGATCTCGGCCTTGCGGGACGGGGTGGCGAAGCCACGGGTCTCGCCGTTCTTGAGCTTGTTGCGATACTTGTAGTAGGAGGATTCCTGCGGCTTGTACATACCCATGGTCACGACCTTCTCGTAATCCAGGTCGGGTACGCGCTCGACGCGATGTGCGCAGACTTCCTCGTAGGTGGCCCATGGCCAATCCTTCTCCTGGCCAAAGCGCAGACCGATCTCGCGGAAGAACTCGTAGTCGGTGCGGCGCTCGCCCACCGGAGCCACGCCGCGGTCGCCGGCGACGATGAAGTCGTTGGAGTCTTCGCAGGTGGTCAGGGTCGGGCGCTCCATCCAGTCGGTGCACGGGAGGATGTAGTCGGAGATGGCAGCCGTCGGGGTCTTCCAGAACTCCACGGAGACCAGCAGGTCCAGCTTCATCAGGTTCTTGTAGATACGCTTGATGTTCGGGGCCCAGGCCAGCACGTTGGACTCCCAGCAGATGGCGGCCGTGACGGGATACGGATCGCCTTCCTCGATAGCCTTCCAGGCCATCGGCGGGGTGCAGAGCAGCTGGTGCAGCATCGGGCGGTTGACGCCAAACATCTTGCGATAGCACTTGTCGATCGGCTCGAAGCCCGGCCAGGCCATCAGACGGAACTGGTCGTTGCCCAGATACTTCTTGCGGGTCTCGGGCAGGCAGAGGTCGGAGAGCTCCATCTCGGCGTCGCGCACCGGGAACTTCTTGACCGGATCGCCGGCGCTGTCCGGACCAGCCGGCTCGCCGATGTACTCGCCGCCGGGGTTGTCGATGTTGGCGGTGAGGATACGCAGGATGGTCTTGGTCTCAGCGGAGTACGCGGCGTTGTAGCCGTGGAAGTCGCCGCCACCCAGGCCCCAGGCGATGCAGGCCGGACCATTGGTGGCATACAGGAAGGCAGCCTCGCGGATCTTCCGTGGCGGGCAACCGGTGATCTTGGCGGCCTTCTCCACGGGATACTCGGCCAGGCGGGCGCAGAGGGCATCCCAGACGGTGTAGGCGGTGAACTTGGCGCCGGAGGCGTCGGTCAGCTCAAACTCGCCGGTCAGCTCGGGCTCTACGTCGTCATCGACATAGGCGCCGCAGTCGGAATTCCAGATGGCCGCAGCGGCGGTCTTGGTGTTCCAGACCACGAAGTTCTCGGCGCTGCCGCCGGCCACGATGTCGGCCTCGCGGAGGATCTTGTTGTCGGACTTACGCATCAGGAAGACGGCGTTGGTCCACTCGCGGATGAACTCCTCGTTGTAGAGGTTCTCCTCGATGATGTAGTTGGCCCAGGCCAGCATCATCACGAGGTCGGTACCCGGATAGGGAGAGAGCCAGATGTCGGCCTTGCGGGAGTAGTCGGTGCAGACCGGATCGACCTGGATCAGCTGCATCGGCTCTTCGCGGGCCAGGGAGGCCAGGACGGCACGGTTCAGCGGGCCCTGCGGAGCATAGCTCTCCTCCAGGCGCTTGCCCCAGACCACGGTGGTGCTGGCGTGGGCGGCTCCTGGCGGGAACATCGACTCGATGGGCCAACCGACCATCGACATGTTGACGGTGTAGGTCCAGCACCAGCAGACCGTACCGGGGTCGATGACGTTGCCGGGGTTGCCCAGCAGGTTGTACAGACGGGTGCGAGCCCAGAGGTGGTCGGTACGGTAGGTACCTTCGACCGAGATCAGGGTCTCGGGGCCGTGCTTGGCGAACAGTTCCTTGAGCTTGTCGGCGATCTCGTCCATCGCCTGATCCCAGCTGATGCGCTCCCACTTGTCCTCGCCGCGGGCGCCAACGCGCTTCAGCGGGTAGTTGATACGCTTGGGATGATGATGGAACTTGATTGCCCTGTCGCCCTTGGGACCAAAGCGGTCGCAGAGCACGGTATCCATATCCGGATTGGCCTTGATCTCTACGATTCTCTCGGTCTCGGGGTCTGCGCCGACGATAACACCGCAGTTGAGATGGCAAAAGTGGCATATTGAATAACGCCACCGGACACCGTTCTCGTCTACATAGTTATTCGGCATCTTCTTGTCGGCCATAACTGACTCCTCTCTTTCTGGGCTCCCGCCCATTTTCCAACTCTTGGCTTTTAAAACTGCGTTTGAGTATAGAAGTGGAGCTGCTGGCAATCATCATTTACCAGGGGCTATCCTGAATACGATTTAGGGGTGAGATAACCCGGGCGGCAGATGGGTGAGAATCACCCTTTTGGGGGAGAAGGGCCGCAGCGCCAGCCAGGCTCAACAGGTGTCGGCGTCAGGTGGTGGCGGGAGTTTGAGGACGGCGTGGGCTTAGCGACTGCCAGGCTCAGCAGATGTCGGCGTCAGGTGGTGGCGGGAGTTTGAGGGTGGCGTGGGCTTCGGCGAGGAGGGTGGGGATGGGCAGGGACTGGGGGCATTTCTCTGCACATTGGCCGCAGCGGGTGCACAGCGCAGCGCCGATGCCGTTGCCGAGCAGGGACTTCTGGTAGTAGACGCGGTCGATGGGGTCGGCGCCGTTGGAGGCGCGGTGGTTGTCGTAGAGGCGCAGGATCTGGGGGATGTCGATGCGCTGGGGGCAGGGCAGGCAGTAGCGGCAGCCGGTGCATCCGCAGGCAGACCCGGCCAGCAGGGCCTGGCGCAGTTGCTGATAGAGCGGCGGGCCGGTCACAGGGGCAGAGCCGGGGGCGGGAGCTGTGGTGCGGGTAGCGGGGGCGAGGGCTGTGGTGCAGGTAGCGGGGGCGAGGTCTGGGGCGCTGGGAGGGGCTGACGGCAAGGGGGTGGAGAAGATGCGCAGGTTGTCCTGGAGTTGCTCCAGCGTGGTGGTGCCGCTGAGGATGGTGGTGGCTTCGGGCATCTCTCGCAGAAAATCAAAGCAGAGGTGGGCCAGGGAGCGTTGGTGCGGGTCGCTGGCTAAAACGGCGGCAACCACAGGATTGGTATTGGCGGCAGCGATCAGGGTGCCGCCGCGCAGGGGCTCCATAATTACCATCGCCAGGCCGCGGGCAG
>JAISUQ010000063.1 GCA_031272005.1 Coriobacteriales bacterium | reverse complement strand
GCCGGCAAAGACGTGGGCCAGGCCGCTGCGTTGGGCCACTGCCACCAGCCGGTGGATGGTCTGGCGCGGCGTTGGCGCAAGGTCCAGCATCCGATGAGCGGGATGGAAGCGCGTCAGGTGCAGGGCAATCCCGGGGTCGACGGCTGCCAGCCAGGTGGCCAGCGCGGCGATTTCCTCCGGGCTGTCGTTGTGGCCGGGGATAATCAGGGTGGTGACCTCAAGATGCAGGGCGGGAGCCATCAACGTGATGGTGCGCTTCACCGTCTCCAACCCCAGCGGGGCGCCCACCAGGTCGTAGAAGCGCTGCGTAAAGCCTTTGAGGTCGATGTTGGCAGCGTCGAGGTGGGGAAGCAGATGCTTGAGAGGCCGGGCGTTGATATAGCCGTTGCTGACGAGTACATTCAGCAATCCGGCCTGATGCGCCTGGCGGGCGCTGTCCAGCACGAACTCGTAGCCCACCAGCGGCTCGTTATAGGTGTAGGCGATGCCGATATTGCCCCGCGAGCGCAAATCCAGGGCCTTCTCCATCAGCTCTTCGGGCGAGATGGCGTGGGTCGGTGGCAATTGGGGAGCCGCCGGGGAGCTGTTTTGGCCGACTGTGCGAACATCAGCATGTCCAGTCGCCCCGCCGCCAGCTTCGGCGGTTGCAGGCGTGCTCACCTGGGCGATGCTGGCATTCTGGCAGAACGGGCAACTGAGGTTGCAGCCGTAAGAACCGTAGGAGAGGATCATGCTTCCGGGATGAAAGCGGGCCAGGGGCTTTTTCTCGATGGGGTCCAGGGCCAGGGCGCTGGCCTGTCCGTAATTGGTGGGCACCACCTGGCCGGCGCGGGCAGCGCGGGCGCCGCAGTGGCCCAGCTGGCCTTCGGTCAGGCGGCAGGCCTGGGGGCAGATGGGGCAGGTGACGCGGATGGCGGCGTTGGCGGCGCTGGGCGCGGCGCTTGGGGAGCCGGTGGAGCTGGGCGCAGCGCTGCTGCTGGCGCTGTCGCTCATTTGTAACGGACCACCTCAAAGCGTTCCAGGCTGTAAGGCTCATCGGGTCTGATGCCGGCTTTGCGCAGGGCGATGTCGATCTGCTGCCCGGGGGTATCCACACCCTCCAGGTTGGGCAGCAGCAGGCCGCGCCGATAACCGCTGCTGACGATGACGCCATAGCGCTCAGCGTCCAGTGCGCTGACGTCCTGCACCGGCTCGGCCGCTCCCAGCACGTCCACGCTGCAGGTGATGTTGGGCAGCTCCTGAGGCCGGATGGGGTTAAAGCGCGGGTCCTCGCTGGCAGCGACCACGGCATAGGTGCAGATCTCGGTGAAGATGCTGGCCGTGGTGGCCTGGATGGTGCCGATGCAGCCGCGCAGCTCGCCAAGCTTCTTGTAGGAGACGAAAACGCCGGCACGCTGGGAGGTCAGGGCGTCGAGTGCGGCCTGTTCCTCGGCGCTGCCGGAGCTGCCTGTCGACTTGACCAGCTGCTCAACCCGGCTGGTCTCCTGCTTGCCGTAAGCCCAATCCTCCAGCGCTGCCCAGGCCAGGCGGGCCGGCAGCGAAGCCTTCTCATCCATGGTGCTCCTCCTTCATGCAGCTGGCCCCTGGTTTGCGATGGCCGCGAACTCGGCCACCGCATAGCCCACGCCCCACGGCCCCTCATAGGAGAGCAGCTGCGCAGAGAATGGGGCGCCGTTCAAACGGGTTTGTTCAGCCAGGGCGCCGGCCAGAATCAGGAAACTGTTCAGGCCGCACTCGCCGGCATCCTCGCGCAATATCGGGTCGACCTGCATCAGCGGCTCGAAGTCGCCGTTGGCCAATGCGGTACAGATTAACTCATCCATCACCGGTCCGGCGGGGTTGAAACCGTAGGGTCCATCGGTTTTCAGGCGGTGCGAGCAGTCGCCGGAAGCCACGAAGACGGCGCGGCGGCCCAGTTGCTGCACGGTGCGGGCGATGGCCTGGCCCACGGCGAAGTGAGTGGCCTCATCGGCAAACGAAATCTGGATGCGGGCCAGCTTGAAGGCCGGGGGTTGGGCGGAGAGGATGAAGTGCAAAGGCACCAGACAACCGTGGTCGAGCGTCTCGCCGGGCGCCGTGGGAATCAGCGGTAGCCCGGGCAGGTCATCGCTCACCGTACCGCTCAGCGTACCGCCCGGCGCTCTGCCCGATGTCCCAGCGGCGTGTGCCTCATCCAGCAAGGCGGCCACGAACTCCTGGTCGTATTGGACGTCGATGACCTCATCCCGGCAGTTGAAATTGGAGAAGTCGCCCCGGGCAGAGGTGCCGCTGGAGACGCAAAGGACGTCGCGGTAGAGACGCCCATGCGAGGTGGTCATCACCACCAGCTCCGGCGCCAGCTCGGCGATGCGCCGGCCGACTTCGGCAAAGCTGTCCAGGGTGGACTGGGCGCCGCGCTCCTCTCCACGCCCCACTCCAGGAATCAGGATAGGCGGATGCGGAACGGTAAAACCGGCCAGTATTGGCATGGTAACCTCCAGAATATGCAATCCAGATGCTTGCCCATAGTGACTTCCTTAGTGCTAAACTGATAGTTTACCCCGGATGGACATTTCCGTGTACGCAAGGAGGCTTAATATGCAGAAAAAATACCTGATGACCCCCGGCCCCACGCCGGTTCCCAGCGAGGTGCTGCTGGCGCAGGCCCGGCCGATGATCCATCATCGCACGCCGGATTTCAACACCGTGGTGCGGGAGTGCGTGGAGGGCCTGAAGTATGTGTTTCAGACCGAGGCCTCCGATGTGTTGATCTTCGCTTCCTCCGGCACCGGCGCCATGGAGAGCGCCATCGCCAACTGCTTCAGCGCCGGCGACAAGGTGCTGGTGGGCTTGAACGGTAAGTTCGGCCAGCGGATGGAGCAGATCAGCAAGGTCTACGGGCTGGATGTCACGGTGCTTGAGTACGGCTGGCAGCAGGTGGTGAATCCTGAGGACATCGCCAAGTGGCTGGCGGCCAACCCGGATGCCCGCGGCGTCATCGTCACCCAGAGCGAGACCTCCTCCGGCGTGCTCAATGATGTGCAGGCGGTGGGGGAGATTGTCCGCAAGTATCCGGATTGCGTGTTGATT
>JAISUQ010000002.1 GCA_031272005.1 Coriobacteriales bacterium | reverse complement strand
TCTTCGTCGATAAACTGGAGGAGGCTGGCGCCATCATCTACGACAACGGATGGCAGATAACGCCTGAGGGAAAGGAGTTGCTGGAGGCAATCAAAGACAAGCAAGGCTGAACCATCTGCACGTCAGTTTCACAGAGTGCTACAAGAGAAATCAGCGAAACACGAGAAGGAAGAGAAAGGAGTGAGGCATGCAAGATACTTTGACTCGCAGGACTTTTGTCAAGTCCGCGGCAGTCGCCGGTGCTGCACTGGCCATGGGCTCGGCGCTGTCTGGCTGTCTGAACGATTCGGGCAGCGGATCCACCGGTACCACCACAGCGGCCGGTGAGCGGGTGTTCTACAACTCGGTCTGCCACGGCTGCATCCAGGCCTGTCCCTGCAAGGTCTATGTGGAGGACGGCGTGGTCATCAAGCTTGAAGGCCATCCAGACGCCCCGACATCACAAGGTTCAATGTGCCTGAAAGGCCTGAACCAGATCCACACCTGCTACAGCCCACGGCGCGTCATCTACCCGCTGAAGCGCACCGGAGCCCGGGGAGCTGCCACTGCCACCTGGGAGCGCATCTCCTGGGATGAGGCTGTGGAACTGGCGGCCAGCAAGATCGCCGAGACCATCGAGAAGTACGGCACCTATGCGTTCTTCGCTTCGGTTGGTGGCGGCGGTTCCTACAGCTTCGTCCAGGCGATGTCTATCCCGGTAGCCTTCGGCTCGCCGACCGTCATGGAGCCGGGTTGCGCCCAATGCTATCTGCCCCGCGTGGCCACTGCCGGTTTCATGGGTGCACCGGGCGACCAGTCCATCGCCGACTGCGCCGTGCTGGAGCCTTTCAAAGGCCTGGCGCCACTGGAGGCCGCCAAGGGTATCAGCCCCTCCACCAAGTGCATCGTCTGCTGGGCTGCCCAACCGTCCGTCTCGCAGACCTCTCAGTCCGGACGCGGCATGGCTGAGCTTCGGGCCACTGGCTGCAAGACCATCGTTGTCGACCCCAACCTCTCGCCGGATGCCGCCAAGGCCGACATCCACCTGCCGGTGCGTCCGGGCTCGGATGCCGCCCTGATCCTCTCCTGGTATCGCGTCATCTTCGACGAGAAGCTCTACGACGAGGAGTTCACCAAGTATTGGACCAACGTGCCATTCCTGATCAATCCCGAGACCAAGCTGCCCTGGCTGGCCACCGAGGCCATCGACGGCTACACCCCGCCGGCCGACATGCCTGCCGACACCCCGGTCTACGTCTGCGTGGACGAGAATACCGGTCAGGTGGCGGCTCTGCCCTTTGGCGATCCGGCGACAGTCGCAGCCCAGGTCAACCCGCAGGTGCTGGCAACTGCCACCATCAAGGGCCTGGAGTCCAAGAGCGCCGGCCAGATCTATCGTGATGAAGCCGAGCCCTGGACGCTGGAGCGGGCCGAGGAATTCTGCTGGGTCAAGGCTGAGACCAACCGCGCCGCCATCGACCTGTATACCAATCCTCCGGGTGGTGTGGCCGGTATCGCCAACGGTGTGGCCACCGATATGCAGGAGAACGCCTCGCAGGTACCCCTGGGCCTGATGGGCCTGGATATGATCATGGGCTATGTCAACAAGCCCGGCGCTACCATCACAGCCAACGGTGGTGTCAACCCGATGACAGGTGAAGCCATCGACAACAGCCCCGGCAAGCCCAGGCCGACTGCCAACTATTCCAGCATGGGCATGCAGCTGGCGGCGGTAGGCTACACCATCGGCATGACCGAAGAGGACAACGCTGCAGCAGCGGCTGCGACCATGGATGCCAATGCCCAGTATGCCCTGAACCAGATCCTCATCGATCGTCTGGGCATGGGCAATCATCGCGGTATCTATTCCTGGAGCCACAGCCACATCCCCACGGTACGTGAGGCCATCGAGACCGGCGAGCCCTACAAGCCACGGGTCTGGTTTGACATGTCCGGCAACAAGTTTGCGATGTTCGGCTCGGCCGGTGCCTGGTACAACGCCATCATGAACAGCGGCGTGGACTTCATCATCTGCCAGTATCCGATGCTGACCTCCTTCCAGTACGAGTGCGCCGATCTGGTCTTCCCGTTGGAGGAGTGGTTGGAAGCTACCGGTGCCGCCATGGGCCAGCTGAACTATTCCTTCCCCAGCCCCGGCATCATCCACCTCGGTGAGACGGTGCCCAACTCCGTGCCGCCGCAGCTGGTTGTCGACGCCGCTTGCGCCAAGCTCAACGAGAAGCTGGATACGGTGGTCTTCACCGGCACCGGCAAGTCGATGGCCGAAAGTGGCCTGAGCTTCCCGATGGGGATGGGCCTGATAGGTGGTAATCGCAGCGAGGACGAACTCTGGGCTTCGCAGATTGCCACCTTCGGCGAGGCTGCCGGATGCGGGCCGGAGGCCACCAAGGAGCAGTTCATGGAGGCTTTGAAAAACAACGCCGACGCTTATACCGTCATTCCGCCGGAGGGCTATTGGCTCTACGATCAGCATACCGTAGCCGCTGCCGACGGGCTGCCGCGGGGCTTCTCCACCGAATCACGCAAGCTGGAGGTCTACTGCACCTTCAACATCAAGCTGGGGCGCACCGGCTGGCCGTACTGCTATCCGCGTGAGCATGTCCACATCGATGAGCGGGTGGGCACCTGGGGCGGCGATTATTCGCCTATCTGCAATGTACCGCAACAAAAAGAGGCTCCCGAAGTGGCCAACGCCGGCAATCTGGCCCTCTACGATCCCGAGTTCCCGCTGGCTTTGACCTCCGGGCGTCTGTACTACTTCCATCATGGCACGATGCGTCACTCCCCGTTTGCCCGTGAGTTGTATCCGCAACCGTTCATTCGCATCAACCCCCAGACGGCTGCCGAATACGGCATTGAGCATGGCGATTGGGTGGAGATCAGCTCCCGTCGGACCCAGGGCTCCGACTACGATCCCACCGGTATCCGAGGCACCGAGCTTTATGCTTCCGGCACCAAGGAGCACAACACCAAGACCGCCGAGCCCATCCACGCCATCGCCTATGTTGCTGAGGTTGTAGCGCCCAACGTGCTGTGGATGGAGCGCTTCTGGAATCCGGAGTGCTTTGACTCCACGCAATCCAGTAAGACCGGTGGCTGGCAGGAGTGCAACGTCAATGTCATCACCAATGCCGTGGACTGCAACTTCAACGAGGTCTTCGGTTCTTACACCAACCGGGCCTTTGCGGTAAACATCAAGAAGTCCTCCAAGCCGGCCAACGTTTGGACTCAGCCCAAGGAGTTTGAGCCACTGATGCCCACGACACCCAATGAGTACGTACCCGAGATTGGCGTACTGATGACCAATAAGGAGCTGCTGACCGAGCCAGTGGCCTTCGCGTCCGCGGGAGGTGGTCAATAATGGCTAAGAGATGTTTGGTTATCGACCTGGACCGCTGCTCCGGCTGTCAGTCCTGCATCGTGGCCTGCAAGTTCGAGAACAACATCGGCCTGGGTAACTACTGGTGCGACGTCCTTAACGTCGATCCGGTAGGCCCGCATCCGGACCCGGACATGTACTGGTTGCCGCTGCAGTGTCAACAGTGCGAGGACTCACCCTGTGTGGCTGCCTGCCCAACAGGTGCTGCCTATCGCGACCCGGACAACAACGTCGTGTTAATCGACAAGGAGACCTGTACCGGTTGCAAGACCTGTCTGCCGGCCTGTCCCTATTCCGACCCCACCGGTGCCGTGCGCCCCAGCGTTCGTTGGTTCAACGAGGCCGAAGGCGTGATGGAGAAGTGCACCCTCTGCAACCATCTCACTGCTGCCTCTGACGGCGTGGAGAACACCAAGGACACGGTGGACCCGGATCATGCCGTGCCGCCTTGCGTGCACAACTGTGCCTGCAAAGCCCGCCACTATGGCGACCTGGACGACCCAGCATCGGGTGCCGCCCAGGTATTGGCCCAGGCTGAGAAAGACGGTCGCAACATCGTTGGCCTGGACGACATGGGCGCCACTCCAGCTACCCGCTATATCATCTCGGCCACCACTGGCACCTGGCGCGGTTGGGGCGACAAGGTCGTCACCAAGCCCAAGGACTAGTGCGCTATCTGGTAATCTTGTGACAACGTCGGCGGGGCAGGGCTTTTGCCCTGCCCCGCCTGACAGCCACCATCGATTCTGAGGTCATGAGGTAAGAACAGACATGGACGCATCCACGCAACAACTATTGATAGAGGTGCTTAAAGGCCGTTCCAACAGTTATCGGATGCTTGCACGCCTGTTCTTCAAGCCGCTCAGTGATGCAGACTTGGACGATTTGGTTAAAGCTGATTTCTGCGCCCGCGCATCGGAGTTGGATGGTACCGGGCTTCTGGCCGAAGGCTTCAACGATATGGGTCGTGCACTGCGCAAACGGCATACCGGCACCCGCTCCCAGCTGGCCACGGATTTCACGATGTGTTTTGACGGCATGAAGGCCATTGATGACCTGGTGGCAGTGCCGTACGCCAGCGTGTTCCTGGGTACAGAGGCGCTGCTCTATCAGGAGCCTCGGGCTGAGGTTTACAAGCTGTTCCAGGCCGAAGGCGTTGGGCTGAAAAGCGGCATCGATCTGCCTGAAGACCACTTGAGTTTCGAGTTGGAGTTCATCGCTTTACTCTCCGATCGTTCAGCGGCGGCTCTCGACAGTGCAGATACCCAGGAAGCTTTGCGCAATCTCCAGCTGGCGCGGGACTTCATTCAGGGCAGCATCCTCACCTGGCTGGGGCAACTGGCAGACAGGGCCGATAGGATTCTGCAAACCCGCTTCTATCGCGGGGCACTGAAGGCCACACAGGGATACTTGGATATGGATCTGGAGACCATCGTTGGTTTGATAGAGGAGATCTCTGAGGGGGATGAGTGATGAGCGAATCAAATGCCAGACAACCCCTGATCTCTCGCCGGCAGCTGGCCTTAGGCGGTGCGGGGGCGGCTGTGGTGCTGGCGTTAGGAGGTGCAGCCCGGGCTCTGGCTGGCCCCGTTGATCCACTGCGCCCGCCTGGAGCCGTCGATGAGGCCAGCTTTATCGGCGCCTGCATCCGCTGCAACCGCTGCCGGGGCGCCTGTCCACGGGGAGCCATTGTCAATTGCGATCTGGAGGACGGCATCATCAACGCCCGGACGCCAAAGCTCAGTTTCCATACCAAGAAATCCGACTCCTATCGCCGCCCCGAAGGGTCGCAGGCAGCTGACGTCAAGGCCGAGCCATATGCTGCTTTGCTGGCATCAGGCGGCAGCGGGTATTGCGATTTTTGCAATCTTTGTATCGAGAACTGCCCCAGCGGCGCACTGCGGCCCTTTGACCCAGCCAGCCAATGGATTGGCGAAGCGGTCATCGATACCACACAATGCATCGCCTTCGCCAAGCTGGGCGGTTGCCGACGCTGTGTCGATTACTGTCCGTTCAACGCCATCACTTTGGATGCCAGCCGTCGTCCTGTGGTCGACCCAGCCATGTGTAACGGCTGCGGCGTCTGCGAGAACATCTGTCCCTCCTCCACCTATCGTACTTTCAAAGGCTCCTCCAGCCGCGGCATCAATGTTGTGGCCAGGCAGGAGGCGAGGCCATTATGAAGGTCAAGCATCTGCGCTGGCTGGTCCTGGCTGCGGTTTTTCTGGTAGTGGCCATCTGCCTGGTGCTGAATACCAGCATCGGTACGTTGTCCTCCCTGGGATGGCAGGCTGTCGCGACCATCTGCCCACTGGGTGCTTTGGAGAGCATGCTGGCCGCCAAGTCTGTCTTCCCGCGGACACTGATCATCCTGGCAGGCATGGTTGTCTTTAGCCTGGTATTGGGCAAGGTCTTCTGTGCCTGGCTCTGCCCGGCTCAACCGGTGACCCGCTTCTTCGACCGCCTGTTTGCCCGCCTGCGGACGGGTGGGTTGCCAGCCAAGGCCGGGGATGAGCCAGCTTGCGACAGCGCCAGCGACGGCGATAGCAATAGCGTGGATGCCTGCGCTGATGAGATTGCTGTTCAGGCCAATGACCAGAGGAGAACTGCAAAAGTCGCAGCTCCCTGCACCACCTGTGCCGAGAAGCGCTTCCAGCTGGATTCGCGCCATCTGGTGCTGGCGGGTTCGCTGCTCTCTGCGGCGATCTTCGGTTTTCCGGTATTTTGCCTGATTTGCCCGATTGGGCTGATTTTCGGCACCATTATCGTCGTCTGGCAGTTCATCGGCTTTGATGACGTCAGCCTGTCTTTGTTGATTTACCCGCTGGTGCTGATTGTGGAGTTGGTGGTGTTGCGCAAATGGTGCGCCCGCTTCTGTCCGTTAGGCGCCCTGCTCAGCTTGCTCAGTCTGCCCAGTCGCATCTTGCGCCCGCAGGTGGATTCTCAGAAGTGTCTGCGCGCCAGGGGTAGGGACTGCCAGGTCTGCGTTGAGGTCTGTCCGGAGGGCCTGGACCCGCATTACGCCCAGGGCATGCACGACTGCAGCAAGTGTGCGAACTGCCTCAGCGATTGTCCGAGTAAGGCTATCAGTATTCCGCTGCTCAAGAAGTGAGCAGATGTCAGCTTTGAGAATCAGGGAGAACCGATGTACAAGACCGGACTGGCGACAAGCCAGGCAGAGAACTCAATAATCCCAACCCTGCATAATGCTGCCTACCAGGAATCAGGGCTGGATTGGCGCTACGAGGTCTATCCCTGCAATGATGCCAGTGATTTTGCCGCGCTGATTCAGACCGCCAAACGTGAAGGCTCCGGTTTCGTCGGCCTGGACGTGTCCGACTCATTCATCAAGGACGCCAATCGACTGGCGTTAAGCCGCAGCCAGGATGCCGCCTTGCTCAAAGCGGCTGATGTCCTGACCTTCAATGCCGGCAGCATGCGGTCTTTTGCTGGCGCCTTCGCTGATAATGCCTTTGGTCAGGCGGCAATCTCTGTCCTGCAGCGGGTGGGGCAGGGGCTGAGCGCAAAGAGCGTCGTCGTTTATGGCGATGGGCCTCGCTCTGCTGCCATCATCCTGGAACTGGCCAGGGCGGGAATTGCCTCTCTGACCATCGTCAGCGCAGACTGTCGGGCAGCCGAGGCGCAGGCGCGCATGCTGTTCCAGGGGTTGGCACGACAGCGCATCGAGCTGGTCAGCAGAAGCATGATTGCCGCCAATCGTAACGCGCTGGTTCAGTGGAACAACAGCATGGGCGAACTCATTAAACAGGAGGCGCCCCAGATCGCCCTGTCCACCGTAGGCTACGAGCAAGCCTCTGAGGCACTGGCCCGGGCCGATGTGCTGATCAGCACGGTCTCGTGGGAAAATGGAGGCGCAGACCTCGCAGACCTCGCAGGGTCGCTGGCAGCCGAAACGCCATCCGGCATGATAGTGTTGGATGTCTGCCCCAACCAGGCTCACGAACCCAGTCAGGTGCTGTCTCGGGCAGCTGTCTGGCCAGCGGGAGCTGTTGTGCTTGACAACCTGGAGTTATCGATTGAACAGGCGGCATTGTCCATCGGGATCTGGGCGTCGGCGTTGGGATTTGATACCGCCGACCCCCGGCCGGCCATGCGTACAGCCGTTGGTTTGTGAGCAGCAGGGGAGCTTTGCAGACAGGGAGTTTCGACTTGCAACGTGTGGATGCCAATCAGCTCTGTGTGGACTGCGGCGGTCTTTGCTGCCAGCGGGCTCCGGGACGTTATGCTCCTGAGGAATTAACCAGGTTTGGCGGTGCTGGTGTTGATGGTATACAGGCCATGCTTGAGGCTGGCCATAGCTCCATCACAGTCTCCTATATTGCAGTCTGCGATGGCCGGGTGGCCCCACTGTTCACGTTGGCGGCGCGCGGCGTGGGCCAGGGTGAGGTGGTGCTATGCACCAGCAGTTTGCGTTGTTCCTACCTGGGCAGGGACAGTTGTATGCTGACGTTGGCCGAGCGCCCCTACGAATGCGCGATGATGGTTCCGAATCGCCAGCCTTCGCAATGTCTGATGCCCGATGGCCAGCTGATGGAGGAGCTCTGGTTGCCTCATCAGGATGCCTTGCGTCAGGTCATCGAGTTGCGCAGTGGCCGACCCTGGCCAGACGAACTGCAAAGCCAGGTGGATTCAGCGCCTGCCTGGGATGAGTATGCCCGGGGTGTCCAGGAGTTGATTGCCACTCTGGGGTTGGCCACTGACCACGATGAGCTCATCGGGGTGATTGAGCGGGCCTGGGGCCTACCGGAGCGCTCAATAGAGCGCTCAAAATAGCGCTCCTCGATGCGGTTCAGTCGAGGCTTTTACGCTCCGCCTCCACAATGGCCACCAGTTCCTGATGCGAGTGGATGTCCAGTTTGCCATAGATGCTGCGGGTGTGGGTACGCACGGTGTTCAGCGAGATGTTCAGGCGCTGGGCGATGGTTTCGGGGCTGCGCCCCTGCGACAGTTGTATCAGGACTTCCATCTCCCTGGATGTACAGGACGACCGTTCGCCAGTGCGGCGACAGGCCTCAATCCATGGCCGGTTCTGCTCACTGCGACTCTTGTCGACTGGGGCAGCCATGAACGCCAGCGATTGCAAATCCAGCCGGTATTCATCCACAGAGGCAAAGATCCTGTCATAGCTCTTCTCCGAGAAGATGAAGACAGCAAACAACAGAATCAGGAAAGCCAGAGCAACAAAGACGATGACCAGAGAAGCGGTATTCAGCTCAGCCAGTAACAATACGCCGACGGTCCGGCCAGCCAGAGCGCCTGCTGTCAAGGCACCGAGACCGAAGCCAAAGACCATGATGGCTCCAGCCCGGCGCTCAAAGACAAAGAAAGCCAGCAGGCACCAGGCAATCAGGTTGAAAAGCTCATTCAGAAAGCCGACGATGGCCGAAACATAGTTGTTATCCAGATGCAGCAGCGCCGCTACAGCCAGCAGCAACGCCACTCCGACCATGGTGAAGAGGTAGAGCTTATACAACGGCATCTGCTTGAAGAAACAAAAGCCAGACAACAGCAACAGCAAAACCATCAAGACCATCAGCAGCATGATGATGTTGGCGTTGATGATGGTTGCCGATGGTAGGGAAGTCTGGGTGCAATAGCCCCGCACCACCGAGACGGTAGCCGAGAAGACCAGGATAGCAGCCAGCATCCGCCAGAACAGCGCTGGCAAGGCTGTA
>JAISUQ010000088.1 GCA_031272005.1 Coriobacteriales bacterium | reverse complement strand
GCTCTCGGTTGCGGGCCCATTATCGCTGCTGGAAAAACTGGGCAGGTCGCGCAGGCGGGAGCGCTGCTCGTTGCGCTGGCGGTCGGCCTGGGCAACGGCCTCGTCGCCTTCCTGCACCGGCACTATCAGCGTGCGGTTGCTCTCAACGCTGGCCGAGACGACCTTGAAGGCCTGGCGGTCCAGGCCGGTGAGGTCGGCCGGAGCGACTTCGGGTTGGCCGGGGCGCTGCGCGGTGGTTGCGCTTACGGAAGACTGCGCGCTGCTGGTGGGCAGGGAGCTGCCGACAGGCTGGGAGCTGCCGGCGGACAGCGACCCGTTGGTTGGCAAATCGCCGCGAGACTCGGGCAGGCTCACCGACAACGGGCTGTATGAGGTGCCACCAGATGTTGGTTGCTCGCCAGCAGCAGCCGTGATGTCGCTGCCGTATTGGTTGATGTGCAAAGGTACGGATTCGGAGGTGATGTCCAACTCCGGCAGGTCAGGTGCTGGGGCTGGGGCGGCCGCGGCCAGACGCTCCAACTCGGCACTGGCCGACAGTGTCGCCTGACCGTCGCCCGGGATGATGTTCTGGGAGCCCGAAGCGGCAGGCGCTGCCTGGCTGGCAGAGCGGGTCGCGTGGTCGGTCGCATGGTCGGTCGCGCCGCTGGCTGATTGGTCGGTTGCACTGCTGACAGCGGGCTGACTGGTGGGCTTATCCGCGCCATCTTTGCTGGTGGGAGTCCGGGTGGCGCTGGACTTGGGTACTGGCTCGCCGACGATGGGCATATCGGCATAGCGCGAGCGCACGATCTGCGGCTCCTCGCCTTCGGTCTTCTGCTTGCGCTCGTTCTTGCGGCCAGCGGCTTCGCGGGCCTTGGTGAACCATTCCGGCGTGCCGTCGGCGTTGCGTTTGGTGCCCAGCTCCAGGATCTTCTGGCGTTCCTGCTCGGCTATCCGCTCGCGTTCGGCGGCCAGCTGGCGGTTGCGTTCTTCGATTTCGGAGAGAGGCGGGCGTTGGGAGACGAAGCGGTTGCCTGCAGCATGACCGGCGGCGCCGGCAGCGCCAGCGGCTCCGGCCCCAGCGGCCCCGGCGGCCACGGCGGCCCCGGCCTGACCGGCTGCGGCAGAAGCCGCCCCCATCGCGCTGGCCGAGCCAACGGTGCCCAGGGTGCCAACGCCGGCACCCGTCGTCGGCAGGGAGTTCGAAACCAGGTTGTCGCCTACTGAGCTCAGGCGGTGCTCCGGTGCAATCATGGTGTTGGGAGTGCGGCCATCGGGAGCAACCAACTCTTCGGGAATCGGTCGCGGGGCTCTGCTGTGTACGACGCCGGAGCGGATAGTCGAGCCGTTGGCGCCGTTGTGAGCGTCTGCTCCTGTGGAGGCTGGCGGCAGTTGGTCAGCGCTGGAGAGCGCGTTGTCACCAGCGGCACGCCGACGCCGGACCCCCGGTTGCAGGTCGGCATCTGCCTCAGCCGCAGCTGCCGTGCCGGCTGCAGCAGCAGCCCCGCCAACGGCACTCCGACCTTCAGAGCGTCGGGATCTGGCACCGCGCAGATTGCCCGTGCTGTTGGGATCAGCTGCGGCAAAGCCGCCGGTGGCGTCGAAGTCGCCCGCCCCGGCTGCCCCAGCTATCCCAGCCGCCCCGGCTGCTCCGGCTGCCTCAGCTCCGTCAGCGGCACTGCTCCGTCGGGAGCCAGAGCGCAGTCGGCCTTCGCGCACCGAACCGCTGCGGCCGCTTTCCTTGCCAGCCAACCTCAGGGCTACGCCGTAGAGGGCAGCCACGCCGGCGGCATTACAGTTGGCGCCGGCATTATAGGGCAACAGGCGGTTGGCTACCTCAGCCAGCAGATACAAGGCGATAATCACGCCGGCCACGCAGACCAGCACCTTTAATACCAGTTGGACAATCTCGGGCAGGGGGGCAAAACTCAGTGCCGCGAGCAGCAGCACCGCTGCCAGAGCGGCGCCCACCGCCAGGCGAATCAAGCCGTAGAGCCGCCCCAGCAAGGGCATGGCCTGCACCCGCACCCGCGCCGAGTCGTAATGGGCCACCAGGACAATCTTGCGGTTGCGGCTGGAGGCCGCCATGCCGGGCGGCACATAGCGGGCGATGACATTCTGGCTCAGGCTGTCCTTGAACATCGAGTACAGCGGGTTGAGGTCCAGTACGTCCAATACCAGCAGAGCTACGGCCAGGATGGCCAGTATCAGGGAAACGATGTGCAGCTTGGGCATGAAGAACAGCATTTCTGCTGCCACCACGCCCAAGAAGAGATAGGCGATCTTGACCCAAACCCGCAGGTTGCCGCAGCTGAACTCCTCCACTGTGGCGTCCAGCCCAAATTCGGCGAAGCGGGCGGCAATCATGTCGGCCGCTTCC
Source organism: Coriobacteriales bacterium (assembly GCA_031272005.1). Taxonomy (GTDB): domain Bacteria; phylum Actinomycetota; class Coriobacteriia; order Coriobacteriales; family UBA8131; genus JAISUQ01. The sequence continues at coordinate 3,949 of JAISUQ010000088.1, read as the reverse complement.
TGCTCCTGTTGGGTGCCAAAAGGCCGGGGACCGACTTCTGTCACCAGCTCTTCCGCATAGTCCGTTAGCTTAGCCATCGAGCCTCCTAGCTAAATAGCACAGTTGCTTCAAAGCCCCCACCTCTGTCAGTCTGTGCTCCCTTGCGTTACCAATATTATACTTCTCCTGCTCATCGCTGCCTAACTGCGTCATTGGTTTGTTTCGCTTGTCGTTGTTTCGGTGCCATCCCCCTCAGCATCGGTGGTTGCGGCGGCTGAAGCGGTTGGCGAGGGTTCTACCTGCACTTCCATACCGGTATACTCGCGTAAAACGGCATCCCGGTCGGCGGCATTGGCCCAGGCTTCGTGATAATCGGCCAGGGTCTCGCTGGTCGCCTTTTCGTAGGCATCGCGGATGGGCTGCCGGTAATCCTCGGCAAACAGGGAGTACAGTTCAAAGGCCTCGGCTTCCTTGGTGTTGAATTCCTCGGTCTTGGCGTTGGCGGTGTCGTAATCGTCGTCCAGGATGGCCTGATCCGACTCGATGGCCAGCGTCACCGACTCCTTGCGCTTGGCGATGAAATCACCCATCGCCGAGGTATCTACCTGCGGAAATGCCTCCTTGGCCAGAGCCAGCTCGGTTTCTGCCAGGTTCAGTTGCTCCAGGGCGGCGTTGTTATATTCGATGGCCATCGTCAGACTGTAGTCGTCGCCGTTGATTGCATAGTTGTTGGCCTCAATCATATTGCTGTCAGCCGTGCTGATCAGCGCCGCAGCGGTATCAAAATGCGTCTGGCAGCGCCAGGCCTGCAGGTCGTAGTTGATCAGCGCACTGCCATACTCCAGAAGCTGCTTTTTGTAGAGGGCGGAGTCGATAGCCGCCTGAGCCAGATTCTGCTCATCGGTGGTCGTGTAGGTAGAGCGGGCCAGCTCGGCGCTGGCAACGGCCGAATCCAGGGTGCCGTTGGCATTCTCCACGCGAGTCAGCACGGCTTCGTATTGCGGCAGGGTGTCGTCGTTGAGATCGGTGCTGATGACTTCATTGAGGGAGACAATCGTGGCGTCGGCCTCCTGGATGGAGGCGATGGAGTCGTTTAAGTAGGAGTCGCCCTCGGCCTTGATGGCGGCGGCTTCCTCCTGGGCCAGGTTCTGGGTGGTGCGGACTACGAAGGTCAGGCCGCCGGTGGCCAGGATAAAGGTGATCAAAAAGGCGATAATCAGCGGCCAGATGGGCTTGCGCTGGCTGGTGGGCAGGTCGTCGGCCTCATCCTCCAGCATTGCCTCACGCAGAGCCGCCTCGTGGGCGTTGTCCCAGGCCGCCTCCAGGTCGACAGGTCGATCGGTCAATTCATCGGCGGCCGCGTCGCTGATGGCGTCTGCGTCGTTGATGGCGTCTGCGTCGCTGCTGGCGGCATCGTCGCTGAAGGCGTCTGCATCGCTGCTGGCGTCTGTGGCAGCAGGGTCAGCAAGGTCAGCAGGATTGGTGGTGTCTTCGGCTGCAGCCGGGTTCTCCGCAGCGGTTTGGCTATCTGCCGGCGTTACTGCGGTTGGCGACTCCGAGTGCTCATCGGCAAGGGTCGGCTCCGCAGTTTCGGCGACTACTTCGGGAATGTTCTTGAGTCGCTTCGGTTTTTTTACAGTGCGCGCGGCCATGGCTACTTATTCCTCTGAGTCTGGCGCTTGTTGTTGGACTGAGCCAGCCCCATGGCCCGCAGCTTCTGGGAGGTCTTGATGTTGAAAATGATGAAGATAATCACCAGCGTCAATATCGAGGCGGCCCAGGAAAACGGCATCTCCGGTGTCACCTGGTGGGTGACGATGATGGCCAGCAGGTCCACCAGAATCGGCAGGACCTGCACCAGGGCCACAATCAGCAGCAGCATGTTCATGTTGGCGTTCTCCACGTTGCTGCGCTGCTCTTCGGCCAGGGCAATCAATTGCTCCAGCACCTGCTTGTAGCGTTCGTACTTCTCAATCTCCTGATTGACGCCAAAGCGGTCGGAGATTTTCTCCGCGGAGAGACGCACCGTGGGGAAGAGGAACTTGTTGAAGTCGATGAAGCTGATGACATCATGCATCTGGAAGCTGAGGTCGATAAGCAGCTGCTTGTTCTGCTCGGTCTTTTCGTTGGTGGTGCTTTCCAGGTAGGCGTCCATGCGAGCGCTGATGCGGCTGATGGCGGCGACCTGGAACATGATCAGCTCCAGTAAAAAGACCTCGCTGGATTCGATGTGCAGGCGGTTATGGCTTTTGGCAAAGCTCAGGGAGGTCTCTATGTCGTCAGGATTCTCGCTGAGCTGCGGGTCGAGGTAGTTATCCTTCCAGACTTCCAGCAGACAGTCTTCGGAGCAGTACATGTCGGCTGCATCGTAGGGAGCGATATTCTCGGTGGCGTAGGCATGCAGCTGCTCGCTCATGATGCGGCCGAGTGGCTCGGCCTCCACCGCCAGGCACTCCAGGCGGGTCTGCTCGTCCACTTCATTGAAGGCAAAGACCAGGGCCCTTGCCGGGCTGTAGGTCTCAAAGCCGTGGCCGAGCAAAAACTCGTCAAACTCCTCAAAGCTGTTGGCCTGGCCGGAGATGCCGCGCACGCCGATGCGGATGATGTCGTTTTGGTTGCTCTCGTTGTACTTGAAGGCGTTGAGGACATGCAGGGCGCTGATGGAGACATTGGGCATGACCACGCTGACCATTCCCACCCGGGCCTCGGTGTTGCGGGTGTAGAACATGAAGGCCGGCAGGGTGTAGCGCTCCGTAGCGGCGGCCGGCTTGTCGGCGACCTGAGAGATGTTGATGTGCAGCATGTAGGTGCCGATGGGGTAACGCTCAATGGCATCCTGCATGTAGCCGCGGGCGAACTCGTGGTTGCGGCTCTGGTCGATGTGGTCCACGAAGCTGTTGACCAAAAAGCCCTTGTCGCGCATCAGCCCTTCGTCGTAGTTGTCGAAGGAGCATGGTAGCATGATATGAATATCGCACATGCCCAGCTTGTTCTCGGCGCGCAGGGTGTCGAACAGGGCAAACTCGGCTGCCATGTCCAGCGCCGGTGGGTTCTCGTCGATGTCGATGCAGGTATTGAGGACATAGCAGTGGAATTCGCCGTCGCTGCCGCGGTCGCAGGAGAGCACGTCGCCGGCTGGCAGAGTCTCGCGGTAGAGGAAGGGAATCTGCTTCCACTGATCAAGTGTCCAGAGCTGCTCGGCAGTCAGTGAAACGACAAAGCCGTGGAGAACAGCGGGCGAACCGTCAGCCCCAGCCGCCCCCGCGACCCCCGCCGCTCCGTCAGCCCCAGCCGCCCCCGCAGCCTCTGGGAGCTCGGGGTTCTCTCCCAATCCGTCCTCTTCCAGCGCTGCCAGTGGTACCAGGAAGCTGCGGCCGCTGCCGGTGTATTCCTGGGTGTAGCCCGCCAGCTGACAGCGGCTGACATTGTCGGCAGCAAAAGCGGCAGACAGGAAGCAATCCTGGCGCAACCCGCCGTCTGCGGCGATGAACTCGCCGGAGAGGAAGACGTGATATTTCTCGATCTCCGCCTGCAACGGGCCTCAGCCTTAGTTTCCGCGTGGCTTCCAGCGGCGCATGATGGTCTGCTCGCGGTCCGGACCCACGGCGACGATGCTCACCGGCACACCCGCCAGATCCTCGATGTATTCCAGATAATCCTTGGCCTCACGCGGCAGGTCGCTGTAGCTGCGCACGCCGGTGATGTCGGTATGCCAGCCGGGCAGCTCCTCGTAGATCGGCTTGGCGTGATGGAAGGCGCTCTGGCTGCCGGGCACCGTGCGGTAGCGGCGGCCATCGTGCTCGTAGGCCACGCAGAGCTTGATGGTGTCCAGGCAGCTGAGGACGTCGAGCTTGGTGATGCACAGATCCGTGAGGCCGTTGACCTCCACGGCGTACTTGACGATAACCGCGTCGTACCAGCCGCAGCGCCGGGCCCGCCCGGTGGTCACGCCGAACTCGCTGCCGACCTC
>JAISUQ010000175.1 GCA_031272005.1 Coriobacteriales bacterium | reverse complement strand
TTTTTCAAGGCAGCACTTAATCAACCAGGCGCCTGGCCAAATACAGCGCGCCCGTCCGACAATTCGTTAGCGCAGGTACTTCTGCAATATCAGGAGGACTTCGCTGATGTTGATGGGCTTGCCTACGTGGTCGTTCATGCCGGCGGCCAGACACTTCTCCACATCTTCTCTGAAGACGTTGGCGGTCATGGCGATAATCGGCACCTCGCTGGCCCGCGGCAGGTTCAGGGCGCGGATGCGGCGGGTGGCTTCCAGGCCGTCCATCTGGGGCATCTGGACGTCCATGAAGATCAGGTCATAGGCCAGTGGTTGGGCGGCAAAGCTCTCCACTGCCTGCTGGCCGTTCTCGGCCATGGCAACCTGCACGCCGTAGGGCTCCAGCAGGGCCAGCACAATCTCGCGATTGACGTCCACGTCCTCGGCGACCAGGATATGATGGCCGGCGAAGGTGCCCTCGTCCGGGGCCGGGGAGCTCAGCGGAGCAGGGACGTCGGTGCTGGAGCTTCGTTCGGCGAGCTTTGCTGCAGCACGGGCATCTGCAGGCAGGCCTCCCATACGGGAGGCGGCATCCGATGAGGTTGATCCGGTGAGCTCCGCTGTGGTGCGGGCGTCTGCCGGCAGGCCGTCCGGAGCCTTTCGTGCACTCTGCGCTGATAACGTGCCACTGGCGAGTCCTTCGGGCGCTTCGCTGCCCATACAGAGGGCGGCATCCTCAGAGGTTGGCCCGGGGGCAGCCGCAGCGGTGCGTGAGTCTGCCGTCGAGCCCTCCTGGCGGGGGGTGGCATCCTGAAGCGTTATCTCTGGCGCAGGCGCAGGGGTTTCTGGAGCAGACGCTGTGCGGCTCAGCTGCACCGTGAAGGTAAACACCGAGCCTATGCCCGGCTCGCTTTGGACGCCGATGTCGCCGCCCATCATCCGCACGATGCGCTGGGAGATGGCCAGCCCCAGCCCCGTGCCGCCGTAACGACGCGAGGTCTGGTTCTCGGCCTGCTCAAACTCCGTGAACACTCGGGCCATCTGCTCCGTCGACATGCCGATGCCGGTATCGGTCACCGACACCGACAGCGTCACTGTCGCGCCGGCATCTTCGCGCAAGCGAGCATCGACCCGGATGATACCGCCATCTGGCGTAAACTTCACAGCGTTGGAGAGCAGATTGGTGATGACCTGAGCCAGGCGCTGGTCGTCGCCATACAGCGTTGCCGGTATTTGCGGATCCAGCGCCACCTGCAGCTCCTGATGTTTTTCCTCCACCGGAAAGGCCATGACGCTGACCACCTTCTGCAACAGCTGCTCAAAGCTGAAGGCCACCGGTGCCAGCGTGAACTTGTTGGCCTCGATCTTGGAGATATCCAGGATGTCGTTGATGACGCCGAGGAGATGGGTAGAGGCGTTACCGATTTTGTCGAAGCAGTAATCCTTGCGCTCGGGGTCGGAAGTCGACTTGCCGATGGCCGTCATGCCGATGATGGCGTTCATCGGCGTGCGCATCTCATGACTCATATTGGAGAGGAACGACGTCTTGGCCTCGCTGGCCTGCTCGGCCTTCTCCCGGGCCTGCTGTATCTCGGTGACGTCAGAGGTGACCACGTAGTAGCCGGCCAGCTCGCCGGCGCTGTTCAAGAACTCGCTGGCCACGCCGCGATAGTACTTGCCCACCGATTCGATGTAGAGGACATCGGCCTCGCGTCCTTCGTGCATGGCGGCGATGGGGTCATAGACTGAGCCGCTGGGATAGATTGACGTCGCACCATAGGGCGTGCCCACCACGTCAGCCAGAGTCTTGTTGGCAAACTGCAGGCCGGCCTCGTTCATGTAGATCAGGTTGTGGTCCTTATCCACGATGCTTAACGGCTCGCTGACCGAGGCCACGATGCTGTCGGCCATGTCGTCGAAGCTGTGGGAGAGGACGCCGAACTCATCATGCATCGACGAGGCAAAGCGGAACTGCCGCTCACCGGCCCGAAAGCGCGAGATGCCGCGAATCAACTGGCGGATATTGCCAGTAAGCGAATTTGCTAACCAGATAGCAATTAACACCACCAGGACAATCAGCAGACAGGTGGTGGAGACCAGCTTGAGGAAGGTGTCGGAGAGGTTGGAGTCGGTCAGAGCCTGGAGCCGCTCGCCGGTCTCCACGGCCGGACGCTGGAAGTCCTCCAGGCCGGCACCGATGGTGACCATGGCAAAGCCGCGTCTGGAATAGCCGTTGGCGTCGGAGGGCGCGTACTGGCCGGTATAGTAGGGTATGGCAGCGGCAGTGGTCAGCTTGTAGACGCCGGTCCAGAGGATGTAGAAGGAGCCGGAGCCGCCATCGCGGGTCAGGTCCATCCAGCCGGTGCACTGTGGGGCGTTGTTCAGGTAGCGGCCGTCCAGGCCCACGTAGCCGTTGGCCGTGAGCTCGGCGGCTGGCTTTTTGGTGCGGCTCTGGTTGTCGAAGACGGCGATGCCGGTAATCAGATCATCAACGTCGTTGACGGCGGCATCGTCGGTATCCGGCTGGTTGAGCTGAGCCACCCAGGCAGCCTCGTTGTTGGCGGTCAGCCCGGCCAGATTGCTGACGCCGCCGTTTTGCAACACCCGCTCAAAGACCGAAGTCTCCAACCAGGGAATCTCTTCCTCACCGGTGCTCTCGTTGTAACCGACGATGCTGTGATGCCGGGGGTGGGCTATGGAGCGGCACTGATAATCCCAGATGAAAGCGTAATTGCCCTCAAAGGCGTTGGGCAGTTCGGTGTAGCGCTCTTCCATTGGCGTGATATGGTCCACAAACTCCATGATGTGGTCGTGATTGAGGGCGAAGCTGACGTACCCGAGCAGCGTATCGCCATCATAGACCGGCTCGATCCAGCGGACGATACCCTCAAAGCGGATACCGTTGGGGTTTTCCATGCCGGCGTAGGCCTCCGCTTCGGGGTCCCAGGTGATGCCGGCCACCTTGCTGCGCAGGGCTGTGGCGCGGGCCTGCAGCTCCGGCGACTTGAGGTCGAGCGAAGCCTCGTCCAACAGCGGCAGCACGGCATCCAGGGTGGCCTGGTTGTAGACGGCGTAATCCTGCCAGTTGGCGTCCACGGCCAGCGCCGGGATGGTGCTGCCCTTGAGCGCAGTCAGGCGCTGTGCCCACTGCTGGGCCTCGCTGTTGGCGGCATACTGCTCGCCGCCCAGAGCGGTAATCTCCGTGCTGAGCGCACTGATGGCCATCTGCTTGGGCGTGTACATGCCGATATAGTGCGATGGCACGTAGGCGCCGATGACATCGGAGACGTATATCTCCCCGGGTGCCAGGTCAGCCAGTTTGTCGGCGTAGGTCTCGGAGGCGGCATAGGTGTTGCGCTTGTCCGATACATCCAGCAACTCCGGGGAGATGGGATGCAGCTTCTTGGTGGAGTTGGGCGCAGTGACCTTGACCAGCTCCTGCAGATCGGGGGAGAGGAAGACGATCTCGTCGTAGAGCGGCACCTCGGTGGAGTCGAGTCCATCCTGCGCCCGATAGTGGAAACTGGCGCCGTTGACCTGGTCATCGTTTTCAGGATTGGAGGAGATGTCGCCGGCATTGGTGGCCTCCGGCGCATCCAGGCGCTCCCAGGTCATGCCGTCGGCGGCCAAGCCCCACTGGCCTTTGTTGATCAACGGACTGGTCTGAGCGCTGATGAAGCTGCGATAGAGCTGCTCCAGGGCTTGATAGTCGCCATCGGCCGGAACCAGTTGGGCCAGGTAGTTGATGTCGGCGTCGCGGGCGTAGAGGAAGTTGGCAATCGCATCGGCGGTGTCGGTGGTGATACGCTCGATGGCTTCGATGGCGCTTTGGTTCAGGGCCTCGGTGGAGTCGGTGACGGCCTCCTCGTTCATCATCTGGCCCAGCAGCGAGATCTGATACCAAGCCAGCGCCGCCAGCAGCACCAGCGGGATGACCTTGACCAGGATAAAGACCGTAATCAGCTTGCCGCGCAGACCCATACCGAGTCTGTCGGCAACGCGGTCGATAAAGCTATTGAATCTCTCGGCGAGATTGGACATAACCGGAGGTACCTCTGTCGAATTACCTGATAACAACCTATGAGGTAATTCTACGTCAGCGAAAACCGATTAACACCTGCCACCCATCCGGATGAACGTCCCTCAGGCCAGGCCAGACCGCATCGCCGGATTGCCGCGAGCCTGCCATCCATCCGGATGAACGTCCCTCAGGCCAGGCCGTGGGCTTTGTGGAGGAGATAGGCGCGACGGGCATGGAGTTTCTCCTCCAGGCCCACGGGATAGCTGTGCGGATTCAAGAAGCGCTTGTTGTAGGGGGCCAGCTGCTCCAGGTTGCGCTGGCACATCTCCCGCGCCTGCAGCGCAGTGACCTTGGGCCAGACTATCTCGCCACCGCGGCTCAGCGGCTCCAGCAGGGTGGTGTAGCGGTTGCCGGCCAGCTCCTTGCGCCGCAGCTCGTCGTAGGGGTCGATAATCAAATCGGAGTCGGGCGGGTCGTCCTGGCTGTAGACCATATCGCCAATCATGATGCCTTCGTCGTTGAAGTAACGCCGGGTCTCGAGGATGCCCGGCAGAGTGGATTTGCGAATCTGGTTGGAGACTTTCAGCACCGGCTCCCAGCTGCTGGAGCCGCCATGGCGGATGGCCGAGAGCTTGTAGACTCCCCCCAGCGCCGGTTGGTCGAAGGCCGTGACCAGCTTGGTGCCCACGCCGTAGGAGTCGATGCGGGCGCCCTGCTCGTGCAGGGAGGTGATGGTGTACTCGTCCAGATCGTTGCTGGCGATGATGCGCACGTAGTCCAGCCCAGCCTCATCGAGGAGCTGGCGGGCCTGCAGCGAGAGCCAGGCCAGGTCGCCGGAGTCGATGCGGATGCCGGCCAGGCGCTGGCCGCGGGCCTCCATCTCCAACCCCACGGTGATGGCGTTGCGCACGCCCTGGAGCACGTCGTAGGTGTCGACCAGCAGCACGCAATTCTCCGGCATGGTGGCTGCAAAAGCCCGGAAGGCCGACAGCTCGTCGGTGTGCGCCATCACCCAGGAGTGGGCGTGGGTGCCGGAGACGGGCAGGTCGAAGACCCGACCAGCCTCCACATCCGAGGTGGAGCTGCAACCGCCGATAATCGCCGCGCGCGAGGCCAGGATGCCGCCAACCGGCCCGTGGGCCCGGCGCAGGCCAAACTCGGCCACCGCCCCGCCGGCCACCTGGCAGACCCGGGCCGCCTTGGTGGCAATCAGGGTCTGATAGTTGATATGACACAGCAGCGCCGTCTCGATCAGCTGACACTGCAGGATTGGGCCCATGACCCGGATTATCGGCTCATTGGGAAAGACCAGCGTGCCCTCCGGCACGGCATCGATGTCCAGGGTCAGGCGCAGCGTAGCCAGGCTGTCGATGAAGGCGGGGTCAAACAGCGCCGAGCCTGTGGCCGTGGGCAGGGTTTTGAGATAGTCGCGCTCCGGCTCGGTAAAGGCGAAGGTCTCCAGCAGCTCGACCAGCTGGGCCTGGCCGCAGGCGATGGCGTAACCGCCCTTGAAGGGGTTCTCGCGGAAGTGCATGTAGAAGCAGGCTTCGGTATCCGTCAGGCCGGTCTTGTAGTAGGCCTCGGCCATGGTCAATTGATAGAGGTCGGTTAAAAGTGCTTGATTTTCTAGCATTTTTGCCTGCCCTTAGCTGGTGGCACCGGAGCTGGTACCGGAGCTGGAATCCCTGCCGGCACCGGAGCTGGCGCCTGGGCTGGAGCCGCTGCCCCCGCCCGATGAGCGCCGGCGTCGGCGACGACGATCTCCCGTCGACTTGCTGTCGCCGCCTGCACTCTGGGACTGCCGGGATTGGCTGCTACCCGCGCTCTGGCCACCCGAGGCTGGACTGCCCTGGCTGCTGCGTTGGCCACCACTGGTTCGGCGCAATCCGGAGGAGCGCTGCCCCGGACGCTGGCGCGGGCGCCTTCTGGCTTCGGAGCTGGTTGTGGACTCAGAGTCCGTCTCCGCATCCCCGCGCGCCGGCCGGGCTCGCCGCCCGCTGGACGCCGCCCCATCGCCGGCCGCGCCCTTATCCGCCCCCCGCTCCCGACGTTTGCGCTCCGTGCGCCGGGGCGTGCGGGTATCGGCTGCCTGTCGCCGACCATCGGCAATCTCGCTGAGCAGTTCCTGCTCACGCTCCAGAGCGCCCAAGGCCAGCAGAATGCTGCTGGAGGCGCAGCGGTTCACGGCCTCGCGGCTGACGCGGCAGGGCTTGGAGCAGCCGTTCTCGTCGCAGTCGCATTCAAACTCGCGCAGTGGGATGGAGAGCATCTTGCCATCCTCCAGGCGCATCGTGACAACCTCGCGCGGGGTGTCGAAATCCACCACCTTGGCGGCGCCCAGCGGCGTCTCAATCAGTGAGCCCTTCCGGGGAGCGCGGGACTTGAAATCCTTGTAGGCCTCAAACTCGTAGCGCAAACAGCACATCAGCCGACCGCAGGCGCCGCTGATCTTGGCCGGGTTGAGGG
>JAISUQ010000153.1 GCA_031272005.1 Coriobacteriales bacterium | reverse complement strand
ATCCCCTGAGCTACGAGGGCACAGATTGAGCATTTTACCATGTATCCGCTTGAGGCGCCGCTTATGGCAGAAGGTTATGGCAGAAGGTTGCGCGATGTCAGAGCCTTGTAACCGGCATTGCCGGGCGCTGCCAGCGCCACGCCAGACTTCTCCTCCCAGGCCTTCTGCTCCTGAGCCCGCTCATCCTCCTTGCGCTTGAGGATTTGCACGCTGCCAATCAACACGGCAACACCAGCAATCAGAATCATCCCGATGGTGCCGTACACCCCAACAGCCGGATGCAGCACAAAGCCCTCCGGCTCGGCTGCCTTGCTGGGCGCTGGAATAACCGGCACGCTCTGGTTGATACTGAGTGCCGCAGCGCCCTCCTCCGGCTCCCATTGCTGAACCTGCGGCGTTTCGTCGGCGACCTCGTTCCAGACAGTGGTCGTAGTCTGCCCGGCGTCGCTGCCGGCCCCGCTGCCATTATCGGGCGAGGTATTGGAGTTACCGCCGGCATTGTTACCGGCATTGTTACCGGCGTTGCTGCCGCTGTCGTTGCCTGACGCGCTGCCCGCATCACCAGGCTCAAAGCGCGCGTTGAACACCAGGTCGCTCTCAATTCTGGCAGGTAAAGCCGGGTCCCAGCCCGCAAAATGGTAGCCTGCATTGGCTTTGGGCACAGGCGTCGTCGGTATGACAGTGGAGAAATCGCTACCAGTGGGGATGCCGGCAAAGTACCACTGAGATGCCTCTCCATTGCCGCCGCTGTTGAAAATCACCGTATGCAGGGCAGTGTTATTGTCGGGAGTCGTGATTACAGTGACATAGGGATTGTTGGGCAACTCGGCAGCCTGCGCACAGGCAGGCGCCCAGACGAACGCAACGCCAGCAGCCAGGAGTATTCCCAGCCAAGTCAGCCCCTGCCTGATAAGCGGCCTTTTCATCAATCGCCTCTTGCCTGCTTGCCCAATAACCTGAAAAAGCAATACGCAAGCCCCCTGACCCTATGATGACATGATAATCCCTGAATCAGTTGCTGTAAAATCGACAAACCATGTTCGACCATCTGCTGACATATCGTACCGAACTGCCCAGCGGGACGTATTATTGGAAGCATTACGGCCCGGCGCATCTGACCTACCTGGCAGGCTTTGCCCTGCTGACCATCATCGCAGCGCAATTCATTGCGCCCTCTCGAGCAGAATAATCTCGCAGGTCGGAGGGCGCGATGAATCGTGCAGCTACGAGGTTATGGCTGTTGCAGAAAGGCGCTCCGGCAGCGACATCGCGGCCAGCTCCTGTACCCGACCCAGATTCAGGCCAGCGGCAGCGGCGATGGCCTGGCCGTAGGCGGCATCGGCCAGATAGCAGTGGGCGGCATGACGGTACTTGATCCGCTCGTCCACCGGCTCGAAGTTGCGCACCGTGTTCTCCACCAATAGTTGCTTCTTGTCCTCGGCCAGCAGGCGCCAAAGATCGCCCGGCTGGTGGAAGGGGTCGTCTCCGTCGTAGGCGCTGTAGCGGCCGACTGCGCCATCCCAGAGCAGCTCAGGGTCGATATAGCCAGACCAGTCGGCTTGCTCCACCCACTCGCCGATGCTGTTGGGAGTGTAACCCTTGGCCGCGCCATAGTTGCTGTCCACCCGCATCAGGCCGTCGCGATGGTAGGCATGCACCGCCACCAGCGGCTTGTTGACCGGGATCAGGTCGTGGTTGACGCCCAGGCGATAACGATGGGCATCGCCATAGGCGAACAACCGGCCCTGCAGCAGCTTATCCGGAGAGAAGCTGATGCCCGGCACCACGTTGGCCGGGTTGAAGGCGGCCTGCTCTACATCCACGTAGTAGTTCTCCGGGTTGCGATTCAGCTCCATGGTGCCCACCGGAATCAGCGGGTAGTCCTTGTGGCTCCAGACCTTGGTGATGTCGAAGGGGTTCTCCGGATGGGCTTTGGCCTGCTCCTGGGTCATCACCTGGATGGCCAAATCCCAGCGCGGGAAATCGCCTTCCTCGATGGCGAAAAACAGGTCGTGCTGGGAGCTCTCGCGATCCTGGGCCACCACGGCGGCGGCCTGCTCATCCGTCCAGTTCTTGATGCCCTGCTGGCAAAGCCAGTGGAACTTGACCCAGACCAGCTCCCTGTCTTTGTTGATCATGGAGAAGGTGTGGCTGCCGAAGCCGTGCATGTTGCGGTAGCCCACCGGCAAGCCGCGGTCGCTCATGGTGATGGTCACCTGATGCAGGGCTTCGGGCAGGCAGGACCAGAAGTCCCAGTTATTCTGCGCCGAGCGCATGTTGGTCTTGGGGTCGCGCTTCACGGCGTGGTTGAGGTCGGGGAATTTGTGCGGGTCGCGGATGAAAAAGACCGGCGTGTTGTTGCCGACCAGATCCCAGTTGCCCTGGTCGGTGTAGAACTTGGTGGCGAAGCCGCGGATGTCGCGCTCGGCATCGGCCGCACCGCGCTCGCCGGCTACGGTGGAGAAACGCACAAAGACCGGCGTCTGCTTGCCCACACCGGCAAAGACCGAGGCGCAGGTGTAGCGGCTGATGTCGTTGGTGACGGTGAAGGTACCGAAGGCGCCGGAGCCCTTGGCGTGCATCCGTCGCTCTGGGATCACCTCGCGGTCGAAGTGCGCCAGCTTCTCCAGATACCAGACGTCCTGCAGCAGCACAGGCCCGCGGGCGCCTACCGTGATGGCGTCGGTATTGTTGGGCACCGGCGCTCCGGCTGCGGTGGTCAGTTTGTGGTCGGTGGCCGGGGTGGGTAGCGGGGCGGGAGCCTGGGGGGCATTGATGTTGGCCATGATGACTTCCTTTCCGATGATGTTGCTTTCAGTGACAGCCCTCGTAGTAAACCTTGCAGCCCCCACTTTACTCGCAATTTGCAGATTTGGGAAGTTGTCCGAAATCCATGCCATCAGTATCCCATCAGTTTCTGCCCGTTTATGCCCGCTTCGGCTCCCCAGACACTCCCCAGACAGGCTCCCCAGCCATTCTCCAGACAGCCATTCTCATATTTATTTAACAATGCTAGAATTACATGGTTTGTTTGGGAGAAGCAGATGAAGCATTTGCTTACTTGGAGATCCTACTGAGGAGGAAAAGCACTATGAAGAACAGATGGCGATTGGTATTGGCGAGCCTTTTGGTGGTGGCGCTGCTGGCCCTGGTGGGTTGTGGCGGCGGCGACAGCAAGGAAGCGGATTCCAGTAGCACGAACAGCACCAGCACGTCTGCGGACACCAGCACGACAGCAGACAGCAGTGACAGCACTGCAACCGACCAAGCCGAGGAGACCGACTCCAAGTCGGAGGCCTCTACCGGTATCCCAGCCGACCTGGTGGGCTCCTGGGTGCAGGTCGGCGGTGGCAACGAGTACGTAATCAACGCTGACGGCACGGGTACCGTGGAGATGCTCGAGACCGAGCTGGAGGTAACCTGGGAGGCCTCAGGTGATTCCCTGTCCTACTCCACCAGCGGCGGACTGCCCAATCAGTACACCTACAAGCTCTCCGGCGACACCCTGACCATGACCGACCCCATGGGCACGTCACTGGATTATGCCCGCCAGTAAACATTCAGCTTGACAGCATGGCCACTCTATAAACACTGAGAGAAAGGCCGGTTTAGTGGCTGAAGCGGATTCTGGACAGCGTTCTCGGCAGCAGCTGCAACGACGGCGCCAGGTTGCTGTCTGGGTGGCACGAGTGGCTGTGGCTGTGGTCTTTGTCTGGAATGTGCAGTGCGCCCTGTGGTTTCTGCTTTTTCCGACGGAGGCGGCAGCAGGCTTTGGGCTTTCGGGAGCTGTTGGCGAAGCTGCCATCCGTGGTATTGCCGTGGCCTTCTTGATGTGGAATGCCACCTATCCGCTGGTGCTGATAAACCCTGTCAGGCATCTGGCGCTCTTTGGTGTGGTACTGGCCCAGCAGCTGATTGGCCTGATTGGCGAGAGCTGGATTTTCTGGACGCTGCTCCCAGCCCGCGCCGCTGAAGCGGCCGCCGCAACCGCAACCGCAGCCACAACGGAAGCCGCGGCCGCCGCAACCGCAACCGCCACCGAAGCTGCCACCGCAATGTCTGCCAGCATCCTGCGCTTCATCGCCTTCGACGCTGCCGGCCTGCTGCTGATGTCCGCAGCCTTTGCCTTTCTGCTCCATAGCCAACGGCATGCTGGATAAACTGCGCCAGGCCCACCCGTGACAGACGTGCCTCACAGCAATGGGTTTTCAATTTGCCGTCAGCGACCTGCGCCAATGCATCAGTCCATCAGTCCATCAGTCCCCTGCTTCTGAGGTATGCGCATAGTTCGTCGTAGCCGACTGCCGTGGCACCCACTCGCGCCAGCTTGCCCCGAGCGGTGAAGATATCCAATCCGCGATTCTTGTGCGTGGGCCGAACAGCGGTCAGCTCCTCGATGTTGACGCTGCGGGACTGGCCAAAGCCGGGCGTGTAAATCAACATCCCGTAATAGACGTCCAGCCGCCAGTTGCGGGTATAGATGACACCCCAGACACCTACAGCCATGAGCAGCCCAAAGACTACCGAAGCGCCGATTACCAGCTCGTCAATCACAAACAGATACACCCATCCGGCCAAGCCCAACAGCGCCGGCGCCAGGCAAAACGCCGCATCCACAGCACTGGCGCGCACCTGCAGAAAGTCACCAACAGGCCGCACCGGCTTGACACGCTTGCGATAACCATCAATGGCACAACCCACACCCACCAACACGATAGCAATAACCAACGCCACCAGCCTGCTGACAAACCTGTAAGTCGCAAAATCCAACTTGCTCTCCAATCAAATCCAGAATGTGGACTAACTATACCCTAAGGTAGCGCTGAATGAATGCTTGCCATAGACAACCGGTAGGGTTATTGCTCGAGGACTGTAGAGCAGGAACATGCCTTGGACATCGGGTCAAACATGAAATTCGGCGTTTTT
>JAISUQ010000111.1 GCA_031272005.1 Coriobacteriales bacterium | reverse complement strand
CGCGCTCGGATTGGAGCCGTCAGGGCTCACAGCGCTTTGAGCTGTTGTTCAGGCCAACAGCTGCCAGCAGCGCTCGGCCGTTGGCTAAGATCGCCAGCGGTGGAGAGCTTTCACGGGTCATGCTGGCCCTGAAATCCCTGGACAGTGGCAGCGACAGTCCGATAGCCGGGCACCAGCTGGCTGAGACCCTGGTTTTCGATGAGATTGACGCCGGCATCGGCGGAGCGACGGCCACGGTGGTCGCCGAGCGCCTGCGCCAACTGGCCAGCCGACATCAGCTGATCCTGATTACCCACCTGGCCCAGATTGCCGCCATCGCCGATCGCCATTATGTGGTCAGTAAACAGGATGTCGATGGCCAGACCCAGACCCTGATCAGCGAGGTCAGCGGTGATGCACGGGTAGCCGAAATTGCTCGTATGCTATCTGGCTCTACTGACGAGGTTGCCCTGCAACATGCTCAGACCTTGTTGAAAGCGGGTCAGTGAGCCGATGGCACTGTCGGGGACAGCCCGCCTGGGCAAGAAGACCAAAGAGCTGGTCAAGCGTCTGACACCAGGTGACATCGCCGTCATCGACCACGAGGACATCGACCGCGTGGGCGCAGAAGGCCTGATTGCCAGCGGTGTTACGGTAGTGCTCAACGCTGCCCGCTCGATCAGCGGCCGTTATCCCAACATCGGTCCGCGGCTGTTGCTGGAAGCCGGTGTTACGCTGATTGACGAGACCGGCCCACGCACCTTTGAACTGCTCAAAGACGGCGATATCCTCGCGATTGATGATAATCAAATAATCAAGAACGGCACGCTGGCCCTCACCGGTACCGTGCTGGATTCGGCAACCGTCGCCGAGTTGATGGAGCAGGCCGGCGAGTCGCTGGACGCCGAGATGGAGCAGTTCGTCAGCAATACCATCGAGTACCTGGAAAAGCAGAAGGGCGAGCTGATCTACGACCCCTGGGTCCCGGAAGTGAAAACCGAGATCCGCAAGAAGCAGGTGCTGGTAGTGGTGCGCGGCTACGATTACCTGCAGGACCTGAACACCCTTAAGCCCTATATCCGCGAGGTCCGGCCGGTGCTCATCGGGGTGGATGGCGGCGCCGATTCGCTTTTGGAGGCCGGCTTCAAGCCCCAGATCATCATCGGCGATCTGGACTCAGTCACCGACAAGGCCCTGGCCAGTGGCGCCGAGATTATCGCCCACGCCTACGAGGACGGGACGGTTCCGGCTGCCCGACGACTGGCCGACCTGGGCGTTAAGGCCACTCCCTGGCCGCTTTCGGCCACCAGCGAGGATCTGGCCCTGCTGCTGGCCTACGAGAAGAAGGCTGATCTGATAGTGGCCCTGGGCACCCATTCCAACCTGGTCGAATATCTGGACAAGGGGCGCAGCGGCATGGCTTCGTCCTTTCTGGTGCGCCTGAAGGTGGGCACGCGCCTGGTGGATGCCAAGGGCGTCAGCAAGCTCTATCGCGCCGCGCCGCCGTCCTGGCAGATACTGGTGGTTGTGCTGGTATTTTTGCTAGTTATGATAACAATTATCATCGCCTCGCCAGCCCTGCGCAAGCTGTTCGTGGTGCTCTGGCTTAACCTTCGCTTCCTACTGGGGATATAATAGAGCCATGTATAACTTTCGCTATCACCTGGTGACCATCTGCTCAATCTTCCTGGCCCTGGCCCTGGGCGTGTTGCTGGGCGTGGCTGTGGCCGGCACGGATCTGGTCAAGGAGACCTCCGATGACATGGTGGCTTCCCTGATGACCTCCTTTGACGAGCTCAATGCCGAGAACGACAATCTGAGTCAGGAACTCGGTGTCCAGCGCCCCTTCGCCCTGCAGCTGGTGGGTGCCTGGACCACCAACAGGCTTCAGAACCGCACGGTGGTGCTGATTGGCGCCGAAGGCGACGAACTCATCCGCCGCCTGGGCAAGACGGTCAGTGATGCCGGTGGCCTGCCGATCTATGTCTATATCCAGCCCGATCAGGCACTTTTCCCCACAGAACCGGACGAGCTCGCCGCCGTGCAGCAGATCATCCCGCCTGTGGACGGCGAGGACTACAAGCTCACCCTGACCAACGTCCTGATTGACGAGTGGACCAGCGGCTTCCAGCCCACCGAAGACGCGCCAACACCGGCTTTGGCGGAGACTTACCCGCTGACCCACTGGCTGGTGGAGCAGGGTCACATCAGTGTGACTGTGGATTATTCGGCTCTGCTCACCCAGATAGCCGCCGCCAACGAACTCAGCCCACAGGTTGCGTCCCAGCGGGAGGCCTTGATCCAGGCTCAGCAACTGCAGCTGCCCTTTGCTGTCAACGGCTTCATTGATGCTTCAGTCATGCCCATCGAGAACAGCACCGAGTATCAGGCTGATCAGGACAGCCTGCTTCTGGCGCTGGCCTTTGAGCAGCGTGGGCGGGAGCAGAAGCTGCCCTGGTTTGACTGGAGCGGCAGCCAGGGCACCCTGGTGGCCGAGGGCTCGGATACAATCACCGATGAAGACATCGAGCAGGCCAGCTACTTCGTAGTCCTGACGCAGACCGACAGCAAGTCTGCCCAGCTGGTGCAGGAGGCCGAGAACAACGACCTGTCGGCAGTCATCACACCTACCAGTTCTACTGGCATCTACTCGCTGGTAGCTTTGCTCAGTGGCGGTGAGAGTGGCATCTATGGCATGCAGCGCGACCAGGGGCAGAATTATCCGCCGCTGCCCGTCGACTCCCGTGGCGATGCGGTATTTCGCCAGTAAATCAGCCGCAGGCCTTCCAGCGTCAGATTATCGTTGAGTACCGTGATGGTGCTGGAGAGGTCGGCGACGTTATGAGACAGTCCGCCGGTGGCCACTACGGTGGCCGGATAGCCCAGTTGCTGGCAAATCCGCCGTACCAGCCCGTCGATGCGCTCAATCTCGCCATAGGTCAGCCCGGACTGCACTGCCTCTTTGGTGCTGCGGCCGATGACCGTCGCCGGGACCTCGATGTCAATCCGGGCCAGTCGGGCGGCGGCATCAAACAGAGCATTGGCCGAAGTCACCAGCCCCGGGGCGATGACCCCGCCCACGAAGGCGCCATCCCTGTCGATGATCTCGATGTTGGTGGCGGTGCCGAAGTCCACCACAATCACCGGAGCGCCGTACAGGGCGATGGCGGCCACAGCGTCGGCAATCCTGTCGGCGCCGACTTCGGCGGGGTTGGGGTAGACGAATTCCAGCCCGGTATCGGTGTCGCTGCTGAGAATCAGCGGCGGCTGGCCGGTGATACCCGTGGCCGCCTTGAGCCACTGCTCGGTCAGGGGCGGCACCACCGAGGAGATGGCCAGGTTATCGATGTCGGTGAAGTTGAAGCCCTTGAGGGCCAGCAGGCTGTCCAGCCGCACCGTCAGCTCATCAGCGGTCTCGGCAGCCACAGTGCCGACCCGCCAGGTCGCCGCCAGCGTATCCTGATCATAAAGCCCCAGCACAGTCTGGGTATTGCCGACATCCACGGCCAGCAGCATGGTTCCTCCTCAATTCGGTTGCCAGCCCGCAGGCCGGATAAACTCATCATGCCTTCCATTGTATCAGTAGTGTCTGGTGCGCCCGGCGTTTTCGCGAAAAGCACTGATTTTATCCTCACAGGTCCAATAGTGGTATCATTTTCCCAGTCAAATGCACAGTCCGGGACAGAGATGTGAGATGAGACCATGAGCGACAATCCGGCACGCATCCTCGTTGTTGACGATGAGCCCTCGATAACCGAGTTCGTCAGCTATAACCTGAAGAAGGAAGGCTACGAAGTCCAGACCGCTCCCGATGGAGCGACTGCCGTGGCCTTGATCACCTCCGGCAACTTCGATCTGGTCATCCTGGATGTGATGTTGCCGAATATGGACGGCTATGAGGTGGTGCGGCGCATCCGGCCGGTCTCCAACGTGCCGGTGCTGTTCCTGTCGGCCCGCGATACCGAGCTGGACAAGGTGGTGGGGCTGGAGATTGGCGGCGACGACTATCTGGCCAAGCCCTTTGGCGTGCGCGAGCTGATCGCCCGGGCCAAGGCGCTGCTTCGGCGTTCGGTGCAGCCGGATGTCGGCTCATCCGCCGGCGATTTCAATGAGGTCATCGAAGCCAGCGGCATCACGCTGGACGAGGGCACGCATATGGCCTCCGGCGCCAACGGGCCTATCGACCTCACGCCGCGGGAGTTTGAGCTGCTGGCCGCGCTGATGCGTCACGCCGGCAAGGTCCTCTCCCGCGACCAGTTACTGCATGACGCCTGGGGCTGGGAATACCTGGTGGAGACCAAGACGGTCGACACCCATGTCAAGCGGCTGCGCGACAAACT
This sequence comes from Coriobacteriales bacterium, assembly GCA_031272005.1. Taxonomy (GTDB): domain Bacteria; phylum Actinomycetota; class Coriobacteriia; order Coriobacteriales; family UBA8131; genus JAISUQ01. The sequence goes on along the minus strand of JAISUQ010000111.1, from coordinate 1,474 downwards.
GGAGGCCGCCAGGGTCGACCCGGCGCTGATCGAGACCGTGCGCGGCTACGGCTACCGTTTCAAGCTGACCTAGGCTCATACCATGCAATATCGGACCATCCGCTTTCTGCTGGCGGGCATCAGCGCCCTGTGCACGCTGCTGTTCGCGGCGCTGCTGGCCTTTGTCATCCTCGTCGAGCCGGAGGCCACCAGCTGGGTGTTGGTGATGGCCCTGCCTTTTGCCCTGCTGGCCTTTTTCGGCGCTCACGTCATCTCCGGCATCCTGCTTTATCCACTGGGGCGTCTGGTGGAGAAGACCAGCCGCCTGGCACGTGGCGATCTCTCGGTGAAGTTCGCCGAGGAGGACTCGCCGCTGACACCCAAGGCGGTGCGCGACCTGGGCAGTTCGTTGGACAAGGTCAGCCAGCGGGTGCGATCCTCGATGGCCGAGATTGCTGCCGAGGGCAAGCGCCAGGGGCAGTTCATCTCCGATGTTTCCCATGAGATTCGCACACCGCTGACGGCCATCCGCGGTGCCGCCGAGACGTTGATGGACGAGGATATCGCCTATGAGGACCGCCATCGCTTCTGCTCCACCATCATCCGCGAAAGTGACCGCCTGACCCGACTGGCCAATGACCTGATTACCTTGCAGCGCATCGAGGGCGACGGCGAAATCAAGCTGAAAAGGGTCAATCTGCACCATATCGTGGAGTATGCGGCCAATATGCTGGAGCCGCTGTTCGATGAGCGCGAAGTGACGCTGACCGTCTCCGGCGAGGCACCTGACGTGCTCGGCGACCCCGACCGCCTGCAACAGGTAGCTCAGAACCTGATGGAGAATGCCAGCCGCTTTGTCGGTCCCCGCGGGCGGGTGCATGTGGAGCTCTCGGGCATCCGCGAGCACTCGGTGATTACCGTCTCGGATGATGGACCGGGTTTTGGCGACATCGACCCGGCCCGACTCTTCGACCGCTTCTATCGCGGTGACGCCTCCCGGGCTCGGACCACCGGGGGCATCGGTCTGGGACTGACCATCGTCAAGGCCATCGTCACGGCCCATGAAGGCACGGTAGAAGCCGTCAATCTGCCCAACGGCGGCGCCTGCTTCATCGTCGCCATTCCCTCTCTGCCCCCGGAGAAGTGACGCCGCCGCCCCAGCGGCCCCAGCCGCCACCGCCGCCGCCGCCGCCCCAGCCGCCCCAGCGGCAGAATCGATTCCCTCTCTACCCCTGGAGAAGTGCCCCTGCAAGAGCAACCCTGTAAATGCAACCCTACAGCAACAACCCCTCGTCGCGCAGCTTCTTGATGGCCAGATCCACAGCGCCGCTGCCACCGCCGAACAGCCCGGGCAGGAAGATCTGCTGAATGCGGGGTGGGCCAGCGGGGTCGCCTGGGGGCTCCAGCTCCAGCTCAAAATGCGGCTTGGCGTCGGTGCTGCCGCGCACGAAGCGCAGGTTGCGGATATCACGGCGCAGAATCACAGGGTCGGGAA
>JAISUQ010000145.1 GCA_031272005.1 Coriobacteriales bacterium | reverse complement strand
ACGGTCAGCGGTTGGCCGTCCAGATCCAGTGCCTCCATGACCACATTGCTGGGCCGCTTGATGGGAATGGAGATACCGGGCACAGACAGGCAGCCCTCGTCGCTTTGCTCCTCCTCGCCCCAGGCCTGGGTAATGACCGGGTTGACATAGCAATGCGGGTTCTTGACCAGTCGGCCGCGTTCGTCCTCGTGCTGGTCGGTATCCACCACAATCAGGCGCTTGCTCAGGCCCACCTGCGGCGCCGCCAGGCCGCAACCCTGGCTTTTATACATCAGCTTGGCCATCTGCCTGGCCACCGAGCGCAGCGAGGCCAGCTCCTCAGCCGCTACCGGCTCGGCTTTCTGACGCAATATCGGACTGGGAGCGACGACGATCTGCAACATCTACAGGACCAGTAACTCATCCAATTGCCGGCAGACCAGCTCAGCCACCAGCAGCTGCATCGGCTCCACACGCGGATTGCCATCCAGACCGTCGTAGGCCTGCAAGCCTTCGTAATAGCGCTGCTTGTCCTCAGCCTTGACGATTATCGGCGGGTAGCCGTTCTGCTCCAGCAGGATGTTCAGCAGCAGACGCCCCACCCGGCCATTGCCGTCGCCAAAGGGATGGATCTTCTCGAAGCGCAGATGATAGAAGGCCACCCACTCCAGCGGATGCTGGTCCTCGCCGCAGCTTGACTCCACCAGCTGCAGCATCTTGTAGGGCACCTTCTCGTAAGAGGTCGGCCGATGGCCGTGAATCATCAGGTTATAGGAGCGGTATTCTCCGGAGACGTCCTGCTGGTCGATCAGCATCTTGTAGTGCAGCTTCTTGATTTCGTGCTCGCTGATGCGGGTGCGGGTCTCCGCCAGGCGCTGGGCCAGCAGAAAGGCGTCGCGATAGCCGACGATGCTGAGATGGTCGCTCAGGGGCTTGCCGGCCACGACCTCATTGTGCAACAGGACCTGCTGCACCTCCTCACGCGACAGGCTGTTGCCCTCAATGGCGTTGTTGTGATAGATGCTGTCATACAAAAATCGCTCCTGAAATGCCTCTTGCGCATCTGGAGCGAGCTCAGGTTTTAATCCTAGTTCAGCCTTCTTTTTGTCGGCTTCCCGGATAAGCACGTCGAGTTCTTCGCTCATAGCGGCTCCCTTCCTACTGGGCGCGGTAACTGTTTAATCCATTGTACCCAGTTTCGCCCGTCGATGGGGCGAGAAGATGGAAGTTTGTTGCATCGTTTACTACATCGTTTGTTGCAGGGGTGCAATTCGCCGGGAAGCCAACTGGGCTGCCTGATGGGCCGTCGCCTGAGCCGCAAACTGAGCCGCTACATCATATCGCTGGGGTCGATGTCCACGGCGACGCTGACTTCGGGGCAGGGCTTGCGCTTTTGCAGCACCGGAGCAATCAACGCTGGCAGGTCGCTGTCAGGCGGGGCCTTGAGCAGGATGTGCCAGCGGTAGCTGCCCTGCCGCTTGGAGAGCACGCAGGGCGACGGGCCAAGAACCTGCAACGCTGCCGGACTACTCTCCAACGCAATCAGGGCGTCGGCCAGTTTCAACGCCTCGGCGCTGACGGCCTTCAGGTCAGCCCCCCAGATGAGGATATTCGCCAGCCGGGAGAACGGCGGGTAGCCCAGCTCCTGGCGGGTCTGGCGCTCATCGGCCAGCAGCAGCTCGCGGTCGTGGGCGGCGGCGGCGCGGATGGCCACGTGTTCCGGCCAGTAGGTCTGGACGATGACCCGCCCGTCCAACTCCTGGCGCCCAGCGCGGCCGGCCACCTGCTCCAGCAGCTGGAAAGTCCGCTCAGCCGCCCGAAAGTCCGGGAACTTCAGCGCCGTATCGGCAATCAGCACCCCCACCAGCGTGACCTCCGGAAAATCCAGCCCCTTGGCTATCATCTGGGTACCCAACAGCACGCCATGGCTGGCAGCGATGAACTCCTCCAGGCGCTGCTCATGGCCATCCTTGCCACGGGTGGAGTCGGCGTCCATGCGCACCACCGGCGTACCCTCCGGCAGCAGGCTGACCAACTCATCACAGGCAAACTGCGTACCCTTGCCCAGCTGACGCAGATAGGGGCTGCCGCACTCCGGGCACTTGCCCGGCACCAGGTGCTCGCCAGCGCAATGATGGCAGATCAGCCGCGGCGGGTGCTCGTGGTAGGTCAGCGACGTGGCGCAATCATCGCACATCGGCACAAAACCGCAATCCCGGCAGAGCAGAAAGGAGGCGAACCCGCGGCGGTTCAGGAGCACCACGGCCTTCTCCCGTCGCTCGACGACCTCCTGCAGTGCGGCCTGCAGCGGACGGGAGTACATGGAGCGATTGCCAGCCTGAAACTCGGCGCGCAGATCGACCACCTGGATTGGCGGCAGTGGCTGGCCGGTGGCCCGCTCCGGCAGCAACAGACGGGTGACGCCCGGGTCATAGAGGGTCTCAATGGCCGGAGTGGCGCTGCCCAGGACCAGGCTGGCGCCACGCAGTTGCACTAGCTTACTAGCTACAGTGCGGGCGTGATAACGCGGTGAGGAGCCCTGCTTGTATGAGGCCTCATGCTCCTCGTCGATGACCACCAGCCCCAGATTGGGCAGCGGCGCAAACAGCGCCGAGCGGGCGCCAACCACCACCTGGGCAGCGCCACTGCGTACCAGGTCCCACTGGTCGTAGCGCTCCCCGGCCGTCAGCCGGGAGTGCAGCACCGCCACCTGCTCGCCAAAGCGCGAGCGGAAGCGGGCCACGGTCTGCGGTGTCAGTGAGATCTCCGGCACCAGCACAATGGCGCCTCTGCCCTGCTCCAACACCTTGCGGATGACCTGCAGGTAGACCTCCGTCTTGCCGGAGCCGGTGACACCATCGAGCAGGAAGGTCGGGGCTGCGCGCTCGGTCTGTTGGCTGAATCCGCCAGCAGATATTGGCTCAGCGATTTCAACAATCGCCGCTACAATAGCCTCCAGAGCCTGGCGCTGCCCTGGCGTCAGCATGGTGATATCGCGGCTCGGCGGCAGTGGCGTGCGCTGGCCGCGGATGCGCCGGCGGCTCTCAATGCGCACAACGCCACGCTTCTCCAGCGCTTTCAGCGAAGCCGCCGGGCTGCTGATTTCCAGCGCCAACTCGGCTACACGCATCTCCCCCACCCGCAGCGCATCCAGAATCGCCCGCTGTTTGGCGGCGTTGCCAGGCGGGCGATAGTCGCGCCCGGTCTCGGTCAGCTGCACCCAGCGGTCATCGACCGCACCCACCGCCGCCTGCGCCAGCTGCCAGTTGCCCTGGGCATCGCGCTTCAACTTGGGCGGCGCCCCCGGCGGCGTGAACAGCCGGATGGTCTCGGAAAGCGGCGCCAGATACTCCCGGGCGATCCAAAAGGCCAGCTGCGCCGCCACCTCGTCAAACCATGGCGTGGAGAGCACATCGCGCAGCGGCTTGATTTTATCCACCGCCACATCCGCCTCAGGCAGACTGCTCAATCCAACCACATATCCCAAAGCTGGCCGACTACCAAAATCCACCAAAACACAACAACCTACCTGCACGCTGGCGCCCAGCTCTGGTGGCACAGCATAATCAAAAGCCGAGTCCAGCGCCCGCGTAGCAATATCTAAAACCACCTGGGCATACGCTCGTGGCTGGCTCGCCTGTTCTGTCTGGGGATTCTCGCTCATCCCACGATTATACGGGATAACCCCGCATTGCATGGCCGATTCAATGAGGTTGTTATTACTGAGTTGCATATCGTACCTTTCGGGAGAAACGCGCATTGTTTACCATGCGCCTGTTGGTGTAAGTGCTGCCTTGGGGAGAGAATCGCGCGCTTGTTGCCGGGCGCTTGGTTGATGGTGGGTCCGTTGGCATGTGGCCAGGCGCGTGTTGGTCTAAGTGCTGCCTTGAAAAAGGGAAGTGTGTTAGCCGGGCGGGCGCTTTGAGGGCAGGCGCGGGCGCCCGCGCCTGGCGTTTGCGCTGTGGCCGGGCACACGCTTGCGCGGGCAAAAGGTTGCCGTGCAGTTTGGGCCGCATGGCCCCGCCCAGGCTCTGAGTACTGGGGTGGGTGGGGGCTGGCGGGCGCCTTTGGGCCGCCGCCTGCTCGGCGCTGCAATCGCCCCGCAGGGGCGTTGCGCGCTACGCCCGCTGTGCAGCTTGCCGCCCGCAGCCGCCTTTG
>JAISUQ010000004.1 GCA_031272005.1 Coriobacteriales bacterium | reverse complement strand
GTGGGGTTACCGCCTTCGTCGAGATTATTGCTGCCGACATCGACTGTGGTCACCCAGAGGCTGTCGGCGCCCGAATGGGCCTCGCGGGTCAGAATCTGGCCGACGACGATGCCCTCCAGGCTGGCACCACTGGTGCGCAGTTCCTCAACAGCCGTGCCGGTGAGATCCAGGCGATTGGTGAACTCCGCAAGATCGGCGGGCACCTCGACCATCTTCTGCAGCCATTTGAGCGAAACCTTCATCAGAACTGCCTCAAGAAACGCATATCGCCTTCCAGCAGATAGCGCAGATCGGGGACATTGTACTTCAGGCAGGCTATGCGCTCCACGCCCAGGCCGAAGGCAAAGCCACTGTATTCTTCGGGGTCGATGTCCACATAGCCATAGACATTGGGATCGACCATGCCGCAGCCCAGGATCTCCAGCCAGCCGGTACCCTTGCAGGAGCGACAACCCGTGCCGCCGCAGATGCCGCAGCTGACATCGACCTCCGCCGAAGGCTCAGTGAAGGGAAAGAAATGCGGGCGGAAGCGTGTCTTGCGCGCCGGGCCGAAGACCTGCTGGCAGAAGTACTCCAGCGTGCCCTTGAGGTCGCCGAAGGTGATGCCTTTGTCTACCACCAGGCCTTCGATCTGGGTGAACTGGGGCAGATGCGTGGGGTCGGCGACATCGCGACGATAGACCCGGCCCGGGGCCAGTATGTAGATCGGCAGTTCGCAATCCTCCATGGTGTGGACCTGTACGCCGCTGGTCTGAGTGCGTAACACCACATCGCTCTCGCCGGCGATGGCCGACTGCTCACCCGAGCGGTCAACGACGTAGAAGGTGTCGGCCAGGCTCTTGGAGGGGTGATCGGGCGGGGTGTTCAGCGCCGTGAAGTTATAGTAGCAGGTCTCCACCTCACTGCCGCTGACGACGCGATAGCCGATGCCCCTGAAGACCTCGACGATCTCCTCGGTCAGTCGGCTGATCAGGTGCTGTGCGCCGATTGTGTGGGCCCGTCCGGGCAGGGTGACATCGATGGCAGCGGCGTTGATACGCGCCTGGAGTTCGGCTGTTGCCAGAATTGCCCGGCGTTGCTCCAGGGCAGCCTCAACAAGGTCGCGGGCGGCGTTGCCCGCCTGGCCTACGGCGGCACGCTCCTCAGTTGGCACCTGGCTGATGCCACGCAGCAATTGTGTCAGCGAGCCCTTCTTGCCCAGGGCTTCCACGCGCACGCTCTCCAACTCGGCGGTGCTGCTCGCTTCAGCAATCCGCGAGAGCACCGCCGCCTGTTGTTCGTCTATGGCCTCAAGTATCGACATTGGTCCTGACAATAAAGCCTAACTCTTGGTGAAATATAATGTGCCATCATCAGTAGTATAACTGATGGTGTCGCCATCGATGTCGAAGTACAACGTGGAACCACCATCCTTGACGACCAATTGACTGCCGCTGACCGTATAGGTGGAATCAATGCTTTCGCCCATCAAGGTGAAGGTGACGTTCTTACCGTCAAGGATCTCGATGTAGTTCTCTTCCGGGGGCAGAACCGAGGCCAAATCGGCGCCACTGAGCGAAGTGGAGCCATCGCTGAACTTGGTCAGCTGGTAGACGCCCTCATAACCCGAGCTGCTGGTGCCGCCACCGAGGCTGCCGCTGCTGCCGCTGCTGCCGGAGCTGCTGCTGGAATCGCCGGAGCTGCCGCTGTTGCCGGTATCGTCTCCGTCGTCATCGTCATCATCGTCGGCATCATCGTCGCTGGCCGGCGCCGTGTATCCCAGCTTGAAATACAGGGTGCCCTCATCGGTCTCATAGCTGATAACGTCACCGTCAACGACAAACTCCAGCGTATCCGTGCCGTCCTTGACCTGCAGGGTGTCGCCATCCACCTTATAGGTGGTGCTGTAGGACTCGCCCATCAATTTGAAGTCGATGTTCTTGCCGTCGATGATCTCGATGTAGTTATCCTCCGCAGTCAGGCCGGCCTCCTCCAGGTCCGCGCCCGATACGGTGTAGCCACTGCCGGAGAAGCGCTGCAGGCCATACTTGCCGACCAGCTCCGCATTGTCCGAATCCGAGCCGCCGGACTTCGGTAACAGACAGCCAGTCAGGCTGAAAGCCATCGTTAAGGCCGTGAGTACCACCAACACTGTAATCAGAATCCGCTTTTTCATCTCTCTCTCCCTCTGTGAACACGGGGTTTGACTCATCCCTGAGCCACTCGACCCCTGGACGTGTTCGCCCTGACCGAACCATTATAACGAAGCAATCCAGAATTGACAGCGAGAAGCTGGGATAAATGCCACTATCCGACATCAGGCCAGCCTGAAAGACCCGCTTCTCATGGAGCACTGGTTAATTGTTTGGGCGCGTCGGCTGACGGACGCTGAGGCCTGCCTTGACCATCTGTGGGTGCAATGACCACAGCAGCACCTCCTCGGCGGCCATGCCGAAGCCGCAGTCGGCGCAGACGCCGGCCAGCTCGCCGGGGCAGGTGGCCAGGCGGCTGCCGTCCGCGAGGATGAAGTTGGAGATCCAACATTGCCGGCGGTTGACGAAACGGGCCGGGTCACGCAGCAGATCCAGAGCGGCAGCGGAGTTCATCAGCGGATAACCTTCACGTTTCAGCTGCAGCGCCGTATCGATGATCTGGCTACGCAGCTGAAGCGGCACCAGCAACTCCCGCGAATCATAAGGCACGTAGAAGGAGAAGGACATCCGGTTGAGATGCGGATGCTCCCGCACCAGATTGGCGACTGAGTGGAAATCACGCCAGTTGCGGTTGGTGATGGTCATGTTGACGTTGAGGTTTGGATGCTGGCATTTATCGATATTAGCAAGAGCGCGTTGATAGCTGCCAGCCCCACGCTGCTCATCGTGGGTGGCTTCGCTGCCATCGATGCTGATCCAGATCAAATCGCTGTTAGCAGTGATCGGCAGCTGGGCATTGGTGGTGACGGTGCTGGAGAAAAACCCGAGCTGGGCGGCCAGCTCAACCAGGGTGTTGATGTCGGCCGGACTGCCGTCGGCAGTGCTGGCGCGGGCGGCGTCGGAGGCGTCTTTCCACAGATGCGGTTCGCCGCCCTCGAAATCGACCATCCTGCTGCCATGGTCGTAACAGTATTGCAGCTCATCGCGAATCTGCTCGAGGGTTTTGGTGCGGGCGGCTGGCCCCTCCTTGACCACATTGCAGTGCTGGCAGCGCAGATTGCAGAGATCGGTGATGAAGATCACCGACTGCAGCGGTTTGCGCCGGCCGAGCAGTTTGCAGCTGAAGAACCAGCGCATGTAGTACAGCATCTCACTCATCAGCAGGTCAACTCCAGGCCTGGAATTGTGCCGTTGCAGGAGGGCGCAATGAATCGCGCCCCCGCGCCCCTCCAGGCATTGCCATTGTTGGCTCAGCGCGATACATCTTCAGAGATACCAGGGGGTCAGGCTGGCTACGGCCAGCAGCACCGAGACCATCATCACCAGGTTGCGGGAGAGCAACCAGCGGCTCATGAACCACATGATTCCGGTGGCCTTGATCCGCTCCTGATTGTTGAACGGGCCCATCCAGGGCCGATAAACGAACTCATCGCCCTTGCCGGTGACATAGTCCCAAAGGTGGCGGAGATAGAAGATGGTCAGCGGTAAGGTCACCACTACCACCAAAGCGGCAATCGGCAACCAGCGTAAGGCCACGCCGACGATGACCACCAGATAGGAGGCCGCCACCAACACCACGCTGGCCACATAGCCGGCCTTCTGGGAACCCAGGGCCACGGACAGGGTGACCCGGTCGGCAGCCTTATCCGGGCCGAAATCCATGATGGCATGGGTGTTCAGGATATTGGCCACCAGCAGCCCGATGGGAATGGAGACGTAGATGGACAGGGCGTCGATGCGGCCGCAGGCCACGAAGTAGGCGGCATTGACCACCAGCGGCCCGAAGATCAGGCCGACCATCAGCTCGCCCAGGCCATGATAACTCAGGCGCAGTGGCGGACCGGCATAGAGCAGGCCCAGTACCAGCGCGATACCGGCAAAGACCAGGATTGGCCAGCCCCGCAGCACCAGCACGATCAATCCGAGAATCAGCGCCAGGGCGATGAACAGGATGGCCACCCGACGGGTGTCGGCCAGGGTGACGTCGCCACCCTTGAGGTAGACGCATTTACCCATCCGGGCGCGCATGCCGCCGTCGGCCATTTCCTCGCGGCGCTGGACGGCGCCTTTTTTCATGTCGAAATAATCATCGAAGAGGTTCAGGCCGCTGTGGGCCAAAGCTACGCCAAAAAACCCCAGGACCGATAAACCTAAGCCGAGGAGGACCTCCGTCGCGCTGGCGTGGTTGTAAAACAGCGTACCTGTTGCCATGATGGCGCCCAGCAGATAGGGCGTCAGCGACTGCCCCAATGCCGCACTGCGTGAGGCCCTGATCCAAAAATTGAGTTGCTTGCCGGCCAGTATTGCTTCCATGTCTGTACCTGCTCCCCCCATCAAAGTCGGATTGGTGAACCTGCTCAGTTTAACAGATAGGAGCCGACTGCTGGGCAATCGGCTCCTGTCATTACTGCAAACGTTGAGGCTGGCTGCTTCAGATGGCGACCTCGCCGGCCTCTTCGGTGCGGATACGCACGACCTCATCCACCGGCAGGATAAAGATCTTGCCGTCGCCGACCTGGCCGGTCTGGGCCGTCTCGACGATGATCTTCACCAACTCCTGAGCCCGCTGGTCGGTGGTGACGATCTCGAACTTGACCTTGGGCAGGGTGTTGACGATAATCTCCGAGCCGCGGTAGTACTCCTTCCAGCCGTGCTGGTTACCGCAACCGCTGACTTCCGAGATGGACATACCCTTGATGTCCGCCTTGAAAAGGGCTTCCTTGAGCGCTTCCAGCTTGGAGGGGCGCACAATGGCTTCGATCTTCTTCATCTCAAATCACTCCCCTCTCTCAGTCCAGGCCGTTGAAGGCGGGATAGGCGGATTCACCGTGTTGCGAGACGTCCAGACCCTGGGCCTCGGCATCTTCCTTGGCGCGCAGGCCACCGAAGATCAGCTTGACGACCAGGCCGATGACGGCTGCGGCCACGGCAACGAAGACGATGGTAATGACGATACCCAACAGCTGAGCACCCAGCAAGGTGGGATCGCCGGTGTAGAACAGTCCGCCGAAATCGGTCCAGCTGAGCTCGGGCACGCAGAACAGGCCAGTGAGGATACCGCCGGTGATGCCGCCGACGGTGTGGCAGCCGAAGGCATCCAGGGCATCATCATAACCGATTTTAGCTTTGAGGAAGGAAATCGCGAAGTAGCAGATCAGTGAGACAATCACGCCCATCAGAATGGCCGCCCAGGGCTCGACGAAACCGGCAGCCGGGGTGATCACGACCAGGCCGGCGACCAGGCCGGTGCAGGCGCCGACCAGCGTGGACTTGCCGGTCTTGATTTTCTCCACTACCGACCAGGAGAGCAGCGCGGCGGCGGAGGCAGCAACCGTGTTCAGCAGGGCCAGGGCGGCGATGCCGTCGGCCGCGAAGGCCGAGCCGCCGTTGAAGCCAAACCAGCCAAACCACAGCAGGGCTGCACCCAAAACCACAAAGGGCACGTTGTGCGGACGATAGCTGACCAGCCCATAGCCCTTGCGCTTGCCTAACAGCAGGCAGAGCACCAGGCCGGTCAGGCCGGATGAGATGTGTACGACATCGCCGCCGGCGAAGTCCAAAGCTCCGATGGTGCCGCCAATCAGGCCGCCGCCCCAGACCATGTGGGCCAGCGGCGCATAGACCAGAAGGACCCAGATGGTGACGAAGGCCACGACTGCGCCGAACTTCATGCGTCCGGCTACCGATCCGGTGATGATGGCGGTGGTAATCATCGCGAATGCCGCCTGGTAGGTGACATTGACCAGGCTGAGATAGCCGCCGTCGAAGTTGGCGTCGCCCGCCTCGGCCTGCATATCCGCCAGGAATGTGACCCCACCAATCAGGTCAAAGCCGCCGAAGAACTCTGAGGCGTCATCGCCTCCGCCATATGCAAACGAGTGCCCGGCGAGCACCCAGACGACCCCGACTACTCCCAGGACCACCATGGACATGAACATCGTGTTCACCACGTTCTTGCGGCGGGCCAGGCCACCATAGAAGAACGCCAGTCCGGGAGTCATCAGGAGAACCAGCATCGCGCATACGAGCATGAATGCATTAGTACCCGTGTCCAACTCTCTCATCTCCTCCGTTTCTCTGCGCGGCCCCCTTGACCGCGACTTTTTCACGGCCCCTGTGACCGTGCTGATAATCAATATGCCGATGGGGACAATTTATGGCAAGAGGAACGCCCGAGAGTTTACACGGGCGTGCAAGCTAATTAACATGCCGGAAATAAAAGGCTTGCGGACAGGGTCATCAGGCCGGCTGCATCAATGCGCCTCAGCCCAGTTGGCGCCGAAGCTGATATCGGCGATGAGGGCGACCTTGAGGTTGGCGACGCCCTCCATGGTCTGTTTGACCATCTGCGCCAGGGCCTCGATCTCATCGGCCCGGCAGTTGAAATCCAATTCATCGTGAACTTGAAGAATCATCTGGGAGGCGAATCCGTCGCTGTCCAGGCGTCGCTGCACGGCAGCCATGGCCAGCTTGATGATGTCGGCCGCCGAGCCCTGCATCGGGTGGTTCATGGCCGTGCGCTCGCCAAAGCCGCGCAGGCTGGCGTTGCTGGAGTTGATCTCGCGGATATGCCGTTTGCGACCGAAAAGCGTAGCCACCCAGCCCTGGCTGCGAGCCTGCTCCACTACCTCGTCGAGATAGGCCCGCACCTGCGGAAAGGTGGCGAAGTAGCGTTTGATCATCTCGTTGGCCTCCTGAAAACCCACTCCCAGCGACTGCGACAGGCCATAGGCCTGCTGGCCATAGACGATGCCGAAGTTGACCGCCTTGGCCCGGCTGCGCAGCTGCGGCGTGACTTCGGCCGGAGGCACACCGAAGATCTGGGCGGCTGTGGAGGCATGGAAGTCCTGACCTTCGGCAAAGGCGGCGATCAGACCCTCATCGCCGGAGAGATGGGCCAGCAGGCGCAGCTCGATCTGCGAGTAGTCGGCGGCCAGAAAGACGGTCGGCTGGCCAGCGAAGGCCGCAGGGTCGGGCACGAAGGCCCGGCGGATTTCCCGGCCCAGGTCGCTGCGCACCGGGATGTTCTGGAGGTTGGGGTCGCTGGAGGACAGCCGCCCGGTAGCCGCCACGGCCTGGTGGAAGCTGGTGTGGATATGGCCATCGGAGGCGATCAGGCGGGGCAGGGCGTCGAGGTAGGTGGACTTCAGTTTGGCCAGCTCGCGATACTCCAGCATCAGGCGGGGCACGGGGTGCAGGCTGGCCAGCTCCTGGAGTACCGAGGCGTCGGTGGAATAGCCGGTGCGGGTCTTCTTCAGGGTCGGCAGCTTGAGCTTCTCAAAGAGGATGATGCCCAGCTGTTTGGGCGAGTCGGGATTGAAGTCTTCGCCGGCCTCGTGCAGTATCTGGCTGCGCAGCTCCTCCAGCTTGCGGCTGAGCGAGTCGTTGAGCTCGGCCAGTACACCGCGGTCGACGTTCATGCCCCAGCGCTCCATCGCCAGCAGCGTCGGCACCAGGGGCATCTCGATGTCCTTGAAGCACTCCTGAGAACCGTCTTGGGTCAGGCGCTGGGCCAGGATACCATACAGCTGCAGCAGGGCCTGGGCGATGATGGCGCCAGCTGGCTGCTCCTCGGTGGGCTCGGGCAGTGGTTCGGGGAGGTATTGCTCGAACAGGGCCTCGGGTTTGCTGCTGTCCAGGCTGGAGTCCAGCAGATAGGCGGCGATGGAGCAGTCGAAGATGCGCGTCGGGTCGATGTCGGCCGCCGCGAAGGCGGCCGGTAGGGCGCTGTTGGCTGGAATCGCCGCCTGGAACAGGGCTTTGAGATCGTGGGCGATGATGAAGCCCTGGGCAACAGCGGCCTTCAGGGCGCTGCCGAAATCCGGCTCATCGTATTGCATTATGCTATTTTCACTAGCAATATACAGGCGACGCGCCGAGCCAAACAGCGACTCGGCGGCGCTGTCGGCGATATATGCGGCCACGGCTCCCGCAGGCAAGGCGGCAGGCTGGCTGGACGCAGCGGCAGCCTGCTGAGCGGAGGCCGCCGCAACGACACCGGTCGCAGCAGCGCCGGCCGCCGCAGCTGCGGAGACTGCCGACTGGTTGCTGGCGGTGGTGGTGGCGGTGGTGGCGCCGGCGATGCTGGAGGCGCTGGTGCCTGCGGTGGCGGTGGCGGCGGTGGAACCAGGCGCGGCAGCGCCGGGTGTGGCAGCGCCAGGCGCGGCAGCGCCGGGTGTGGCAGCGCCAGGCGAGGCAGCGCCGGGTGTGGCCACAGGCTTCTCGCCGATCAGCGAGAGGAACTTGCGCAGCTGGCTGGTCAGCTGCAACTCACGGAAGGCTGCGGTGATCTCGGCCGAGCTGTAGGCCGGGAAGCTGACAGCAGCCAGATCGCAGCTCAAGGGCACGTCGCGGATGATGGTTGCCACCTCGCGGCTGGCGTAGGCTGCATCCGTATTGGCCCGGACATTCTCCCCCATCTTGCCCTTCAGCTCGCCGGCATGCTCCACGACTGCCTCCAGGCTGCCGTATTGCTGCAACAGCTTGGTGGCGGTCTTGGGGCCCACGCCGGGTATACCGGGGATGTTGTCGGAGGAATCGCCCATCAGGCCCAGCAGGTCCGGGATGCGCTCAGGCTCCACCCCCCACTCCGCAAGCACGGTGGCCGGGTCGTAGATGACCACATCGCTCATTCCGCTTTTATTCTTGACGACGCTGGTGGTGGAGCTGACCAGCTGCAGGGCGTCCTTATCCCCGGTGACCAACAGGGCCTTGATGCCGCCGGCCTCAGCCTGTGCGGCCAGGGTGCCGAGGATGTCGTCGCCCTCCCAACCGTCCAGCTCCACCACCGGCACCGCCAGGGCCTCCAGCAGCGCCTTGATCATCGGGAACTGCTGCTTGAGGTCGGGGTCGGTGGGCGGGCGCTGAGCCTTGTACTTCTCCACCGCTGCCAACCTGAAGGCCGGGATGCCGTGATCGAAGGCGCAGACGATGCCATCGGGGGCGAAGTCCTCGCTCAGCTTGAGCAGCATGTTCAAGAAGCCGAAGACGGCGTTGGTCGGACGGCCGTCCGGGGCCGTCATGTAGGGCGGCACCGCATGGAAGGCCCGGTGCATCAGGGAGTTGCCGTCGATGATCGCTACAGTTCGCATGGGGTTATTGTAACGTAAGCGCTGCTCAGTGTTGGGGGCAGCCTGGCGGGTGTTGCACCTTTGGCGGGGGTGGCGCGCTGCGCTCGGCGCCTGGCGGGGGTGGCGCGCAACAGCCCTGCGGGGTGTCGGGTGGTTTGGGGTGGTGGCGGCTGGTGGCTCAGGCTTCCAGCAGGCCCATGGTCGAGGCGATGCGGATGGCGTCCTTGCTGTTCTCCGCACCCAGTTTGTTGAAGACCGACTGCAACATGGCCTTGACGGTGTTCACCGACAGTCCGCGGCCCAGGGCGATCTCTGAGCGGGAGAGCCCCTGGGACAGATCGACCAGCACTTCTGTCTCCCGCGAGGACAGCTGCACCTCAACGCCGATATTATGCTCGCTCTGGAATTGTGAGCGGATATAAGCCAGACGCTTGGCGTAAGTCGTCGACTTGCTCTTGATGGCCTCCAGCCAGGCTTTGGGGATGCTGCAACGCCGGCTTTTCAGCGCCGCAGAGGCTAAGGCCCGCATGTCGTTGCCCATCTCCACGAAGCGCAGATCCAGATTGTTGGGCAGGGCCTGCTCGTAGGCCTCCTCCAAAGCCGCGAAGGCCGCTGCCTCATTCTTGGTGTGGTAGTAGCTGACCGCCTGATAGATCAGGATGGCCAGGCGGGAGAAGAGGATCTTGCGCAGGCTTTGCAGCGACGGGCTGCCCTCGATAAAGGCCAGCAGGGTCAGATAATCGTGGTTCATGGCATAGTAACGACACTTGGCCAGGTCTTCCAGCCCGGAGGTGTAGGCCGCACCTTCGCTGGGCAGAAAATCGCTGCGCATCCAGGCCGGCACCTTGTCCATCTCGCCGATGGAAGCGTAGTACCAGCCCATGATGACGTTATGCAGGGCAAAGCGGTTGGGATTCTGCGAGCGTTCCAGCAGCTCGTTGAGCTGCTCAATGACCGATTTGCAGGCGGTGTATTTGCCGTTGTAGACATGGATGCGCAGCAGATAGAACAGGGCGCGGTTCTCAATCTCGGTCTGTTGCTTGTCGCGGCTTTTGAGCACGGCCTGGACGGCGAAGCGCTCGGCTTCGGGCATCTGGGTCCGATGGAAGGCCACCTCGGCGCGGGTCAGGTCGTCGGTGCCATAGAGGCAACCGCTCATCGTCTGATAGCCGAACGGCACCGTGCGGGTGACCTCGTCGACATACAGCTCGGGCTCGCCGGCGTCCGGGCTGCCGACCAGGCAGGCAATCGGCATGATACCGGCGTCCACCACCGAGTTTATCGGATTAGGGTCGCTGTAGGACAGATAGCTGTAGGCTTTCTCGAAGTACTTGGAGAAGGTATATTCACGGGTCTCCAGACTCATCAGGATGGAGGCGAATCCGCGGTTGTTGTAAGTCCAGACCAGGGCTTCGGCCACCTGCGGGGTCAACTCACGCTGCTCGAGGATGGCAATCGACTCGTCGCATTTGTAGGCCGCATCAGCAATCCGGCCCAGGGAGAGCAGCGCCCGGGCATAGAGGATATAGGCGGCGGGTGTGGCCTCGAAGACCTCGGGCGGAGTGTTCTCCAAAACATCCAGGATCAGTTGACCGGTCTTGTAATCCACGCCCAGCTGCAGTGCGATGGCGATGTCGATGATGGCCGGCCAGTCGTGCAGCTTCTGGTAGTAGCTGATGGCCTCCAGGGTATAGCCGCGCTCCTGGCACCAGCGGGCGGCCTGGCGGTAGGTGTCCTCGATTTCCTCCTCCGAAAGCTGGTCGACGAACTGGGCCAGGAAGCTGGCCATCAGCTGATGCATCCGATAGGCGTGCAGGTAGCGGTCGTAGCTGATGAATGAGCTGCGCTTGTCCAGCTGCTCCAGCAGGCCCGGATTGTCGGCCAGCTTCTGGACCAGGTCGAAGGCCAGATGGTCAATCAACGTCAGACGGATCAGCAGCCGCTGATAATCCTCCGGAAAGCGCAGGAACAGCTCGTGTTCAATGAGTTGATGAGCACTGGAGGAGAGCGCCTGGCGGATCTGGCTGGCGGTAGCCGCCCCCTGGCAGAGCAGGGTGCCGACCAAATCGATGCCGTAGGCCCAGCCGCCCGACTCGGTATAGATGTTGTCCACCATCCCAGGCTGCAATTCTGTGCCCAGGCTGTTCAGGAACTCCTCGGTTTCCTGATAGGTGAAACGCAGATTGTCCTCGGTGATCACACTGACCTCGTTCTCGGCAAGCATCATCGGGGAGATGTCTATTCGTTCCCGCGAAGCCATGATGATGTTGGAGAAACTCAGGCAGTCCACCGAGCTGCGCAGTATATAGTGGCGGATGGCCTCGTTGGTGATATAGTGCAGATCCTCAATGATGATGATGTAGCTGTATTCCGGCTTGATGTCGCCTAAGATCAATGAGATGGCGTGGTGGTAGTCGGAGTCGGACTGAGGCATGCCGATCTCGGCGATGGCTTCGCCGAGCAGATCGTTGATCTGGGTGAACAGGCGCACGTAGTGCTCCCAGAAGCGGCTTTCGCTGTTGTCGCGGGGCGTCAGCCGCAGCCAGAACAATATCCAATCGTCGCCAGTGTAGTCCTGCATCGCCGAATACAGGGCCCGGGTCTTACCAAAGCCCGGACCAGCAACGATGGTCGTCAGCGGACGCTTGAGGGATTGCTTGATCAACTCGATGACGCGCGGGCGCGAAGGTGTGGCCTGTTCGGCCAGATTGTGCTCTACCATGTATCCGCCCCCCCAGCGGGGTTTCGCTGCGTGGCGCGTATCCCTCTCCCCATGACAGAGCGCCAACGCATGGTTGTTATTCACCCGCCCCCCGCCAAGAAGGCACTTTTCAACTGATTATAAACCGGAAGTGTTAGGAATTTATTAAATTTTTCGTTTTTGTAGTATCATTATTGTAAATTGTTGCCGCCAACGGCGACCTTCTGTACACAACGATTCGGAGAATGCAGTGCTCGATCCCAACGCGGTGTTTGTGACGACGACCGAGAATGTGCCCGGTTATCGGGTGGTCTCGATGCTCGGCATGGTCTTCGGTGTGGCCAGCCGCTCGCGCAACTCCGCAGCCACCAAAGGCTCCGGCCTGATGATGCTCAAAGGTGGTGAATTCGACGCCTTCACCGAGCTGTGCGCCGAGACCTGCTATGACGCAGTGGACAGGATGCGCCGGGCCGCCTCCGAGAAAGGCGCCAACGCCGTGGTAGCTGCCCGCTTCAGCACTGAGGATATGATTGACACAGCGGGTGCCACTGTGGCCTACGGCACAGCTGTGGTCCTGCAAAAAGTCCAGTAGGCATCCTTCAGGGAAGCCCTGATTAAACCTCAACTCTGGAAGACTTCGTAGGGATTCGCAGTCCAGTGGACTGCGAATGGCTTCGACCGTTAAGCAAACGTGCCAGTGGCACGTTTGCAGGGAGAAGGGGTGAAGCGCTTGCGCGAAACCTACGCAACATTGCTGCGAATGCAGCGCTTGAGCCCTTGGGCAAGGCAATTCATTGCGCCCTTTCGAGCAGAGCAATTTCGCAGGTCGGGAGGGCGCGATGAATCGCGCCCCGACGGGAATTGCCATAGTCGGAATAAATCAGCGCTTCCCTGGGGTTTATGGGTGCCCCTCAGACTCCGTTGATTTCGATGACTGCTTCGCCGACCCGAAGTTGTGCCGGGGCCTTGATGCGGCTGGGCACGGTCAGCGGTGCATTGTCCAACAACGCCAAAGTCGTGGAGCCTTTGTCTTCCAGCCACAGACCTCCGTCCTGCACAAACAGCCGCAGTTGATGGCGGCCGACCTCGCAGTCGGGGATGACGATGTTGTTATCGGCGGCGCAGCCGATGGACAACTCGGCACCTTCGGTGATTGACAGATAACTGCGGAAACGGAAGCGTCCGGGAAAGCTGACGTGCAGACAGACTCCGCCCGCAGAGTCGGTTGAGTCGAGCGCGCCAGGTGTGGCGGGCGTGGTGGCGGCGGCAGTGGTGGCAGCTGGGGTGGCTGGGGCGACGGTGGCGACGGTGGCGGCCGTAGCGGTGGTGGCGGCCGTAGCGGTGGTAATCGTTGCGGCGGACATGGCGCTTAAGGGTGGCGCTGTCACTGTGTCGGCTTGAGGCTCGATAATCTGGGCATCCTCGATTTCGTTGTCGAAAGGCCGCAGGCAGCCGTAGCAGATGTCCATGTCGTCAAAGGCGGTGCTGGCGCAACCGGGGCAGGTCCTCATCTCTCCTCCATATTTGTTAGTTTATATAGCATTTTACAAGTGTCCCCCGGCTGAGGCCACTGGGCCTGGGGCCGATGGCGCCGCTCCAGGACAAAGGCTGCGCCCCTGCACGACAGCAGCCGGGCCGGCGGCAGACCCTGATATGTGCTGAGGATGAGGCCATCGGCGGCGATGAAGGCCACATCCAACGGTTCGTTCATGCCGAAGCTGTGGATGCTGGCACAGGGAGCCAGCAGCAGGGCTTCACCGTTTTGGCAGAGCCGGCGGTCCAACAGACCGATGAAGCGGCCGCGCAGGGTCGTGGCCAGCACTACCTCTATCTCGGTTACCCGCGACATCTGACTCAGCTCGCCTGGATGACGACAGTACTGCCGGATGAAGTGTCCAGGCATTGGACCAGCAGATAACTGTAGGCGAACTGGGACTGGGTGCCCGTACGCTCAAACGTCATGATGCCGCTATTGCCCGCTGTCAGCATCCAGCCCTGACGCAACAGCTCTGCACTGAGCACCTCGGCAGTTGCCGCGGCTGGCTGTGGCGCTGCATAACCAAGTATTCGCCCTCCGCCTCTGACGCCAACCAGCTCCAGGCCCGGGCAGCTGGCTACCAGATTCAGAGGGTCGGGATGCAGCACGGCAGCCAGTTCATCTGCCAGCCCGGTTGCCGCTGACTGCGTCGGCTGCTGGCAGCGCTGCTGGACCCCCAGGCCCAGCAGGATGATCGCCAGCGCCAGGCCGAACAGCTTGACGGTACGCAACCGCCGGGCTGCGGCTGTCGGGCGGGTGCAGGTGTTGGTCATAGCAGCACCCCCGGTCGATAGGGGTCGATCACATAGACCCGGGTATGAGGAATGCCTGCGAAACTGATGCCGAAAAACGACCCGCCGAAGCCCCAGGGGCGATAGTCCATGCGGCAGGTATAGGTCTCCAGATGCGGCAGCAGTGACAGGCTGACACCGGAGCCATCCGTAGCACTGCCAGCGCTGCTGCCGCCGCTGGCGCTGACGCTGAAGCTGAGATGGTCGCTGTCGGCAAAGGAGGCCTGAATCAACGACTGCACCGCCTGCGCCCGCGACGTTGACCCGTAAGCGTCATAGCCCGGTGACGCCGCCTGGCTGCGCACCGCCTCGGCAGCTATCCGGTCGAAGCGGGCGCAGTCACCGAAGAAGACCAGCATGTTCACCACAATACCCAGTACCGCCAGCATCACCGGCAGACAGACGGCCATTTCTACCATCATCTGCCCGCGGGTGGCATGATCATTGCCAGGCCTGCGCACCTGAACCACCTCCAAACAGTGAGCGTACGCCATCAGTAGCGCTGCGCAGGATGCTGCGGCCGGCTTCGACGGCCTGCGGCGGCAACTTGATGCGGATGGGGATCTCCGGGGCGCCAGCGACATCACCAAAGCGCAGCGTATAGATGGTGATCTCGCCTTCCAGATATTCGGCACCGGCTGACTCCACACCCACCAGCACGCCATCGACCACACCGGCAGCCAGGCTGCCGCTGCCGGAGCCCGGCAATGCGGAGTAGGACTGCTTGGCCGAACCCAGAGCCCCCAGCAGCTCGGAGTCGCTGGCATTGACGACATGGATGCTATTGACCAGCACCGGTTTGGGCGCCGAAAGGTCCACGCCCTGCAGGCCGCAGGCCTCAATGGAGTGCTGCAACGAGTCCTGCGCCCAACTGGCCAGCGGGGTATCGCCGAGGACAGGTATTGAGCGCAGGAAGTCGCCCACGCCTTTGGCCAGGCTGTCCGCCCCCTGGGAATAGACCAGCAGCAGATCACCCCAGATGGTCAGAATGCCGTCAAAGACATCCAGCCCGGCAGCCCAGACGCTGGACTGACTGACTGAGGCGCGCATCCGGTCGGCAAAGGAAGCCAGGATGTTGTTGCCTTCGCTGGCCTGATCGCAAGCCAGTGCCGCTGCCGAGATGGCCACGCGCGGTGGCAGGCTGGCCTGGCTGGAGACAAAGGAACTGCTCAAGCCATCCGGGATGGAGCGGGACGCCGGGTCGAAGGCGATGGCGATGCAGCCGCAGCGACCTGGCGGCTTGGGGTCGAAGCGCGGCGCCTTGAGGGCGGCCAGGGCCTCCTCAAAGTCGGTCAGGGACTCCCCCGCTGAGGCTTTGGCTTGATCGGAGAGCTCGCGATACTCGCGGGAGGCCTGCTCGTAGGCCCTGGCCTGTTCGGCAACGATGCGGTAGTGGTATTCAAAGCCGCTGCTGATGGAGGTGGATGCCGACGCCACCTTGCCGACGGTGCTGACCCCGATGTCGCAGAGCGCGCAGGCCTGGTAGGTGCCGGCATCCAGATCGGCAATCGAGGCCTGGCCGGCACCGCCATTGGCCTGATAATCAGGGCAGGTGGTGACCCCATGCAGACAGCCACTGCTGTCTACGGGGTAGACCGCATCGGTGTACAGCCGGGTGGAGCGGATCTCGGTGGTGTTTCTGGCCAGCAGCGGAAAATCGGCATCCAGGACGCCATCGGCATCGGTGTGAGCGTAGCCCCGGCTGAGTTCTTCGATGGCATAGGCATAGAACTGCTTGCGCACAAAGGAACGGGTCTGCTCGGCAATGGTGTTGTTCGCCGGAGCCTCAATGGCCAACCGCCGCCGATAATAGGCTTCGGCACGGTCGAAGGCATAGTCAAAGCGCCAGGTCTCCACGCTGGCAAAGTAAGGGTTGCTGAGCCCGCTCATACCCGCCAGATCGCTGGCCCTGTCGTACATGCAGTAATCCGGAGAAGCCCCGCAGTCCGCCTGCCAGGCCCGCAACTTGGCGGCGTCCATTCGTTCTTTGGCCTCGGCCGCCTGATCGGTCAGCTCAGCTGTCTCGGGATTGCGCTCGGCAATATCTGCCGCAGCGTCTTCGGCGGCTGCGTCGTCACCGAAGTCCGGCTCCTCGCCCTGGATCGGCACGATGATGGCAAAGCCCAGATAGCTGGCGCTGCCAGAGGCCGAAAAGCGGTTGGCGCTGATGACCGCAGCGGCATTGGCCACGCTGAGCAGCGGCAGAGCCTTCTGCAGCTGCACCAGGGCCTCGGTGCTCTGTTTGGCAAACTCATCGCGCATCCTGAAGATGCGGGTGCCGAATTGCATCATCTCCGCCCCGGCAGCCTGCATCCCGGGAACACAGCTGACGACGATGGAGACACCGAAGACGGCGATACCCAGCAGGCTTAATGATAGCGTTATAGCATCAGCGATCCGCGCTACGACATAATATTCGGCAACGACGTTCTCCGCCGCCAGGGCTCCGGCGTCGGCGGCAAACTGGACATCCCCGGCCGTCGAGTTCAACCAGTAAACCTGGGCTGAGGTGAACAACAGGGCAATCACCAGCAGCAAGGCTACAACCACCCCGGCGCTGGTAAAGCCGCCGTCGGCGGCGATGAATGGGTCTCTGTTGGCTGCAGGCGCCGTGGAGACTGGTCTGGTGCTGTTGGCTTTCACAGTTATTTCCATCGGGTTGTCCAATCTGTGGGGCCTGTCCCGTTTTGCCAGACCCAGGCCGGTTGGGTGGGCATGGTGGCCTCAACGGTCTGGGTCAGATAACCCTGGCCATCGAGCAAGCCCAGCAGGCCCTCGGCCCATCCCAGCAGGGGCAGCGGTCGGACCTTGTTGGTAATCCGCACCGTCACTTCGCCGGATGACTCATTGCCCTCCATGACGATGTCCCAGCTGTTGGCACCCTGATGAACATGGAAGATGTCCACAGGCGGGATGGCTGCCAGCCGCCGCTGCACGTATCCCCGGTATTTGTCGGCACTGTAGGCGCCGACGTCGCTGCGGGTGGACAGCAGTCGACAGCTCTGGGCAGCGGCATTCTCCATGACGATGCGGTTATAGAGCAGAATCGCCGGCTGGGTAAGTATCAGCAACATCAGCAGTAGGACGGGGATCAGGATAGCGGCCTCCACCGTCGCCTGCCCGCTGCTGGACATCGGCTGCCGTCGGCGGCGACTGGCATCAATACAACAGCACATCGCCCATCGCTCCCATCGCGCCCTGGGCGTTGCCGTAGGCCGCGCCATCGGCGGCATGCTGCACGAACAGCCCTTCCGCCAAACGACCGGCCAGGGCACCGAGCCCGACGATGATGCCCAGCAGCACCAACCCCACAATCAGGTACTCCACCGTGCCCTGCCCGCGTTTATCCTTCAACCAGTACATTGATGCTCCTCAGTGGGTTTCGGGCACGAAGGTGTGGGTCACTGTCACCGACAGCGGATTGCCTGGCCCGGGCTCTTCGCCCAGCTTTTCCGGACGCAGGACCACACTGATGGCACTGCCGTCCGGACAGGCGGCCACGCAACCCCAGGCGATGCCGGAGATGTCCAGATACCCGGCATAGGCCAGCTGATAGCCTCCGGACTGCATCTCCAGCAGCAGCGGCTGGGCCAGCGCAGCGCTGGGACTGGTGCTCGAAGTCTGCCAGGTTTCGGAGTCGGCCGTCACCTGATAGCTGAGGTCGCCGAGTTCGGCCACCGCCAGCAACGGGCAGGTGACAGCTGCTGGCAGCGCACGATCAGCATCCGCTGCAGCGGCCGCC